>CAZIJC010000211.1:0-7172 GCA_964539385.1 uncultured Anaerolineales bacterium | reverse complement strand
AGTCTCTCCGGACGCCGGTCGTCCGGTCCCTGGTACGGGCTGTGCGGCGCGGTGTAGGCGACGTAGAGAAAGAACGGCGACTCGGCCCGCTGCCGCCTGAGGAACGCCACCGACTCGTCCGTGATGAGGTCGGTCATGTGCGCGTCGCGCTTGACGGGCTCGGTGTTCTCGAAGAGGACGTGGCGGCCGGTGACCTCCGCGTGGTGGAAGTAGTCGCAGTTGCCGCCCAGGATGCCGACGAAGTGATCGAAGCCGTGATGAGCGGGCAGGAACTTCTCTTCGTACCCGAGGTGCCACTTGCCGTACACGGCGGTCGTGTAGCCGAGGTCCTTGAGCATCCGGGGCAGCGTCGAGTGCTCGGCGGGCAGGCCCAGGTCGCGGGCCTCGGCCAGGCGGATGGCGTCGTCGTAGCGACCGACGTTGTCGGTGCCGATGGCGCACTCCAGGCCGCCCACGCGGTGCAGGTACCGCCCGGTCAGAAGGGCGGTCCGCGTGGGCGTGCACTCGGCGGCGGCCGCGTAGTAGTTGGTGAAGCGGACGCCTTCGCAGGCCAGCCGGTCGATGCACGGGGTCTTCAGGTCCGTGCCGCCGTAGCATCCCAGGTCGCCGTAGCCCTGGTCGTCGGAGAGGATCAGGAGGATGTTCGGCCGGCGTCCGGCCGGGCGTCCTCCGGGTTCGCAGCCTGCGCCGAGGGTAGCCAGCGCAGCCGCGCCGGCGGTTCGAAGAAGAAACGAGCGGCGGGTGGAGTGGTCGGCCATCGTTATACCTCCCCAAGCCCGGCGCGGCAGCGTCGGGTGACGCCCGTCGGCCGTGGCACGTGCCAAGCCGGGTGTTGATACCCCGCCGCTCCCGCGGCGGGCTCGGGCGGCCGGATTGAAGCCGGCTCGGGCGATGCTAAAGGCCTTCGTCGCGTGCATCGGGGGCGACGAGGTTGCCTTGCTCGATGATCTTACTTTTGCCGGCGTCGATGGCCGGGTGTTTGCCGGGCGCGGCGCGCGAGAGGTCGGCCATGACGTTCCCCTGCACCAGGATCCGCTCACACGCGCCCGTGGCCTTGACGGCCTCGGCCGCAAGCCCCGTGAACGTGTTGCCCGAGACGGCCACGTCGCGCGTCGCATCGAGGACGACGCCGGCGGCCTCGTCGTCGCGCCGGCGTCCGCCGCCGATGTGGGCGTTCGAGAAACTGTTGCCCGCTACGGCGATGCGCCCGCTGGCCGGGCCGACGCGCACGCCGAAGGCCTTGACGATGGTGAAGGTGTTGGCCGAGACGGCGCAGCCCCAGGCGTCCACGAGGTCCACCCCGCCGGCGCCCTCGTGGGCGATGACGTTCGCGCTGACCGTAATGCCGTAACAGTCGCGGTCGAGGACGACGGCCGTGCCGCGGCACTCCTCGATCATGTTGCCCGAGAGGACCGACCCGTAGGTGTTCTCGATAACGACGCCGTGGCGGGTGTGGTCGTCGAGGTTGTTGCCGGTCATGCAGAGGTTGAACGAGTCGATGCACCGCAGAGCGTCCTGGTTCTCCTCGAACTGGTTGCCGCAGACGACGATGTCGTGGCCGCGCAGGATCGCGAGGCCCGCCGCTTTGTTATACGTGAGGATGGAGTCCGAGACGCGGGGGTCCTCGTAGCAATCGGTCAGGTTGATGCCGTTGCCGCCGTTGTGATCCACCGAGAGGCCGTGGATGAAGATCTCGTTGACGCCCTGGGCGAGAACACCGTCGCCGCTCTTGGCGCTGCCGCTGATGCGGAAGTTAGCCAACTGGACGCGCCAGACGCGTTTGCCGCGGCTCTTCTCGCTGTAGCCTTCGGCGCGGATGATGAGCGCCGGCCGGCCTTCGGTGTTCTTGTTGACGATGTGCGTGGCGGTGCCGGCGCCCTCGACGCGCGTGTCGGGCCGCGCGAGGACCAGCGGCGCGGTGATCTCGACCGTCCCCGGCGGTAGGCGCACCAGGCCGCCGGTTGCAGGCACGGCGTCGAAGGCCGCCTGGAGGTTGGGGAACGTCGAGGCGTCGGTGACGGCGGACTTCGCCTTCTCGGCGGCGTGCGCGGCGGTCGCGACGAGTACAAGCGCGGCGGTCATCGCAACCTTGTAGGCACGTGTGCCTGCGATTCGCATTGGCTGCTCCTTCACAGAACGCGCCGCGCAAGCGCGGCGGCTAACAGGGCTCGGGTTCGTACGCTAGCGAACGACTTCGGGCTTGGCGAAGTCGGCCTTCATCACCGGCGGCAGGCGCCACACGTGGTCGCCGGTGCGGTTTGTGAAATACAGGAGCGATTCGGACCGTTCAAACGGATTCCCGTCGGCCCAGAAGGCGTAGAAGTCGGCGTGCGCATCGACCGGCCGCCGGGCGTACGCGTGGTTGAAGCGGCTGCGGGCGGTCAGGTCGCGGACCTTCTTCCAGGTCTCCCCGTAGTCGCGGCTGACCCACATGGCCATCTCGCCGCCGGTGCCGTATGGCTGCGGGCCCCTTTCGGTGGGGCCGATGATCCGCCACGTGCCGTCGGCCTCGATGTAGAGCGAGCCCATGTCGTAGTTGTGGTCGGACGTGGTGACGGCATGGAAGGCCCACTGACGGCCGGTCCAATGGGCGAGGGTCCACTCGCGCGGGTCGTTCGCAGGCCCCGGCTTGTGCCCGCCGCTGGTCACGTACAGGACGACGGGCCGGCCCCGGGCGTCGAGGCCGATGTCTTTCATGTAGACGTTGCGTTTCCGGCGCTGGTAATCGCGGACGAGGGCCGCGTTCGCGACCGTCTCGAGCGGCGTGGCGACGGGCTCACCCGCGGCGGTCTTCCACGTGGCGCCCCAGTCGTCGGTCCGGAGGACGTACAGGTTGGTTCGCTTGTCCACGTTGCCGCCGGGGTGGTAGTTGAACGCCGCAATGACGGTGCCGCCGCGCTCGCACGTGACCTGGTAGTGGCCGCCGAAGCCGGCGAGTTTGCGTGTAGGGCTCCAGGTGCGGCCGTCGGGGCTCGTTTCCCAATAGAGTTCGCGGCCCTTGGTGTACTTCGTGAAGCAGTGCAGGAAGCCCTTGCCCTCGATCCACCACGGTTGAGGATACGCCACGATGCCTTCCCAGACGCGTTCGAATCGGTCGATGCTGTGCGGCTCGACGCTCCGGTACTTGTAGCCGGGCCGGTGGTTGGCGCGTCCGCTGACGAAGACCCAGATGTGGCCCTGGCTGTCGAGGCAGATGCTGGGGTTGTCGTGGGGGTCGTTCACGCCGCCCTTGTCGTGGACGATGGTCGGGCGCGGCACGACGCCCCGCGCGTGGTCGTAGTACGAGACCATGGCCAGCAGGTGCCGCTTCTCGGGCGCCGGCGTCCCGCCGTAGACGAAGAACGTCTTGTTGGCCTTCGCCGAGTAGACGGCCAGGGGGACGTGCTTGGCCGTATAGGTGCCGAGCCCTCCGGAGTACTTGTCGCCATACTCGCTCTTGAATTGGCCGAGGGTGAACCAGATGCCGCGGTACCCGTCGGCTTTCGGAAACGGGTTCTGCGCGGCCGCGGCACGGCTGCCGAGGAGTGCGACGAGCAGGCACGCGAAGCGGACGGTGCGCACAGCACCTCCTCATGGCAGCGGGCCAAGCACGCGGAGCATTCCCCGCCGCTCCCGCGACGGGCTCGCGTGGCGGGTTCGCGCGGCGGCTCGGGAGACCCGCCGCGCGAGGGCGCCGCGCCGGCTCACTCGTCGAGGACGCGGCGAATCTTGAGGTCCTTCAGCGCCGCCTTGGTGTGCCACGTGGCAATGCCGAGCGGGATGGAATCATCCACCTCGATCCGTGTGCCGACCTTCCGTTGGCCCGGTTCGGCGTCGATGATCTGCTTGCCGTTGATCCACGCCTTGATGCGGTTGTCGCGGACGCTCAGTCGGATGTCGTACCACGTGCCCTTCTTGAACTCGTAGAACGTACTGGTCTCGTTCTCGGAGGCGTCCATGTCGTCGAACGAGGAGATGCCGACGAGCCCGCCTCCCCATCCGCCGCAGATGAGCGTGGCGTGCGAGTCCTTGTACGGGAACGTGAGGCCGCAGAAGAAGTCGTCGCCCTCGACCCGCATGGCCTTCAGCGAGATCTCGTAGTCGACGTGCGGCAGGTCGTCGCGCTTGGCGGCCCACGTGATACCGGTCATGTCGCCGGTGGGCATGTCGAGGATGAGTTGTCCGTCTTTGACGAAGACCTTTCCCTCGCCGCCGAAGGGCGTGGCCTTCCACTTGCCGAGGGTCTTGCCGTCGAACAGGCTCTCCCAGCCTTCGTCGTCCTGGGTCTTCGCGCCGGGCCCGGCGTCGGGGGCCGGCGGGGCGGGCTTCTCCTCTTTTCGCGCTTCCGTCGGCCTGCACCCTGTCAGAAGGCTCGGGGCAAGCAGCATCGTGACTGCCAACACCCCCACGACGGCTCGCCGATATGGATTTGCGGTCTTGCTCATTGCGATGCTCCTTCCGGTTTCGTTTCGCCGCTGCACAATGAAACGCTCGCGCCGCCCTATTGTGACGGGTAAACGGACGATGGAAAACGATAAAATGCGCGGGCGGCGAGGCAGGCCGCGCGGCCTGGGGCGCAGGAGATGATCAAGCGCCATCCCGGAGCGACTTACTTCGCCGCGCCTTTCGCCTTCCTGCCGGGGTCCAGTTCGACGCGCCTCAGGTACGTGTCGTAGCCGTCCATCTGGTCGCGGTGCCAGTCGGCCGCCGCATCGAAGCCGGCGTTCATCGTAGCCGCCGCCTCGGCCGCGTGGTATCCGACACGCCAGGCGTACGCCCCGGCGGCCGGGGGATCCGGCACGGCCGTGCGCTGGAGGTTGCGGATCAGGAAATCGAGTTCGCTCTCGCCCTCGAGGCGGGCATCGAGCGTCTGCCGCTGCCCGGCCACCACCGGCCCGTAGACGGCGGCCCACCGGGCGCAGACGCCGAGCCACGGCACGCGGCGGCCGCTCTTGGCGTACTCGGCAAACATGATGCGCAGACGCTTGTCCATGCGGTCAACAAAGGTGTCCCAGATCTTTTCGGGAACCGAGAAGGGCACGAGGTTCGCCGCGCCGGCCTTGTCGAGTCCGGCCGCCTCGGCCATAGCGCGTTTCTGCATGAGTCCGAACAGGTGCCTGGCCCCGAGCGCCCGGCGAAGCGGTGCCGGATCGCCCGTAGCGGCGGCATCGATGCCGATGCCCAGTTCCATCGAGAGCACGGCCTGGGCAGCGCCGTAGCCGCGCCCCCCCAACTGGTTGACGACACGGCGATACTCCGGCCCGGCGATGGGAAAGGCATCCAGGTCCTCGAACGGCTTGACCAGACCGGCCAGCGTCTTCCGTGGAGCAGACGGCACCGCGTACTTCACCACCAGTTCCTGGGCCGCGTGGGTCACTTGGGCGGTCACGGCGCCCGTGCGGGCAGGCCGGTACTTCTTGACGGCCTCCAGGACGCCAGCCGCGCGGACGATCAGGGCCAGGTCGCTTGCCCGGGAGGCGGCGCTTGCCAGCAGCGGCAGCCCGTCGACGGGCGTGGCGGGCAGTTGCGGGCCGGCTTGCTCGACCTGGTTGGCGAAGATCGCCGCCTGCCGCTTGTAGCATTCCCGAAGTTGCGGGGACATGCCCTCGGGCGGCCAGCGGCGCATCTTGTCGAACGTCCGGCCGACGGCCCAGCAGAGCGACTCGAGTCGCCTGCCGGTCGCGACGGCCAGGTCCGCGCCCGACGCCTCGAGTTTCGGCGCGAGGCCGTAGCAGGCATGGACGATGCCGGCGGCGGCCTTGTCCGTGAGGCCGGCCGCCTCAATCTGCCGTCTCAGGCGGTCCGCAGCCTGCACGTTTGCGAGGACGGCGTACCCGCTCGCGCGGCTCAGCGGGCTTTGCATCATATAGAGGGCGGCGGCCAGTTCGTTCCGGCGCTGTTTCAGATACTCCGGCGAGATAATCTTGCTCGCCTGAAGGCTTTGCGCCAACTCGGCCGCCCGCTCAACCTCGCCAAGGAACCCACGCGCCTGCGGCCGCGCGCTCGCCACCGTGAACCCCGCCTCGATCGCGGCGGCAAAGCGTTCCAGGTACCGGCTGACGGTCGTCCAGTCGTCGCCCTGAAGGCCGGCGGCTATCGCCTTGACCTTCGCGATGCGGGCCTTCTCGGCCTCGGTGATGGGCGGCGCTTCGACGGGTTCGGGCGTCTCGGTCTGGCCCGTGGCGTCGTCGGCCGTGGCCACGTCGCCCGCCGGGGCATCTTCGCGGACCACCAGTTCCGCATCGCGGGCCGCCACCAGCCCCTGCACGAACTGCCCGAGGACCTCTGCGAGAGACGATTCTTCGAGCGTGGCCGGCGGCAGCGCCGCTAACCGCTTGGCGGCCTCGCCCATTTGCTCGACGCCTGCTTTGGCCTTGTCCAGCGCAGCCCTGGTCGCCGCGCGGTCGCCCGCTTGTGGGTCGGCTTTGGCTTCCCGGGCCTCGGTGTCCGAGAGCGACTCGAACAAGGCGTCCAACACGTGGAGGTTGTTGACGAGGTACTGGCCGAACGCGTCCACCTGGTACTTCGTGGTTCCGTCGGGCATCCGCCAGCCGTGCTTCAGGCCGGCGGCGGCCATGCGGCGAACGTGCAGGCGGGCGTCGGCCACCATCGGCTTGGGCTTCGAGCCGGCCGGCCGGCGCGACAGCCGCTTGACCTCCCTCTCCACCGACGCCAGCGCCGTGTCGTGCCACATCGCCTGGCAGTTGACCCGTTTGCCCCTGGCGTCGTACGGCCCCATCTGGTGCTTGATCTTCTCGAGTTCGCCGAGCAGCCGCCGGCGTGCGGCGGCGTCGTTGGTCCTGTGAATGGCGATGTCGAGATTGACGGCCTGGATCGAGAGTTCCGCAAGCGTCGGCGGGCCGGTCGAGGCGCTCTGGGCCCCGACCGGGGCGCAGACCAGACCCAGTGTCACGGCAATCAGGATGGCTCGTCGCATGTGCGTGCCCCCACCGCGCAGTTAGCGTTCTAAGCGGTCTTCCGCAAGTCTTCTGCCGTGGCGAGAACGGCACCCGCTCGCTTACGCTCGCGGCTAGTTACGCTCGCGGCTAGTTACGCTCGCGCCTAGTTACGCTCGCGGCTGGTTACACTCGCGCCCGACCAGCCACGTGAGAAAACTAGCCGTGCCGCTCGCGGCTAATTACACTCGCGCCCGACCAGCCACGTGAGAAAACTAGCCGTGCCGCTCGCGGCTA
>CAZIJC010000210.1:0-7316 GCA_964539385.1 uncultured Anaerolineales bacterium | reverse complement strand
GGCAAAGGGCCCTCCGAGGTCGCCTACAACTACGTTCACCACGGCGGCCTGTGCCAGAGCGACGGCGCCCTGATCCAGTGCAGCGGTATCCGCCAGGCCGGCACCGCCATCCATCACAACTGGGTCCACGGCCACAACGCGTTCAACTGGGGCGGCAACGGCATCCGCGGCGACGACCTGACGCGCGACCTCCTGGTCCACCACAACGTGGTCTGGAACTGCTCCCAGAAGGCCATCATCGTCAAGGGCGACCGCAACCGCGTCTATGGCAACACGTGCGTCGGCAACCCGCTGATCGACCTGCTGCTGTGGTCCTCGCCCACGCCCCGCAAAGCGTTCCGCCCCAGCCAGTGGGACCATCTGCTCAAGCAGCAGAACGTTCACAGCGAGGCATTCAACAACGTGGCGCCCGTGCTGACGGGCCAGATGCCTCACGAGATACGCCGGGCCAAGGCCATCCACCCGCCCGCCGGCACCCTCTCGCACAACTACCAGCCGCCGCAGAGCATGCTTCTGGACCCGAAGCAACTCACGACGCGCGACGATGAGCCGTTGCTGGTCGACCCGGCCCGCTGCGACTTCCGGCCGAAGAAAGGCTCGCCGCTCATCGACGCCGGCCGGGTCATCCCCGGCATCACCGACGGCTTCAAGGGAAAGGCCCCCGACATCGGCGCCTACGAATACGGGGCCGAGCGATGGGTGCCCGGCTATCGCAACGCCCTGTGGCTGCTGCCGGGCGGCGACGCCGGCAGCCGCACGCAGGTGCGCGTCGTGCTTACCATGCCGGCGCTCGCGCCGGTTACCGTGACCGTCTCGGGCGGCGGTCCGGGCATCGCCGTCTCGCCCGCTCGTCTGACGTTCACACCCGAGGATTGGATGCGGCCGCAGACCCTGACCGTCACGGGCGGCGGCGAGGCGCCGACCGTCCGCTTTGCCGTCAAGGACCTGGGACTCGATGCAACCGCTGAACCGGGCAGGCTCGACCCGCTGCATGGCATGACGTTCGGATTCCGCTCGATGCCCTGACCTGCCCGCACCTGCACCAAACGCCCAGATAAAGGGCGGTATGTTACTCACATGGAACCAACATTAGAGAGGATAGGAGAACCGGCGATGAAGCATCCGGCGAAACGGATCATGGGATTGACCCTGGCGATCCTGCTGGCGGCCGCCGCGCGACCCGCCACCGGCGGCGAGCCCGAAGGCAAGGGGCTGGTCTATGGCGGACAGTTCATCGACCGATTCCTGCCGATGCCCGTTCCGGGCAAACTGACCAGCGACACGTGGGGAGGTGACAACGTCAAGCCCCGCGATGTCGACAATGGCATCGAGGACCGCCAGTGGTCGTACTGGGGGGGCAACGCCAAATTGGCCGGTGACGGCAAGTACCACCTCTACGTCGCCCGGTGGCGCGAAGACTCTGCTCGCGGGCACATGGAGTGGGGCAGATCATTCGTCGCTCATGCGGTTGCCGATAAACCGATGGGACCGTATCGGGTCAAGGATACGGTCGGCAGGGGACATAACCCGGAGGTGTTCCAACTTGCGGATGGCAGATATGTCATTTATGTTATCGGCGGTTACTATATCGCCAACGGCGTCGACGGCCCCTGGCAGCACAACAAGTTCGAATTCAACCCGCGCGGCCGGCGGATTATCCAGGGGCTCTCCAACCTTACCTTTGCCCGGCGCGAGGACGGCTCTTTCCTGATGGTCTGCCGCGGGGGCGGCGTCTGGTTCAGCAGGACCGGAATCTCGCCCTACCACCAGGTTACCGACCGGCGGGTGTATCCCCCGGTCAAGGGCGCTTTTGAAGACCCCGTGGTCTGGCGCACGCTCATACAGTATCACCTCATTGTCAACGACTGGCGCGGACGTATCGCGTACTATCTGCGCTCGAAGGATGGAATCCGCTGGAAGGTCGAGCCCGGCACGGCCTATCGGCCGGGCATCGCCGTTTATGAGGATGGCTCCAAGGTTGACTGGTACAAATACGAGCGCCCAAAGGTGTTGCAGGACGAACGCGGCCGGGCGACGCAGATGCATTTCGCCGTCATTGACGTGGTGAAGAGGCAGGACAAGGGCCGCGATAACCACAGTTCCAAACATATCTGTATCCCCCTTACCGTCGGCCGGCTGCTGACCCTGCTCGACACACGGCCCATCCGCGCCGCCGCGAAGACCCTGCGCGTCAAGATAGCGGCCGAGAAGGATTTCAATCCCCACGCCGACGTGGACGTCGGCTCCCTGCGGTTTGGCGCTCCGGAAGAGGTCAATTTCGGCAGGGGCTGCAAGGCAACCAAAACCGAACGAGCGGGCGACGACCTGATTGTCACCTTCGACGCAGCCGGAAATGGAATCACCGAAGACAACTTCACGGCCAAACTGCTCGGCAAAACCAGCAGCGGAAAACTGCTCTTCGGCTACGCCCGCCTGCCGGGGGTGAACTATCTTGAACCGGCGCTTTCGGCGTGTCCTCCAAGCATCGCAAAGAAGCCGGGCGGCTTCAGGATCGCTGTTGAGGTCCGCAACTTCGGCCAGGTGCCGTCCAAACCCGCGCCGATCAAAATAGCCTACCACACGGACGGTCGGCAAGTTGAGGTCGCCGCGGGAAAGGTTCCGGCCCTTGCCCCCTTCGAGGAGACCGTCGTCGAGTTGCCGTGCGGCCGCATCTTCAAACCGGGCGTCTCGCACAAGGCCACCGTGATGATCCACCCCGACGGTCAGCGCCCGGTAACGTTGCAGACATCGCTCAATCCGCCAAAGGAGACGAAATGAAGCGACGCGAATTCCTCAAGGCAGCGGGTTCCTCCGCCGTCACGCTGGCGCTGGCCGATAACCTGGCGGCCGCCGACCGAAGCGCTAAGCCCAATATTGTCTATATGATGTTGGATGAGATCGGCTACTTCGAACTGTCGTGCATGGGACACAAGATCCTGAAAACGCCCAACCTCGACCGTCTGGCGGCCGAGGGAATGCGATTCGCTCAATGCCTCGCCGGCGGGCCGGTGTGCGCGCCGACACGATGCGTGTTGCTGACCGGCAAACACATGGGGCACTGCCAGGTGCGCACCAACGGCGGGGGCACGCCCATCTCCGCCGATGAGTCCACCCTGGGCGAGATGCTGAAGGCGGCCGGTTACGCAACGGGCGGCTTCGGAAAATGGGGCATCGGCGATGCCGGCACGACCGGAGCGCCCGAACTTCATGGTTTCGACATCTTTTACGGCTACTACCATCAGGTCCACGCGCACACCTACTATCCGAGGTTTCTAATTCGCAACGGCAAGCGCGAAATGCTGGAGGGCAATACCGGGAATTATCATACGGGCAAGACATTCTCTCATTACCTTATCCATAATGAAGCACTCCAGTTCATTCGCCGGAACAAGGACCGACCATTTTTCTGTTACCTGCCCTACACCTTGCCGCATGGCCTGTGGGGCATGCCCGAAGACGACCCTTCCTGGCTGATGTACAAGGACATGAAATTGGGCGGAAAGGGGCAACGCCGAGAGTGTGATCCCAATATGTACGCGGCTATGATCCACCTCGCGGATCGCAATATGGGCGAGATCCTGAAACTGTTGAAGGACCTGGGCATCGACGACAACACGATCGTCGTATTCAGCGGCGACAACGGCGGGGCGCCCTATTTCAGAGACGGGGCGCATCCCCGCGGCGTGTTCGAACCCAACTCGACCGTCTTTCGAGGAGGAAAGGGGAATCTCCTGGAAGGCGGCCTGCGTGTTCCCTATTTCGTCCGCTGGCCCGGCAAGATCAAGCCCGGGTCGCTCACCGATCACTTGTGTTCCTTTGCCGACGTCATGCCGACGCTTGCCGAAGCGACCGGCGCCAAAACGCCGGCCGGTCTCGATGGAATCTCCTTCCTGCCGACCTTGCTGGGCAAGGGCAAACAACGGCAGCATGAATTCCTCTACTGGGAATACTCCGGCCAGGTCGCCGTGCGCAAAGGCAACTGGAAGGCATATAAGCCAAGCAAGCAGCAATGGCAGTTATACAATCTTGATACAGACACGAGGGAAGAAAAGGATCTTGCAAAACAGCATCCGCAAATACTGCAGCAAATGATTGCCTATGCCGAGTCCGCGCACATACCGCCCACTCCGGGTTCGTGGGTTGACCCTAGTCAGAGATTTACTCGTCCGAAGAGAACGCCGAAGAACAGGCCGAAGAAGTAAGGCCGCAGGTGGCCGCGACCCCGGCCAACCCGTTCAGCGGTTCTGCCGGTGCCGACCGGCTCTTGCCTCGGGGAGTTCCGGCGCAAGTTTTGGCGGAGGTCTTCTGACACCGTCCCGTTGCAC
Source organism: uncultured Anaerolineales bacterium (assembly GCA_964539385.1). Lineage (GTDB taxonomy): Bacteria > Planctomycetota > Phycisphaerae > FEN-1346 > FEN-1346 > JAUVZF01. Next base: position 2,991 of record CAZIJC010000210.1, on the reverse strand, counting down.
TTACGATGTGAATTCGCTCGGCGGGTGCGGGGTTCTGGGGACACAGTACTTAATTCCGTCTCCGTTTCCGTTTGGGTTTCGGTCCGGCCTTGCGCTTGTGGAGCGAACGACCGACCAGCCGCTCCAGCCGTCCGATAACGCCCCCGGCCCGGCACGGCGTCCCATGGTGCGAAGAGCGGCGTGGGGCCGCAGGGCCGGCCCTAGGACTCGGGCAACTTCAGAATCCGGAAATCGTCGAACCGGATCCAGTGTTCGGCATCCGGCAGCCCGTTGTAGCACTGGATGCTGATCTGCTCCTTGGCGGCGGCGGCCAGGGAGCCGGTGGCGGCGGTCTTGAACTCGCCCTTCGCGTCGGGCCGGAACTGCGCGGTGTATCGATCCGCCGTCACGATCAGTCGAAGCTGCACCGTCTTCGTGGCGGTGGGCACTTTGCCCGGGATGATGTAGGTTTTCCCGCTGATGAACTCGTGGACCAGTTTGAAGACGGGTTTGCCGTCCTTGTACCACGTCAACCCCGCCTGCTCGTACTGGTTGGTGGGCGGCGTGGTGAAGGTGATCGTTACCTCGATGGCGAACGTCCCTTTGCTGCGGTCCGGCGCCTTGCGGAGCAGGGCGTTCTTGACGGTCCCGGCCTTTCCGGGTTCGACGCGGATCGCCAGGGCGCCGTCGGCGACCCGCCAGGCCTTCGGGTTCTCCCGCAGCCACGTCCAGCCCTCGCTCAACTTCTCCTCGAAGCCTTCCTGAAAGACGACGCGCTCTTCGGCGGCCGAGAGGGGCACGCCGAACAGGAGCAAAGCAACGGCAGTCAAGTACATGCGTTTCATGGTCAGCCTCCCTGAATGATGAACGTGCAGCCCCACTGCGGCCGCAGCGGGAGAGTGCCCGGCTACGTAATCTCCAGGTACTCCACGAGGGCGCCGTCCATCATGAAATAGGCGATGCGGACGCCCGGCGCCACCGCCAGCGGGCCGACAACGACGTCTTTCCCCTCGAGTTCGGCGTCCAGGTCATCCACTTGCCAGGAGACGTGCGGCATCTCGGCCACGGGCGTCGAGGCCAGAGGGCTCTCCGGCTTGAAACGCACCCACTCGATCTTGTTCGGGTCGTTGGCCGGGTCGGTGCCCCAGACCTTCAATGACTCGAAGTAGATCTCGTCCGGCATGGGCTCACGCGCCACCAGCCCAACGTGATGAAACTGCTTCATATCTCGCTCCTTTCCGGCCAGGGATCGCATGTGCGCAGTCGGCCGCCGGACCTTCCTCGCTGCGCCTTCCGCGCATGCCGCCCGCGCGCATCGGGTGTGCCCGACGGCCCGGATCTTATCGGCAAGAACCGCCGCTGTCAAGTTTGTGAGTTCGGGGCACACCCATAACCGCCCTGGTGTCAAGGGCGCTTGTTGCCCTGCCCTTGTTTCACCGGGCCCGTATGGGGACGGTGTGTCCACGGAGTCGTTGGTTGTTGCCGTTTCCCTGGTGCTCGTCGTGGCTGTTTCTGTTGTTGTATCGCGTGCCTTGCAGACACCCATTCGCACCGTATCCGACGCCTGCCCTGAGTTGTAGGCCGGGGCGTGCCCCGGCAATCATGGCCGTGCGGCACCGCTCAGGCCGCCTCGGCGGCCTTCCCCCGCCGAAGGCGGGTCCAGGCCAGGGCCTCTGGCCCTGGTGGAACCGGCCGACGCATCGTGCTTTTCTCTTTTCGTGCGGCCCGCCTCCGGCGGGCCGCACGAAAAGAAGGGATGGAAAGGGGGTGTCCGGCACGCCTCACTCGCCCCGGCCCAAAGGGCCGGGTCTACACCGCCGTCGGCTCCACCGCCTGCGGCCAAGGCCGATGAATCGGCCTGACCACGTCACCCGTGCACGGGGCGCGCCCCGCCAATCGTACCGGCCTGTCCACCGCCCGACGTTCCTGCATGTCCTCCCCCTTGACGCGCATGGCATCAGGGATTACTGTATAGCCAAGACAGGAAAGGCTTACGGGCAAGTGGCTCGGACGAGTTGAGTGTCGTGTCCCCGGAACTACCGGGCAGGCAAACGCGATGGCTGAGCGTGAACGCCCAGATCTGCAGCCGTACCCGATGCCTGCCGTTTCTTACTATGCCTTGCCCCCTTTCCTCGTGGCCTTCGCGGCTTTCGTCCCGTATGTCGTGTTCACAGGGCAGGTTCCTTTTGAGGGGCCGGCTTGGCTCTGGGTACCCCTGATCGCCGTGTACACCGTTCTGGTGGGGATCCCGATGCTCGTGAGTTTCGTGCGCGTCATTGCGGCGAGTCTCCAGTCGGCGAGCCTCTGGCGAATCAACGTTCTGCCCCTGACTCGCATGATCTGTGTTTTCAAGGTTCCCGACACCATCTCTGCGCGTCACGGTGGGTTCAAGTACGTGTACTACGGTTCGTTCATTGCGTACGGCATCTGTACGGTCGTGGCCGTGCCAGCGTATGCCATGTGGATCATTCTGGAGAAACTCCCGGCGGCGGATTGAGGGCCACGTCGTTGTCCTCTGGCATCCGCTGGACCACACGCCCTCGCCCTCCCCTCACACGCCCTTGCCTCGGGGAGGGGTGGGGTTAGGATGCGAATCAACAACCGATTCTCTCATAACGCCTGGTACAACAATCGGGGGCAGGTCAAACGCCTCTACGGAGGCCGCTTTGGGCGGCATCATGGCCCGGAAACGGCCGGGGCTTCCTGCCGTCGAGCAGAAGAAGTGCTTGTTGATCTCGCGGCCCGTGATAGAATCGTCAGAAAGATCGATGGCGGTTGTCGGTCGAAGGCCATCCGGGAAATCCCGGTTTGGGAAAGGCACTATCATGAGAATCAGTATCCATCATCTCCCTGGCATCACCTCCTTGGCACTGGCCTTGTTTCTGGTCACACCCGGCCCGCTCTTAGGCGCTCCACGAAAGATGGCGATGCCTGACTTTACCAAAGGCGACGCGATTCCCGACGGGGCGGATCACGATTGGAACTTGGGGGCCTCTGGGGCCCGCGGGTGGA
>CAZIJC010000209.1:0-7346 GCA_964539385.1 uncultured Anaerolineales bacterium | reverse complement strand
ACGGCGCCGTCCGGCAGGCCGAGCATCGCCCGGTTCTTCTCCATCGCGACGGTCAACCAGTCGGCAGCCTGAAACGCGAACCACGGATCGGCCGCGCGCGCTTTCAGAAAAAGAATCTCGAGCGCTTCGGCAAAGCGTGCGCGTTTCGTCGCGTCGTCCGCTTCGCCGAAGCGCGCGCGAAACGTCGCGTTCTCCAGCGCAGCGCGCAAACTTCGGATCCCCGCCGCAACCAGATCGCTGTACGTGACCGGGTCCACGTAAAACCAGACGACGGTGTGCATCGCATCGGCGTAAACCCATCGCCCCGCGCGGGCGTCCATGTTGCGCGCCGACTCCGCGAGACCGTCGTTCGACCAGCGTCGCGTCACGGCTTTCTGAAGTGTGGCGCGCTCGGCGGGCGTCTCGCGCACCGCGAGCAGGTCGCGCGACGTTGCAGAATCCGGGCCGCGCTCGGCCGCCGCTCGCTCCGTCAGACGGGTTTCATAAGAGGGCCAGTACGCGCCGTGAGGGAAGGCCGCGCAGCCGCAGGACAGCGCCGCCGCGAGCAGCGCAAGCACGAGGGCGCCAGGACGGCGGCAAGACGGGGCAGGCCGACGAGAGGACATGCGGGTCACGGGTCGGGATCCCGAAACAGGTCCTCGAACCGCTGTCGGGCGTCGTCCTCGGGGCGGGCGGTGTCGGCAGACGGTGCCTGGCGACTTTGCGCGGCGGGATCGGCCACGTACTGGAACTCCTCGCAGAAGTTCTGCCCCTGGGGGTCGCGCACCGGCTCGGTGTTGGGCAGGCGGCAGCCCGGCAGGCCCGGATCGTAGCGCAGGCAGTTCGCGCACGTGTGCATGAAGGCGGCACATTCGGGGCATTCCTCGCGGCAGCCGACCGGCCCGCCGCTCTCCCACACCGCCCCGCATTTCGGGCATCGACGTTTCAAGACCTTGCCTCACACCCTGGTTGGCGAACCGCCACGGCTCCCGCCACGGTCCTTCGGCCTGACTCACCTCACGGCCGGGGAGCGACGAATCCTGCGCCGCTCTCACGCGGGCTGGCCCGTCCGGTCGAACGCTTCGGCCGCAAGGGCTGCTCCAAGGATGCCGGCGTCGTCGTCGAGCGTGCTCCAGCGGATTTCACACCCTGACCAGGCCCGCTCGAACACCGTTTCGCGGACGTGGTGCCGGACGCGGTCGAGGAATGCGTCGCCGGCGTGCATCATGCCGCCCGTCAGGACAACCATCTCGGGATTCAGGACGTGCATGATGCTGGTGATGCCGATGGCCAGGTACTCGGCGGTTTCCTCGACGACCCGGGCCGCCAGGTCGTCACCTTCGTCGGCGGCAATGAAGATGTCTTCGCAGGTTACCTTCTTCTTTGCGGCAAGGGCGGAGGAGTTGCCGGCGTCGAGCGCCTCCCGGAACCGTCCGACGACGGCCGTCGCCGACGCATAGGCCTCCAGGCACCCCTTCCTGCCGCACCCGCACGTGCGGCCGCCGTGTTGGATGACAATATGCCCGAGTTCAGCGCCCGTGTCGGTGGTGCCGCGGAAAAGGCGGCCGTCAATCAGGATGCCTCCGCCGATGCCGGTGCCGAGCGTCAGAAGGAACATGGTGCCCGCGCCCCGTGCCGCGCCGCACCGGAACTCGCCGTAGGCGGCAACGTTGGCGTCGTTCTCAAGGTTGACCATCACTCCGAGTTTCTCGTGGAGCACGTCGCGAACCGGGATGTTTATCCACCCCTTCAAGTTCGGCGCAAACAGCACAACCCCGGCTTTCCAATCGACCGGCCCCGGCGCGCCCACCCCGACGGCCGCCACGTCACCGACTTCGATGCCGGCCCGCTCCACCAGGTCGTGCACGGCCCGGGCCATGCGTTCGAGCACGTGCTCGGGGCCTCCATCGGCCTCGGTCGGCGTGGTCAACTGGTCGAGGATGCGGCCGTCGGCCGAGACGAGTCCCAGTTTCAAGTTCGTGCCGCCCAGGTCGATTCCAACGTAGTGTTTGGTCATGGTCTTTTCAGAACGGCGTTTGGCATTTGCCGAGGAGTCTGGCGAGATGGTCGTCTACGGTGCTTTGCGCCACTCGGCGATCTTGGCCAGCCGGTCATCGAGCGGCGCTTTCAGGTCATATCCGTGATCGTTGCGGCCGGTAGCGGCCTCCAGGGCCGCAAGGACTCTGGCCTCAAGCGTTCTCTGTTTCTTGGTGGCGGCGGCCTCAAGGGCGTCGAGCAACCTGGGGGCGGCCGGCTTGCCGATCTTCTTGAGCGTGGCGGTAGCAGGCGCCACCTGTTCATCGGCGCCCCCCAACTTCGCGAGTGCCGCGTCGATCGCCCCGGCAGCCGCCCGATCCTTGAGCGTTTTCAGCGCCGGCGCCATCTCCGTGCCGCCCCAGTCCGGCCGCGCCCGTGCCAGCGCTGTGAGCAATTCCATCGCCTGTTCAGGCCGCTTGGCCTTCAGCAGCGCCTCGGCCCGCGTCCGGATGGCCTTGAGGATGGTGTTGCGGCTGGTCGTGTCGGCCCCATCCATAGCGGCCACCAGAGGGGCAACGCCCTCGGTGTAAGGTTCTTTGGCGAGCAGGATGAGGCCGAGTTGCCGATTGAGTCCGCGGAGGCGGGTCTTGTTATCGTCCGGTGTCAGGATGATCAGTTGCCGCAGCGTCGGCACCGCGCTGTCGGGCGTGCCTGCGGCCACGTAAGCGTCCACGAGTTTCTCGTAGAGCGCCACGGCCGCCGGCGTGTTGCGTGCGGTGGCGGGGACCTTCGTCAGGGCCAGTTCGAAGAGTGCGGCGGCCCGCTGCATGTCCTCGGCGCCTTCGCGTGCAAAGAAGAGGTCGCCCATCTGCTGGGCCAAGTCCGCCGAGCCGCTCTGGTCGGCGAGCGAGCGGATGGCCTCCCAGAGTGCGTTTCGGACGGCCGGTTCCGCCTCGGCGCCGGGCTTGAGGCGGTCGGCCATCTTGGCGGCGGCATCCGCTCCGCCGACTTTTGCCATGGCGGCCGCCACCGCCTGGCGGACGCCCTTGTCCTTGTCCTGAAGCCGTGCGACCAGCGCCGCCACCGTCTTCTCGCCGACCTTGGCAAGGTTCCCCAGCCCCTGGGCGGCGCTGAAGCGAACGCTCGGCACGGGGTCCTCGAGGGCTGCCGAGAGGATCTGCTCGGCCGACGGCGGCGCGATCCTCGCCAGCGCCAGGCAGCCGGCCTCGCGGACCGCCGGCTGCGGGGCCGTCCGGGCGAGACGGCTGAGCGGCTTCAGCGCCGGCTTGACGGCCTCGGCATGGGCGCCGTTTTTTTCGCCGATCTGTCCGAGCGCCCCGGCGGCACGGAGCACTTCGACCTCGCTCGCCGCCTCGAGCATAGCCACCAACTTCGGCACGGCCTCGACCACCTTGAGATCGCCAAGGGCCGAGGCGATAGCGGCCCGCGTCTCGGGCGGCTCTTCGTTGTCGAGTTGTGCGAGCAGGACGGGGCCGGCGGCGGTTTCCTGCCAGGCGGCCAGCGCTTCGGCTGCGGCCGCCCGAACGATCGACGACTCGTCACCGAGATGTTTCAGGAGGGCGGCGATCAGTTCCTGATACGCCTGGCGGGCGGCGCCGTTTCCGCTGCTGAGTACGCCGGGCGCCATGGCGGCCGCCTGCCGGGCGGCGAGGGCCCGGACTTGCGGGACGGCGTCGCCGAGATGAGCGAGCGCCAGTTTTCTCTTCTCCTCGGCGTCGGCCGCCTCATAGATTTCCGTCAATTGGCTGATCAGTCGTGCCTGGACGCGCGCCAGTTCGCCCTCGCGGCGTTTGAGGCGCTCCCGAAATCGTTTGAGCAACCCCGCCAGCAGCCGCGACTCGGCAACGCCCTGGTGCGCCCTCCACCACGGGTCCCACGCCTTGGCCGAGGCCGCCAGGTCCGTGAGGCCGGTCACGTCGGCCAGCGCGGCGGCGGCCGCTTCCGCCACGGTGCGCTGCGGGTCCGAGGTCATCTCGACGAGCGCCTCGATGGCGCGTTTGTCCATGATCTGCGAGAGCGCCTGGATGGCCGCCAGCCGCGCGCCCATCGCCGTCGTCGACGCCGAGGCCAGGTCTTTCAAGCCCTTGAGGACCTTCTCGTTGCCCTGGTACGCGCCGAACGCCAGGGCCGCAGCGCGGCGCGTCGGTTCGTCGTCGCTGCGCAGGACTCCGAAGAGCGGGTCGATGAGCGCTTCGTGGGCCGAGTCGCGCGCCGCAAGAACGCCGAGCACGGCAAGGGTCGCCTCGGATGGGGCCGGCGCGGCCAACACGTCGAGCAGGATCGCGCGAGTTGCCTCGTTGTCCTTCTCGATGAGCACCTGAGCGGCGTCGCGGCGGGTGGCGAACGTGCGATCCGGCCCCGTCAGGAAGTCGCGAAGGCGGGCGAGTTCGGGGTCGGGTTTCCGGGCGGATGCGCCGGCCTTGGCGCCAAACGCCGCGGCAGCCAACATCGACACGGCGACCGCGAGCGCCAGGACCCGGACGGCCCCGCGCGACCATGCGGCCGGACGATGACACACCTTCCCCGCCCCCATCACATACCCCCATCCTGAATTATCGCTGCCAGCGTCACACCGTACCTTTCGGCTGAGTGAGTGTCAACCCGAATCGGTCAGAACGGGCGGATTTCTGAGGTTTTCGGCCGATTCCGGTGCCACGCGCCCTTCGGCCCGTTCGCCTGCCGTTCCGGACGCCCGTCTCGGACGGGCTATTCAGGCGCGCGGGGGCCAGCCAGCCGGCCCGCCCCGTCCGCGATGTCTCCCCCCGGGGAGGTTATCGGACTTTTGCTAAAGCATCCGAGGGGGCCACGCCGATGCTAAAAGCGCCCGAAGTCCTGAAAACGTACGGTCAGATGTGACCCGCCGACCCACGGGTTCCCCGCCAGCGAAAATCAGTCGGAAGGAATCTCTGTGCTCGGTGTCGCAGCCAACCCGATCGACCAGTTCCTCGACTACCTGACGGTTGAATGTGGGCTAAGCGTCAACACGCTCCAGGCCTATCAGCGCGACCTGGAACGCTTTGCGGCATTCGCCGGCATCGAGCGGCCGGAGGCATGGGAGACCGTCGGCGGCGACCGGGTCATCGAGTTTCTCATGGCCGAGAAGCAGCGCGGCTGTGCCGTTGCGACCGTCAGTCGTGCGCTGGTTGCCATCCGGATGTTCTTCCGATTCGCCAGCGCCGAGGGACTCGTCTCCGAGGACGTGACCGAGCATCTCGAAAGCCCCCGCCTGTGGCTCACCCTGCCGGAGGTGCTCGACCGCAAGGCCGTGGACCGATTGCTTGCTGCACCGGACCCGGCGCACGACCACTGGCCGCTGCGCGACAAGGCCATCCTCGAGGTGCTCTATGCCACCGGCGCGCGGGCCAGCGAGGCCGCCGACCTCACCACGCGGAGCGTGAACCGCGACGTCGGGTACATCCACTGCATCGGCAAAGGACGCAAGGAACGCATCGTGCCGATCGGCAAGCGCGCCCTGGAGGTCCTCGACTCCTACCTTGCCAATGAGCGGCCCGGGCTCGACCGCGACGCAAGCCAGTTCCTGTTCCTGACGCACACGGGCCGGCGCATGGGCCGCGAGACGATCTGGCGGCTCGTGAAGAAGTACGCCCTGCGAGCGGGCGTCAGCCGGCGTGTCAGCCCGCACACGCTCAGGCACTCGTTCGCAACGCACCTTCTGGAAGGCGGGGCCGACCTGAGGGCCGTCCAGGAGATGCTCGGCCACGTCGATATCGCCACCACGCAGGTCTACACCCACGTGGACCCCAGCCGCCTGAAGGCCATCCACAAGAAGTACCATCCAAGGGCGTAAGGCATTTCGGATTGCGGATTTCGGATTTCGGATTGGACGGCAACAGCGCGCGGTCCGTACGGACCGCGCTATCCCCGGTGAGCAGCCGTGCGACGTTGACAAAGTAGCCCTCAGTCGCCGCCCCGGTCGGCGGATTCTCTCGGCGAGAACGTCGGCAGCGACAGGCCCCACTTGAGCGCGGCCAGGCGGATGGCAAGGATTACAACGACCGCGATGACGGTGTTGGCGGCCGCACCGGGGAACCCCCACGAGAGAGCGGCAAAGACGATCGCCCCGCACAGCGACGCCGTCGCGTAGATCTCGCGCCGCAGGATCAGGGGGATCTCGCCGGAGAGCACGTCGCGGATCATCCCGCCCGCCACGCCGGTCATCATACCCATGAGGACCGCAATGACCGGTGAGACGTCCGCTTCCAGGGCCTTTCGGGCGCCGATGACGGTGAAGACCGCCAGGCCGAAGGCGTCGGCGACCAGCAGGGCCTTTCGCGGCAGACGGAAGGAATGGGCAACCACGAACGTCGCCAGCGCCGTCACGGTGGCCGCGATGACATAGGTGGGGTCCGAGACCCAAAAGACGGGAATCGCGAGTGTCACGTCGCGCAGCGTCCCGCCGCCCAAGGCGGTCGCCAGCGCCAGGACCACGACGCCGAAAAGGTCCAACTGCTTCTTGCCGGCCGCCAGGCTCCCGGTGACGGCGAACACGACGACGCCGAACAGGTCGAGCAGGTAGATGGTCGTCATGGCCTGCGTCTCCATTACCCGCAGGCGTCGCGCACCTTGGCGAAGGCGTTCATGGCGGCCTCGAGATCCTCCGGCTGGTGGGCGGCGGAGATCTGGACGCGGATCCTGGCCTTGCCCTTCGGCACGACCGGGTAGGAGAAGCCGATGACGTAGATGCCCTCGTCCAGCATCATCGAGGCCATCTTCGTGGCCAGCGTTGCCTCGCCGAGCATGATGGGCACGATGGGGTGGTCGCCTTCGGGGATATCAAAGCCGCGCTCGGCCATGCCCGCGCGGAAGGCCTTCGTGTTCGCTTCCAGGCGGTCGCGGAGTTCGGTCGATTCCGACAGGATCCTCAGCACCTCGAGCGTGCTCGCGGCGATGGCCGGCGCCAGCGTGTTCGAGAACAGGTACGGCCGGCTGCGCTGGCGAAGGAGTTCGACGATCTCCCTGCGGCCGGTCGTGAAGCCGCCGGAGGCGCCGCCCAGTGCCTTGCCGAAGGTGCTGGTGAGGATGTCCACCCGGCCCATGACGCCGTGGTACTCGTGCGTGCCGCGCCCCTTGGGTCCCATGAAGCCGGTGGCGTGGGAGTCATCGACCATGACGGCGGCGTCGTGAGAGTCGGCGAGGTCGCAGATGTCGGCCAGGTTGGCAACGGTGCCGTCCATCGAGAAGACGCCGTCGGTGGCGATGAGTCGGACACGGGCGTCGGCCGCCTCCTTGAGTTTGGCCTCCAGGTCGGCCATATCGCCGTTGGCAAAGCGCAGTCGCCGGGCCTTGCATAAGCGGATGCCGTCGATGATGCTGGCGTGGTTGAGTTCGTCGGAGATGACGGCGTCTTC
>CAZIJC010000208.1:0-7387 GCA_964539385.1 uncultured Anaerolineales bacterium | reverse complement strand
AACCGGACAATTCTACTTTGCACGGACCGGACATTATCGCTTTGCTGTGACACGCGCCGAAAACCCGGTTGTTTCGGCCGCGCCGATGCGGTATACTGGTAAGTTAGGCAGTGACGTCATCCCATGAGACGCGCCCCTGCTCGGCCCCAAGGCCGGTCTGACCACCAGGGGCTTCGATGCGCTGGCCCTGACTCTTGAACGGGGGGAACCATGAAGTTCCAGTTCGGCGAGATCCTTACGCTCGGCATTTGCGCCGTCACCGCAGCCTATCTGCTGACCAACCGGCGGCCCATCGGAGCGCTTCGGGGGCTGCGACCCTTTGTCGTTCCGTTCTTCCTGATGGCCGTCGCATGGACCGCCACCGTCCTGGAAGGCATCCCGGGCGGCGGGAACATCCCAACCATCATCTTCTGGGAGCAGAGCCCCAGCGTGGCGCGCGCGGGAGGAATCGTCAGCGAACTTCTGAACCTCGTCGAGCACCTCGGCTACATGGCCGCCGGCCTCTGGCTCCTCGTGATGCTGTGGCGTGCCTTCCGGGCGCCCCCGGAGGCCGTCTCATGATTCCGCAACGGATCATCATCCTGGTGGATGCGATCGGGGCTGCGGCCCTGCTCGTCGGCCTCCTACTGATTCTGATCCGGCCGCGACCGTTCGGCGGGGCCGTGCGGGTTCTGCTGTTTGCGGTCATCGCCGTCTCCCTGTTCCACGGCGCGGCGAACCTGCTGGAATGGTCCGGCATCCTCCCGGAGGCCGACATGGCCGAGGACTTCCTCAGCCCTCTGCTGCCGATCCTGTGGCTGTTCCTGTTCGTCGTGGCGCTCGAGCGGTCCGGCCGCGACCGGCTCCGCCGAAGTTACGAGCGGATGACCACCGTCCACGAACTCACGCTCAAACTGACCGTCTCCATGGAACCCCAGACCATCATGGCGGAAGTCGTCGAGGCCGCCGGCCGCCTCCTCGACCTGACGATGGTGGCCATCTCGACGCCCGGCCCCCAGCGCCGGGAACTCGTCGTCCGGTCCCACCGGGGACTCTCGCCCACCGAGGCCGAAGCGCCGAACGTCGCCGTCGGCCAGGGGCTGACCGGCAGCGCCTTTCTTCATCGCATCCCGTATCAGACCGGCGCCCCGGCTCAGGACCTCGCCCCGTCGGGCGCAGCGGCGGCCAAGCGGCTCGGCATCGCCCACGCCGTCGCCGTGCCGCTGCTGTTCCGGAACGAGGCCGTCGGCGTCCTCAGCGCCGGCCGCATGGGGGGCCAGGCGTTCACCGACGACGACGTGCAACTGCTGCAGACCCTTTGCGCTCACGCCGCCGTCGCCATCCAGAACGCCAGGCTCTACGAACGCGCGGTCGAGAGCGAGGCCAAGTACCGCGTCCTCGTCGAGAACGCTCAGGCCGCCATCATCGTCGTGGACGCCTACAGGAACGTCACTTTCTGGAACCGCGGCGCCGAGCAACTCTTCGGATGGACCGCCGAGGAGATCCGCGGCCACCACGTGGAGTTCATCTATCCGGAAGACCGGCGGGCCGACGTCGTCCAAGCGATCCTGCCCGCCCTCCAGCGCGAGGGGGCCTGGTCCGGCGAGTACCCGGCGGTCCGAAAAGACGGGTCGCGCTTCACAGCCTTCCTCAGTATGGCGCGGGTTCTCGATGCCGAGGGCAACGTCATCTGCACACTCGCCATCGCGAGCGACGTGACCGAACTCGTCCAACTCCGCGAGCAACTGTTCCAGGCCCAGAAGATGGAGACCCTCGGAACGCTGGCCGGCGGCATCGCCCACGATTTCAGCAACCTCCTGACCGCCATCCTCGGCGCCGCCGGACTCCTTCGCAACGCCCTGCCCGAGGGCACCGAGGACCACGAGGCTGCCGTCAGCATCGAGCAGGCGGGCCAGCGCGGCACCCAACTGGTCCGCCAACTCATGACGCTCAGCCACCGCCAGCCCACACGACGCGAACCGGTGAACCTCAATGCCATCGTCCACGAAACCGCCGAACTCATCCGGCGCACCTTCCCCCGCGACAGGACGCTCGTCACGAACCCGGCCCCCGACCTCCACGCCATTCAGGGCGACGCCACCCGGATGCACCAGGTCATCATGAACCTCGCCATCAACGCCCGCGACGCCATGGACGCCGGCGACACACTCACCATTGCCACCGAGAACGTCAGCCTCGACACCGACGACCCCTTCGCCAAAGGGCTGAAAGCCGGCCCCTGCGTCGCCCTGACCGTCGCCGACACCGGCCACGGCATCCCGCCCCAGAACCGGCCGCACATCTTCGAGCCGTTCTTCACGACGAAGCCCGAGACGGAAGGCACCGGCCTTGGCCTCTCGACCGTCTACGCCATCGTTGCCCAGCACGGCGGTCGCATCACTTTCGCCAGCGAGGTAGACAAAGGCACCACCTTCCGCGTCGTCCTGCCCGCCTCACGGTAAACGGCACAGGCCCCGCCGGGCCTCGGCAAAACGACTCTGGACAACCCGGGCCGACATCGCGTACAAAGACGCTTCGCCGGCACAGCACGCCCACGCCCGAAAGGCGCATACGGCATGGCGCAACGCAGACCCGGGAAAGACTCGAAAGTCAAACGCCTGAGCGACTTTGCAAAACGCAAAGCCCACGGCGAACCTCTGCCGATCTACGTCCTGCGCGGCACCGACCCCTACCTGTTGGACACAGGCCGCCGCATCGTCCGAGAGCGGGCCATCGGCGGCGCCGAACCGGGCATGGCCCTCCTCGAACTCACCGGCGCCGACGCCCAACTCGCCGACGTCCTCGACGCCCTGCGAACCATGCCGTTCCTGGCGCCGCGGCGGCTCGTCCTCATCCGCGAAGCCGACGCCTTCTTCAGTCCCAAGAACCAGGGGCAGCACAAACGCGAGGCCATCCTCAAGTACCTCGAAGCCCCCTGCCCCACCGGCGTCCTGTGCCTCGAAACGGCCACCTGGAACGCATCCACCCGGCTCGCCAAGCGCGTGGCCAAGGTCGGCCTGGTCGTTCAATGCGAGGCCGACAAACCGTACCAGGTTCCGCCCTGGCTCAAGGGCCAGGCGAGGGACCTCTACGGCAAGACGCTCTCGGACCCTGCCGCTCGGATGCTCCAGGACTATCTTGGAAACGATTTCGCCGCACTAACCCACGCCCTCAACATGCTCGCCCTCTTTGTCGGCGACGCGCCCCGTATCGACACCCCCGAGGTAGACGCCCTGATCGCACGCGGACACCACGAACGGGTTTGGGACCTGTGCGACGCCGTAGCCGCACGCCAGGTGCCACGGGCCCTCGAACTGCTGGACGCGTTCTGGACCGAGGGGATGGTAGCCCCCCAGGTCGTCGGGCTGCTGCGGACTACGTTCCGGCAACTCGTTCGCGTCCGGGCCTTTGCACGCGGGATGAGTCTGGAGGCCGCCATGGACCGGGCCGGCGTGCCCCGGGCGGCGTTCAACCGCGTTCGCCGCGCCGCCGGCGCGTTCTCCGAAGCGAACCTGGCCGATGCGTACCAGGCCCTGGTCGATGCCGACCTGGAGGCCAAGACGACCCCCAACGACCGCCTTGCCATGGAGGCCCTGGTCCATCGCCTGTGCAACCCGACCGCCGCCCGCAGCACGGCAACCGCCCACGGAGCAGGCGGCCGTTAGCCGCGGCGCCTGCGCTGCGCGCATACGCACATGCTCGACAGGTCAACCGCGATGCCGTCCGATACCCAACCCATCGCCGTCCAGATCGGGGCCGGCAACATCGGACGGGGGTTCATGGGCGAACTGTTCGCCGCCGCCGGATACCGCATCGTCTTCGTCGACACCGACGCCACGCTCGTCGAGGCCCTCGGCTCGCGCTGCTCCTACCAGATCCATCACATCACCAACGAGGGCCGCGAGACCGTCCGCATCGAGGCCGCCGGCGCCCTCCACGGCCGCGACGACACCGCTGTGGCCGAGACCATCGCCGGCGCGGCGCTGGCGTGCACGGCCGTGGGGGTCCGCTCGATGGCGGCCGCCGCGTCCGCCCTTGCCGCCGGCCTGGCGCGGCGCCTGTCGCGCGGCGGCGATGCGCTCAACATCATCACGTGCGAGAATCTCGTCGGCGCCGGCCGACATCTGAGAGACCTCGTGTGGGCGGAACTGGAACGGGCCATAGCGGCCGGCGCGTGCCCGGCCGTCACCTTTGGCGAGTTCGACGCCCGATTCGGATTCGTCGAGGCGGTCGTCAGCCGCATGGTGCCTGTCGTGCCCGCCGACGTCCGCCGCCGCGACCCGCTCTGGATCGCGTGCGAACCGTACGCCCGCCTGCCGGTGGACGCGACGGCGTTCCGCGGTCCACCGCCTGAGATCGCCGGGCTCGAGCCGGTTGAAAACATCCTGGCCCACCAGCATCGCAAACTCGCCACCCACAACATGAGCCACGCCGTCTGTGCCTACCTCGGATACCAGGCCGGACACGAGTTGCTCTGGCAGGCGATGGACGACACGGCGATTGCGGCCGAGGTCCGCGCCGCGATGGACGAAACGGGGCGGGCACTGTGCAGCCGCTTCGGCTTCCGGGCCGACGGTCAGCGAACGCACGAAAACGACCTGCTCCACCGATACCGCAATCGGGCCCTCGGCGACCAGATCGCTCGCATCGCCGCCGACCCCTTACGCAAACTCGGCCCCGAGGACCGTCTTATCGGGTCGGCGCGGCTGTGCCTGCGGGAGGGCGTCGAGCCGGCGCACGTCATCCGCGGCATCCGGGCAGCACTACGGTACGACCCTCCGGACGACCCAAGCGCCGTGCGTCTCCAGAGGATGCTTCGCGCTCGCGGCCGCGAGCACGTCCTGCGGGAGGTGTGCGGCCTCTCGCCCGGCGGTCCACTTTGGCGGCCTCTGACGGCCGAGTCGCCGGAGAACGTGGAGTAGCGGATGGACCTGGTCATCCTGCAACCCGTCGCCGACGCCCGCGCTGCGAAAAGGGCGTACCGCTACGAGGCGGCGGTTCTGGCAGCGGCGCTTCGGGAGCGCGGCCACGCCGTTTCGCTTGCGGTGGTCACGCCCGACGACGAGGCCGACCTGGCGGCCGCCATGGTCGAAGTCCGGCCCGACCTGGTCCTGATTGACATCGAGGCGTTGGCCGCCGACGTAGCCGCCCGCGCCGCCGGGGCGGTGGCGTCGGCCCTCGGCGCACCGCTGATTCCGTTCGGACCGCACGCCCGCCTGTGCCCCGACCGCTGTCTGAGCCTGCCGGGCGCGGAGGCCGTGGCGGTTGGGCCGGCAGACTTCACGATCCCGTCTTACATTGAGGCTCGCGGCAGCCGCGTCGATTCGCTCCGCACGCCGGGCTTCTGGGTCAAGTGCGAGACGGGCGTGATGCGCAACCCGCCGCCTCCGCCGCCCGACGACCTGGCCGCCGCCCCGATGCCCGCCCGCAACCTCTACTCCTCGGAACAGATGCTCGACTCGGCCGGCTTTGCGCCGGTGACCGTCGCGCGCGGCGGGGAGGCACAAACAGCCGGACGGCCCGCTCCGGAAAGGCCGCAACGCCCCACGGTCGCCGCCTGGCCCCTGCGCCATCGGCCTGTGGACGCCTGCATCGAGGAAATGCGCCGGGTGGCCGAGGCGCAACTCGACCTGGGCGGCTGGCGCATCGGCAACTCCCGATGGGCCTCGGTGCCCGCGTGGCTCTCGGACTTCGCCGACCGCTACCGCAAGGAGATCGGCCTGCCGATTCGGACCACGCTCCACGCCCCCGACGTCAAGGACCAGGCGGCCCGGCTGCTCGCCCGCGCCGGCTGCGAAGAGGTCGCCGTCCCGGTCGGCAGCGCCTCGAACCTAATCCGCAACGAGGTCCTCGGCATGGACGTGCCGGAAGCAGCCGTTGTGAAGGCCTTTTCAGCCCTCCGCCGCGCGGGCGTCCGGACGGTCGCACGCGTCCAGGTCGGCGCGCCCTACGAGACCGCCGTGACGCTCGACGAGACGGCCGCCCTGCTCGGTCGTCTCGAAGCGGACCGCGTCGAGGCCGTTCTGCATTATCCCGCGCCGGGGTCAAGGGCCGAACGAATCGCCAGGGAAAACGGGTGGCTGGTGCCGGATCCTGCGGCGGCGCACCTGGCGGGTGAGGCGGCGGTGGTTCCGCCGTCGCTTTCGGCCGATGCGATCGCCGCCGCCTGCGAGTTTCTGCCGTACCTCGTCCACCGGCCGCGAATTGTCCCCTTGCTAAGACTGGCCCGGCGCGTGAGGATCGGGCGCCGAGGCACAGCGTACGACCTGATTCTGAAGCCGTTCCTCGCGCCGCCCGTACGCCGGAAGAACCGATGAGCGCCACCAACGCCCCGACCAACCTCCGGAAGAAAGCGCGGCTGGTGCGTGCCTACCTCGCCCGCCAGCCCGTCTGGTGCGCGTGGCAGGTCACATACCGATGCAACTTCCGCTGCCGCATCTGCTCCTACTGGAAAGAGTCGCACTCGGCACGGGAGGAACTCTCCGTCCGCGACTTCCAGCGGGGCGCCGGCAACCTGGCTCGCTGCGGCTCGCTGCTGGTGAACCTGGCGGGCGGCGAACCGATGCTGAGGCGCGACCTCGCCCAGGTCGTCGCGGCCGTCGCGCGGTGGCACTTCCCGTTCCTGACGACCAACGGCTGGCACGTCCGTCCCGACCGCGCCCGCGAACTGTGGGACGCCGGACTCTGGGGCGTCAGCATCTCCATCGACTACCCCGACGCCGCACGCCACGACGCGCAGCGCGGCATCCGCGGCGCGTTTCGCGAGGCCGTCCGGGCCGTCGAGGTCTTCCGCGATACCCGCACTGCCGCGCACCAGCGCGTCAACGTCATGGCCGTCCTGACGGCCGACAACCAGGACGACCTCGAAGGCGTGGTGGCGCTGGCCCAGCACCTGGGGGCCAACTTCATGGTCCAGCCGTACGGCGTGCTGAAGACGGGCGACGCGTCGCATCGGCCCCGGCCGCCCGTTTCGGCGCGGCTGCTGGACCTGCACCGCCGGTATCGCGGCTTTCTCTCGAACCCGTACTTCCTCGCGCGTTTCGATGCCGCCCTCGACGGCGGCGTGCCAGGCTGCCGCGCCGGACGGGCCACCTTCAACATCGACCAGAAAGGGCTCGTGGCGAAGTGCGTCGAAGACCGCGGCCGGCCCGTCGGCTCGATCCTCGAGACGCCGATGCCGCTGCTCGTCAGACGCCTGCGCGACCGATGGCGCACCAACCACTGCCGCGCGTGCTGGTACAATTGCCGCGGAGAGGTCGAGGCCCTCTACACGCTGAGGGGTGCGGCGAGCGCCCTGCCGATCCTGCTGGTGGACGCTGCGGCAAGAAACGCCGCAACCTGAGACATGCAGCGGGATTGGGCTCGTAGCCCAGGGGCTTGCGCCGCTTACTTACGTGCGCGGCTAGTT
>CAZIJC010000207.1:2763-7523 GCA_964539385.1 uncultured Anaerolineales bacterium | reverse complement strand
AACCGGACATTTCTAATGGGGCCCAACCCCGGACATTTCTATTGGGGCTTGACAGCATCGCGGCGAGGAGATCCCAGACGGGCGACTGCGTAAACGCCTTGTATTCCCTCTCGCGGCGCGCATAATGCACGCTCCATGTTCGTCACAGGTAGCAAGCCCGAACTCAGAAGGAGAATCGCCGATGAAACGTCTGATGACAGTGATTGTTGTCGTGCTGCTGCTTGCGGTCGCCACGGCAGCCGCGCCCAAGCCGGACAAGGACGGCTTCTACGCCCTCTTTAACGGCCGCGACCTGACCGGCTGGAAGGCCAGCGAGAACAAGGAGTGCTTCAAGGTCGCCGGCGGGTGCATCGTCGCCAACGGGAAGCGGTCGCACCTGTTCTACGTCGGGCCGGTCGGCAAGGCCAACTTCAAGAACTTCGAGTTGGTGGCCGAAGTGATGACCTTCCCGAAGTCGAACTCCGGCATCTACTTCCACACCGAGTACCGGGAGAAGGGATGGCCCGGCAAGGGCTATGAATGCCAGGTCAACGCCACGCACTCCGACCCCAAGAAGACCGGCGGCCTGTACGGCTGCAAGGACGTCATGAATAACGCCCCCCACAAGGACAACGAGTGGTTCACCTACCACATCATCGTCAAGGGCAAGCAGGTCGCCATCAAGATCAACGACAAGGTGACGTGCGAGTACACCGAACCGGCCGACGCCAAGGGCGGGCGGAAACTCTCGAGCGGCACCATCGCGCTGCAGGGCCACGACCCCGGCAGCAAGGTCCTGTACAAGAGCGTCAAGATCAAGCCGCTGCCGGACTGACGGTTCCCTTTGCCGTTTGGCCCTGGGTGAATGTACGTGTTTAGCGTGCCGTGGCCGGCGGCGAGATTCTTCGCTCGCTGCGCGCGCTTCAGAATGACAGGACGGTAAACACATCCACGCTGCCCCGCTCCGCCCGAAAAAACACTCCCTGAAACCCTCTTCCGGGTTAGAATATCCGGGCCTGTTACATGAAAGGAGTCTGGCCATGACGCGACCGCACTGTGTCTTCGTGAGGGAATTGTTGCCGGCGATGCTCGTTGCTCTCCTCGTCCCGTTGGCGCTGCGGCGTGCGGCCGAGGGGGCGGAGAACACGCCGCCGGAAGGTTTCACCGCCATCTTCAACGGTAAGGACCTGGCGGGCTGGCACGGTCTGGTCGGCAATCCCAAGAGCCGCGCCAAGATGACGCCCGACGCGCTGGCCGCCGCCCGCGCCAAGTCCGACGAGGCGATGCGCAAACACTGGCACGCCGAGGACGGCGAGATCGTCAACGACGGTCACAGCCCGCACCTGTGCACCGACAAGAAGATCGGCGACTTCGAGATGTGGATCGACTGGAAGACGGTCCCCAAGGCCGACAGCGGCATCTACATCCGGGGCACGCCGCAGGTCCAGATTTGGGACCCCGTGGCCGGCATCGCCCAGGCCAAGGTCGGGTCCGGCGGCCTCTACAACAACCGTAAGCACCCCAGCAAACCGCTGCTCGTGGCCGACAACCCCGCCGGACAGTGGAACACCTTCTGGATCCGCATGATCGGCGAGATCGTCTCGGTGAAACTCAACGGCAAGGTCACCGTCGATAACGTGCCGCTCGAAAACTACTGGGACCGCAAGCGGCCGATCTATCCGGCCGAGCAGATCGAACTCCAGACGCACGGCGGCGAGATACGGTTCCGCAACATCTATCTGCGCGAGATCGGCCCCGAGGACGCCAACACGTTCCTCCAGGGACTGAACGACGAAGGCTTCGAACCCGTCTTCAACGGTAAGGACCTGGCGGGCTGGCAGGGATCGGTGGGCGGCTACGCCGTCGAGAACGGCGTCCTCATCTGCGATCCGAAAAAGGGCGGCACGATCCTGACCAAAGAGGAGTACGGCGACTTCGCCGTCCGCTTCGAGTTCAAACTGCCTCCCGGGGGCAACAACGGCCTGGGCATCCGAACGCCACCCGCCGGGAACCCGGCCTACGGCGGCATGGAAATCCAGATCCTCGACAACACCGCCGAGAAGTTCAAGAACCTCAAGCCCTACCAGTACCACGGTTCAATCTACGGCGTCGTGCCCGCCCATCGCGGGTACCTGCGCCCCGTGGGCCAGTGGAACTTCGAGGAGGTCGTCTGCAACGGCTCCCGCATCACCGTGAGCGTCAACGGCACGGTCATCGTCGATGCGGACCTGGCGAAGATCGATAAGCCGATGGACGGCAAAAACCATCCGGGTCTGAAGCGGACCTCCGGCCACATCGGCTTCATGGGGCACGGCGACCGGCTCGAGTTCCGCAACATACGCGTCAAGCGGCTTCAGAAGTAGGCCCGGCGGGTCGGCCCGGGTGTGGGCAGGTTAGCCGCCCGTACGGGCGCGCCTACCGGATGGGAGTGTCGCGATGACTCGAATCCACATGTTGGCGATGACGTTGGCGTTCGTGACCGCGTGCCCGGCGTGGGCGGCGGAGGGCGACGGCCTCATCGCTTCGCCCGAACCCGGCTGGCCCCAGTGGCGCGGCCCGCGGCGCGACGGCATCTCCCACGAGACGGGCCTGCTTCAATCGTGGCCGCAGGGTGGGCCACGGCTCATCTGGACGGCCACCGGCCTCGGCCGCGGGTGGTCCTCGCCCATCATCACGGGCGGCACGATCTACATCACCGGCGACGTGGAAGATGACCTCCGCATCTACGCCTTGGACACCGACGGCAAGAAGAAGTGGCAGGCCACCAACGGCAGGTCCTGGAAAGGCTCCTCCCCCGGTGCCCGCGCCTCCTGCGCGTACTCCGACGGCCGCCTCTACCACATGAACGCCCACGGCCGCATCGCGTGTCTCGACGCCGCCACCGGCAAGGAACTCTGGGCGGTGAACATGCTCGAGCGTTTCGGCGGCCGCAACATCACCTGGGCCATCAGCGAGTGCCTTCTCGTGGACGGGCCGAAGGTCTACGTCACGCCCGGCGGCACGAAGGCGTTCATGGCGGCCCTCGACAAGACCACCGGCAAGACCGCCTGGGCCGGCGAACCGCTCGATGACCCCAAGACACAGCGGACGGGGTACGCCTCGCCGATCTTGCTGCGCTTCGGCGGCCGCAGGCTGCTCGTGAACCTGGCCCTGCGGGCGCTCGTGTGCGTCGATGCCGAGTCGGGCAAACGGTACGCCACCTTTCCGAAGCGCACGAAGTACGATGCCTCGTGCGCCACGCCCGTCTACCATCGCGGCGGGGTGTTCTACACCCTGCCCACCCGGAGCGGGTGCGTCTTCCTGACCCTCGTTGCCGAAGGCGACGGCATTCGGTTCCGGAAGGCGTGGGAGGGGCCGATGGACAGTTGTCATGGCGCGGCGGTGGCGGTGGATGGCTATATCTATGGAAGCGGATGGAACGCCACCGGCTGGGTCTGCTACGATGCCGCCTCCGGCACGCAGCACTACGACGACAAGACGATCGCCGTCGGCTCGGCCGCCTGCGCCGACGGCCGCCTCTACTGCCTGGGCGAGAAGGGGACCGTGGCCCTGGTCAGGCCGACCCGCGAGGCGTTCGACATCGTCAGCCGCTTTCGCCTGGTCGAGAACCCCAAGTGCAAAGACGCCTGGGCCCACCCGGTCATCCTCGACCGCCGTCTTTATTTGCGTTATCACGACCGGCTGTACTGCTACGACATCGCGCGGCCCGAGTGAGGGGGTGCGGCCGCACCGTCTGTAAAGGAGCCAAAGGATGAACGTGATGCGTTTCGTCGCGGCCGGGACGCTGATGCTCGCGGTCGCCGGCCTGACCGCGGCCGAGGCAGCGAAGAAGGACGCGGAGTGGGTCTCGCTCTTCAACGGCCGGGACCTGACGGGCTGGACCGTCAAAGGCAAGCCCGCCGACGTCGCGAAGCACTTCTGGAAAGTGGACGGCGGCACGATCCTGGCCGACTCGATCGGCGCCAAGGGCC
Source organism: uncultured Anaerolineales bacterium (assembly GCA_964539385.1). GTDB lineage: Bacteria > Planctomycetota > Phycisphaerae > FEN-1346 > FEN-1346 > JAUVZF01. Next base: position 3,573 of record CAZIJC010000207.1, on the reverse strand, counting down.
ACGACTACGTCTGGCTCATGACAAACAAAGAGTACGGCGACTTCGCCCTGAAACTCAAGTTCCAGGCCTATCGCGACAGCCCAGGCAACTCGGGCGTCCAGGTCCGCAGCCGCTACGACGATGCCGCCTTCTACCTCGACGGGCCGCAGGTCGATATCAACCCGCGCGGCCCGTGGCGGACCGGCATGATCTGGGACGAGACGCGCGGCAGCCAGCGATGGCTCTGGCCCAAGGTGCCCAAGGGCAAGTGGGTCAACCAGTCGATGGCCAGGCCCGGAGCCAAGTTCCACTACAGCGACCAGACGCCCGCATGGAACGACCTGGAAATCACCTGCGTCGGCACGCGGATGAAGGCCGTCCTGAACGGCGTCACCGTGATGGAGTACGACGGCAAGGGTGTTCTCGACGACGCCGCTCACAAGAAGCACAACGTCGGCATGAAGGGCCACGTGGCCCTGCAGATCCACCGGGGCGACCAACTCCGGATCCGTTTCAAGGACATCTTTATCAAGGACCTGGCGAAGTGAACCGCGGGCAATACCGGAGCCTCGGCGGCAACTAAGCGGTCCGACATAGATCTTGCGCGGTGGGTTTCCAGACCCACCGCGCACAAGGGCGCATATTCGCGGCGGGTACGGAGACCCGCCGCACACCGACTTCAAGCAACTTATGTCGGACCACATAGGAAACCCGTTCATCGTGCCCGTGGTTGGCGACAGCGGCACGTCCAGGGAGGAAGCGCCGACGTGAACGCAATCGACTACGCCGTCATGGCGGCCTTCTTCGCGGCCCTCATCGGCGCGGGGGCCT
>CAZIJC010000207.1:0-2663 GCA_964539385.1 uncultured Anaerolineales bacterium | reverse complement strand
ATCGACTACGCCGTCATGGCGGCCTTCTTCGCGGCCCTCATCGGCGCGGGGGCCTGGGCCGGCCGCCGCCGCGCGTCGCGCCGGCAGTTCTTCCTGGCGGGGCGGGGGCTGACGTGGCCGTTCATCGGCTTTGCCCTCATCGCCATCAACGTCGGCGCGCGGTACGTCATCGGCTTCGCGGGGGCGGGGTATAAGACGGGCGTCCTCCTGGGCCAGTACGAGATCGTCTCGGTCCTGAACCTGCTGGTGCTCGTCTTCTTCCTGCTGCCGCTTTACCGGGCGAGCGGCATCTACACCATGCCGCAACTCCTGAGGCAGCGGTTCGGCGACTCGACGCACCTCATCTACAGCATCATCGCCATCGCTGCCATCTTCCTCACCGTGCCCGCCGGAACCTGCCTCCTGTCGACCACGCTCTCCCAGGTCACCGGCACGAACATGTGGGTGTACGTGGCGCTCATCGTGCCGGTGTGCGTGCTGCTGACCGTGTGGGGCGGCCTGAAGTCGGTCGCCTTCACCGACATGATCATGGGCGTGGTGATCCTCGTGGGCGGGTCCGTGGTCACGTGGGCGGCGCTGGCGCACGAGAAGGTCGGAGGCCTCGCGGGCCTGGCCGACCAGATCCGGGCCGAGACGCCGGAACTGTTGGAAGCGTTTCGTGAGGGCGGTTTTATCCCTTGGCAGGCGGTCTTCACGGGTGTCTTCGTCATCGGCCTGTGGTTCTGGTGCATCGACCAGACGCGGATGCAGATGGTGCTGGCGGCCAGGACGCTGAACGACGGCCGCCGCGGGGCACTGCTCGTCGGGCTGCTCAAGTTCCTGACGGCCTTCCTGGTGCTCGTGCCGGGTCTGTGCGGCCGGCTGATTTACCCGGACCTCGACCGCCCCGACGGGGTGTACGGCCTGCTCCTCAGGGACCTGATGTCGCCCGGCGTCCTGGGCCTGGTGGTGGCGGGCCTGGCGGCGGCGGTCATCTCGACGCTCATGTCGCTGCTGAACGCGGCGGCCTCGATCTTTACGAACGACGTGTTCAAGCGGCTGACGTCGGAGACGACGTTCGAGCGGCGGGCGATCCTCTCCAGCCGCCTGTTCGTCGTGGCCGGCGGCGCCCTGACCTTTGCCGGCGTGGCCGTCTACGCCCAGTACGGCACCGTGATGCGGGTCCTGCTGACGGTGTACGGCCTGGTGGCCGGGCCGACGCTGGCGGTGTACCTGATGGGCATCTTCTGGAAACGGGCGAACGCGGCGGGGGCGAATCCGGCGCTCATCGTCGGCCTCGTCTTCAGTTTCAGCGCGCCGTACCTGCCGTGGTTCGAGCACGTCAACCACCATTACCGCTGCCTGATATCGTTCGGCCTGACGGTGGCGATCATGGCGATCGTGAGCCCGCTGGCGGCGGCGCCGGCGGCGAGCCGGCTCCAGCGGACCACCTTCGCGTGGTACCTCAGCCGCCGCCGCGAAGTCGAAGCCCTCGCCGCCACGCCCGAAGGCCACGAGGGCGAGCCCGTCCGCGACCCGTGGTACCTGGACTACCGCCTGTGGAGCGTGCTGCTGCTGGTCCTGCTTCTGGCAACGTGGTGGCTGTTCGGCCTTGAGCGGATCTGGACGGGGTTCGACTGAGCGGCGTGCGGGAAGTTCTGCGCGGTGGGTCTCCTCGCGCTTTGCGCGGTGGGTCTCCCGACCCACCGCGCAACAAGGTTCAGATAGCCGGGCGAGGCTGAAAATCATGCCCGAGATAACCAGCCGCCAGCGCATCGCACGGACCCTGCGCCGCGAGCCGGTGGACCGCGTCGGGGCGCACGAGAGTTTCTGGGACGACACCCAGCGCAAGTGGGCCGCCGATGGTCACGTCGGCGAGGACGAGTCGCTCGAGGACCACTTCGGCCTGGACCTTCGCCTGCGGTGGCCACTGAAGATGGTGGCCGACCTCGACTTCGAGGAAGAGATCCTCGAGGAGGACGACGAGCGGAAACTCGTCCGAACCGGCAACGGGGCCGTCCTTCGCTGGTGGAAAGAGAGGTCCGGCACGCCGGAGCACGTGGACTTTCTCGTCAAGGACCGCGCCGCGTGGGAGGAACACATCCGCCCGCGCCTGACGGACGCCGGCACCTACCGCCGCCGCATCGACTTCGAGGGGTACCGCGAGGTCCGCGAGAAATGCCGGCGCGAGAACCTCTTCTTCTGCTGGGGCGGCGTCAACGTCTTCGAACTCATACACCCCGTCTGTGGACACGAGTACATGCTTATTGGCATGGCCCTCGACCCCGGCTGGGTGGTGGACATGTGCAACGTGTACGCCGACCTGACGGTGAACCTCTTGGAGATCCTCTTCGCCGAGGAAGGCCCCCCCGACGCCTGCTACTTCTTCGAGGACATGGGGTTCAAGGGCAAACCGTTCATGTCGCCGGCCATGTATAAGGAGATCGTGTGGCCGGCTCACGCCAAGACGTTCGACTTCACCCACTCGAAGGGACTGCCCGTCATCCTCCATTCGTGCGGGTACGTCGAGCCGCTCGTGCCGGGCCTGATTGAAGCCGGCATGGACTGCCTCCAGGCGATGGAAGTCAAGGCCGGCATGGACCTCGTGAAGTTGAAGCGTGAGTTCGGCGACCGCATCGCCTTCTTCGGCGGCATGGACGTCCGCGCCCTCGAGACGAACGACC
>CAZIJC010000206.1:0-7553 GCA_964539385.1 uncultured Anaerolineales bacterium | reverse complement strand
TGCCCACCGCGCTTTGGCGGCTTCATGCGCGGCGGGCAGGATTGCCCGCCGCGCATTCTGCTACAAGCAACCGTGAATTGCTCTAAAAGGTGACCCGCCGGCCGCTCAGATCTTCTCCAGGTCCCACCCGGCGCGGTAGGTCTCCTGGACGAACGCCTGGGCCGCCGGCACGTTGGTGACCTTCATGTTCGGGCCGTCCCACCGGATGGGCTGCCCCGCGCGGATGGCCACGTCGGCCAGCAAAACAAACTCGGTCAGCCGGGCGCCGTAGCCGAACTGGCTGCGGGCGGGCCGGCCGCCCTTGCAGGCATCGAGCCAGTCGCGGTGATGGCCTTTGGAGTTCGGCAGGGTCCGCCGGGGCGTCTTGCCCTTGTGGGCCTGGAGGTAGGCCTGCATTTTGGGCTCGGGTATGATACGTGGCGACTTGCTCCACCCGCCGCTCAGGATGGTGCCCTTCGTGCCGACGATGAGGATGCCGTTGCCGCCCAACCGGCGTGCTTCTTCCAGTTGTGCGGGCCGCGGCGGCCGAAGTTTGCCGTCGTACCAGTGAACCGCCAACGGCGGCTTGCCGCCCTCGCCCTCGAACCGCCACACGACGTGGTTGTCCGAGGCGATGACCTCCGCGTCCACGAAGTCCGTCGCGAGGCACTCCACCGTCGCCGGGTGCCGCTGGTCCAACTCCAGCGCCGCGAACGCCGGGTCCACGTTGTGGACCATCATGTCGCCCACCGCCCCGGTCCCGAAGTGCCACCACCCCCGCCAGTTGTACGGGCAGTACGCCGGATGGTACGGTCGCGGCGGCTCGGGCCCCAGCCACAGGTCCCAGTCGAACCCCGCCGGAACGGCCGGCGTGTCGGCGGGCCGGCCCCGGCCGTTGGCCCAGCCGCCGGCGCCGCTCCAGACGTGGACCTCGCTCACCGTCCCGATGGCGCCGTTCCATATCCACTCGCACGTCAGGGCGTGCGACCGGCTGCTTCGCCCCTGGTTGCCCAACTGCGTGGCCACGCCGGCCTTGGCCGTGGCCTTCGCGACGGAGCGGGCCTCGTGGATGTTGTGCGTCAGCGGCTTCTCGCAATACACGTGCTTGCCCCGCCGGATGGCAGCCAGCGTCACGAACGCGTGCCAGTGGTCGGGCGTGGCGCACAGCACCGCGTCGATCGCCTTCTCCTTATCGAGCATCTGCCGGAAATCCACGTAGTCCCGGCACGTGTAGGAACGGTTGTCCTTGGCATAGCGCTTCTGGACCTCGTCTTTGACGGGCAGGCGGCCGGCCTGGCCCTTGTAGTAGAAGCGGCGGTAGTCGGCCTGCTCGCGCGGGTCGGCGATCGCCACGATCCGCACGTCCTTTTGCTGGAACAGCGCACGCGCGTTCGTGCGACCCTGACCGCCGCAGCCCACCACGGCGATGGCGATCGTGTCGCTCGGGGCAACTCGGCCGGCGCCGCCGAGGACCGACCTCGGCACGACGGTGACGGCGGCAGCCGCGGCGGCTGCCGTCTGCGCGAATTGCCTCCGAGTCATCCTCGGACCGCTGCTCATGGCATCTTCCTTTCGTGGCTCGTCCCTCGCGGGGAGCGGTAACGGCCGACCCCCCGCGACCTTGTCCCATACGATTAGACCGCGCGCGGGCCGCGTTGTCAAACGACCCGCCGGCGGCGTGCGGCCCGGCGCGGTCGGCTCAGCCGTCGCCGGCGCGGTCGGCCTGGTCGGGGTCCTCGATCAGCCAGACCGCCATCTCCCCGACGCCCCGGTTCTGCCATGCGTAGTACGGCACGGCCGTGAAGTCGGCGGGCGTCGTGCCGCCGGCCAGGCCCTTGCCGCGGATGACGGTCACCCCGCCGAGCAGGTCGGCCCGATGCGCGGCCTTCAAGGCCGCATCTTTCGGAAGGACCAAACTGCTCGCGCTGAGGCCGGCGTTGTCCGCCGCCTCCACGCAATACACCACGGGGCCGCGCATCAGCGCAACCCGCCCGCGATCCTGCTGCACCTCCTTCCGCGCGTAGACGCGACGGACGGGCATGGGCAGCGATATCTCGATGGTGTCGCCCGCACGCCACGTCCGGCTGACACGGAGGTAGCCCTGGTCGAGCCTCGTCGTCGCCGGTGGCTTGCCGTTGACCCGGACCGTCCAAGGCGGCGGCTCGCCCGGACCGAAGCGGTACAGGTCGCTGGGGAAGGGGCCGGCCCCGCGAAGCCAGCCGGGGATGCGCAGACACACGTCGAACGCCGCGGGCCGGGCCGGCGTCAGCGTCACTTTCACCGCGCCGTCCCACGGATACCGTGTGGTCTGGGCGATCTCAACGGCCTCGCCGCCCACGTCCACGCGCGCCGAACCGCCCACGTAAAGGTTCACGTAGATAGCGCGATCGTCGTGGGCGTAGATCCATCGGCCGATGCCGGCGACGAAGCCGGGCAGTTTGGATGGGCAGCAGAACAGATACCGCGTTCGCACGCCGCTGTGGGGTCCCTTGCGGCCGCTGGTCCCCGCGGCCAGGTGGTTGGTGTAGAAGTACTTCATCCCGTCCAGGCTGATGCCGGACAGCCCGCCGTTGTAAGCCATCAACTCGACCAGGTCGGCGTGGCGGGCGTGGCCGGTCAGCAGGTTCAGCCGATGGTTCCACTGGCCGTGGGCGATGTTGGAGCAGCATTCGCAGTAGCAGCGGGCGTTGTCGAGAACGTAGTCCTCGGCGAGTTGCTCGGCATGGGCGGGGCCGCCGACGCCGGCGATGACGTAGATACGCCGGTCGACCACGCTGTGCCAGAGGCTCTCCAGCGCCTGGCGCGTCTTGGGCTGGTCGAGGTAGCGGCACAGGTCGGTCGCAGCGCTGTAGAGGTAGTGGATACGCACCGCGTGGCCGTAGGCCTTGCGCTGCTCGACGAGCGGCTTCCACGACTCGCGGTCGCCCAGGTCCGGCGGGCGAGCGTGATAGCCGTGATGGACGATGTGGTCGGCCAGCGCCAGGTACTTCCGCTCTCCGGTGACCTGATACAGTTTGACCAGCCCCAGGGCGGCCTGGGGGTGGTCGGCGTAGTCGATCACCTTGCCGGGCGGGAAGCGGCGATAGACGCAGTCGGCCATCTTCATCGCGATAGCCAGAAACGTCCTCTTGCCGGTCGCCCGGTAGTGCGCTGAGGCGGACTCGAACAGGTGCCCCGCGCAGTACAGTTGGCCGATACCGTAGGGCCATTGCTCGATCGTCCCCTTGAACCGCTGGTCCGACCCGTACCCCAGCCGGGCCTTGGCCGCCCCCGCGGGGCTGTGAGGGTGATCGTCGCCCAGCATGAACATCGTATTGATGTACCCGTCGGAGGCCTGGGCGGCCGCGTACAGATCGATCAACTCGTCCAACTTCTTCTCGATCTTCGCGCTGGGCCGCCAGGCGAGCGTGTAACTGGCAGCCTCCATGATCTTCCAGATGTCGGAGTCCGGCGAGTTGTACATCCGGATGCGGCCGGTTTTCTTCCGGCCGGCCACGAGACGCACGTTGTCGATCTTGCCCTGCTCCTCGGCGATGGCGAGCACGTCCGGGATCGTCACGTCCTGGATGGTTTCGATCCGCGGCGACCAGAAGGGATCGTCCACGCGAACCTTCTCGAACGGTACGGCCTGAAGCCGACCGTAAACACCCGCCACCTGCGAGCCCGGCCCATCGGCCAAGGCCGGCTCCGCCACAGCGACCCCCAGCGTCAGCAGCCCCAAGGCGCCCCACGTGAGCCAACCGGTCGGTTCCGTGCACATTCGCATTGCCGTCACTCCATGTGTGCCACGGCCGGTCTTGCCCGGCCGTGCGTTTTTCGAGCCGTGCGTTTTTCGAGTTTTGCGCGGTGGGTCTCCGCACCCACCGCGCGCGTGCCACGGCCGGTCTTGCCCGGCCGTGTGTTTTTCGAGCCTCCCGGCACCACATCTTACCAACCGCGCCCCCGCGCCTCAAGGCCTGCGCATCCCAGCCCAAGCCGCCGATCCCCGCCCCGCCGTGTGCCACGGCCGGTCTTGTCCGGCCGTGCGTTGTTCGGCCTGTGTCCCACGGCCGGCCGCGTTCCGAATTCCGCATTCGAACGGGCTGTTGCCGTTCGCCGTTCATTTCCGCGACGCTACCGCACGTGATTTATCTTGACCGACCTGACATCTCCCATTACTCTACACTCATGACAGCCGTAGCCGTAGGCCGGGGCATGCCCCGGCAATCATGCTGAGGGCATGCGGCCTGGCCGAGTTCGTGCGAACGATCCGCGAGCGCGGAACGGGGACGCCCGAATCGAAGGGGGACGAAACATGAAGAAGGAGGGAGATCGTGTCGGAGAAAACTGTGTGTCGGACTTGCAAGTTTTGGGAAGCAGCCGAGGACAACGAACCCCTGGGGAAGTGCCACAGATACCCGCCGACCCCGGTCATCCTGGAGCCGTGTAATGAACACTACTTGTGGCCGACCACTAAGGAATCTGATTTCTGTGGAGACTGGGAGATGAGGTCTATGGCTGACTGAAGACGGTGGCCGGGCAAGCCCGGACGCGATGCTGGCGGCAGGAGGCGGTTACGGCTTGATTTGGGAGGTCTGGGTGGGATAATGTAGGCGACGCGGCGGTGGGCGGCGTGGACCAGGAGATGACCAGGGAACTGCTGCTCCTGACGGCCCGCCACGTCAGGGAGTTGGAGCGAGAGGTCGCCGAGATCGTGCGGACGATCCGCGAGCGCGGACCGGGGACACTCGAATCGAAGGGGGACGAAACATGAACGCGAAGGGATGGGCTGGGCCGAGGCCAGCCGCCCTCGCGTGGGGAACGTGGAAATCATCGTCCGGCGGCGGCCAAACACGGGAACCTGAACGCAGAAGGGCGGTAAGGCGAAAAGAGCCAACAAGGTCGCCAGGTTGCCTTTCCTGATTCTAGGCGTGATCATGAAAGAACACTAGGCACGGGACCACCAGATCACTTGGAGGCGCCAGCATGGCCCTAGGCGAGATTGTCCGCGTCTTTGGCGCGGCTGACTACAAAGCCGAGCTCAACTTCTACGACAGGCTTAACCGCGCAGCAGCCCACCAGGAGCCCGATTTCGAGCATTGGTCGACGAGTCGGCTCGCGGCAGGGTTGCACGACCCTGGCCGCCGGGAGTCGCTGGGGCTTGCCCATAGGCGAACGCATTTCGAGGTGGCCAACCCTGAGGATCTAAATGCCAAGATCCTAAAGTCGGCAAGCCGGGTGAGAAGGGCACTTACTGATCTGCGGAAAAGCACGTTGACGCGTATGGGTTTGAATCTAGTCGTTTTTGTCGATGTCGGTTTGGCTTTCGAGGAGCTTAAGGACCAGTTGCGTCCGCTTTGTCTCGGCAGGCATGAAGAGCTGGCACGGGTCACTTCGGGGAATGTGGCGGACATCGCATTGCACTATGACTACGTTCGGGATGAGGGCAAAGGGGCGCTTCGTGTCGGCCCGATGGAAAGAAAGCAGGGCCTAGACAGAATTAATGGCATTGGTGAGATAACCAGGCTCTTTCCTCCGCCGCAAGAGAGCGACGCGCTTCAGGTCTTTTATGGTACCGTGCCGGATTCATTCCTTTACTTCGATCTCGACTTATACCGTGAAGGTGAGGTCCCGTCGGACTCGTGGCCTGCTTTTGTGAAAGAAGCCGCGTCGCACGCGATTTCTGTTTTCGAGGGTATCAAGGCGCTGGTTCTGGAGACGACGTAATGCCTCCGTCGGCGGAACAGGTTTCTTCTTCGGGCAGCAACGAGGCGACCCATCAGGGATATGCGCCTGCCGGGCAGCCTGGGGAAGAGGCGCACAGCGAGAGAGGGACGACGGGGGGCACCACGCACACACCTCCATCTCTGCTCGGGTCGGTTACCGCGACGCCTAAAGCACTTCCGGACGAGCTATCTCTTCTGCAGGTTGCTTTGCCATCTGTCGCTCGCCACCTTATCCGAGACAAGACTGTGGCGAAGTGGGGAATCCTGAGGCGTCGTGTGGTTCGTGAACTGCGGGAGAAGTGGGAGCAAGCTTGCGCCGGAGCCGGCACGCCTGGGTTCGCGATTGACGTGGATATGTTCGTTGAGGAACTGAACAAGTGGATGCCTGAGTTCCGGTCAGTGCCCTACGAAGAGACTTTCTCTGGCATCTTGCAGCTTCTGCGCGATGCTCTGACGGGTGAAAGCTACCTCCGGATGCACAAGGAGGGTCTCCACGAAGTGCTGCTTGACGTCTTAAGCAGGCCCGATCTGACCGGCGAGAGCGCTCTTGCTTTCAGTGTCTACAACGACGTTCATACAACCCTTCTGGAAGCGAATCTGCTGGGGTAGCATGCAGGATGAAAAGGAAACTGCTCATTGAGAGTTCTTGCGCCCTAGCCGCAGTGAGACGGGACTGGGAACCGGAGCTTTCAAATCAGATTCCTCCCCAGGGGAAGACCTGCGCCTACTATAAGAGTCAATATCTGCGCATGGAGTTCTTCAGGCTATGGATTATCACTGGCATCCAGGTCTATTTCGAGGCGCGTAACATCGGCGACATTACGAAGGCTCTTGACCGCTTCTCGGAGGGATACGGCCGGGCTCCCAAAACGGTCTTGAAATGGGCGGCGATGTATCTGCAACGGATCCTCGCCGACCCGGCCAGCGAGCCGATCGAACAGTTTGGGATGCAGGTCTTGGACTTGGCGCTGACGTATGACAAGACAATCGCCAAGTCGGTTAGCGCCAAGACCGGGTGTAAGAAGGGGGAAGTGCACATCGAGCTCGAAGGCCACGCTACGCTGCGAGAGCTGCTGCGTGATTTCTATAAGAGGTTTACTGCCGAGGACCATACATGCAAGGTTGCAGAGTTGGTGGGTACGGCCCAAGGCCGACGCGGCCAGGTGAACGTCATTCGAAAAACGCCGCCGGACGCCCTAGTCGATTGTCCAACGTATAAGGCACGAGCAAGCTACAAGAAGCTTCGAGAGAACCTCATCCAGTTTCTCGTGAAGCGCAAGCCCCCGAACTGCAGGAGCTGCTACAGAATAGGCGATATTCTGATCGCACTGGAACAGCCGCCGAGGCACATCCTTTACCACACCGATCATTCGTTCTCGGCCCTTTGCCCGTTGTTGGGCAAGCGTCACCAGCGGATTATGAAGCGAGGTCCGCCAGCCAAGCCAGCTGCGTGATGTCGGCGTGGGACATGCCTTTCATCGCCCCTCAGCATCGGCAAGGAGCCTGCCGCAATCCGAAATTGGCTTTACCCCTGTTCCCCGCCGCAGGCGGGTCTTTGGCATTTGGCATTTCTCATTTGGCATTGGCTGGGCGAGCCACCGTCCGCCAACGGCACGCGCTCTCCCGGCGCGCCGGGATCGCGGCTAAAAGGGCTGTTGCCCTTTGCCGGTCCGGCTCGCCCAATTTTGTTAGAACTCTAACTACTTTTTCGCCCACCCCGGATTTTGTTAGAACTCTAACAACTTTTTGGCCTCTGCGCGGCCGCGCGCGCCGGCTGCCATTGTGGCATGGTGACTTACGTCAATTTTGCCCCTTTCAAAAACCCCTCAAAAACGGAACAAAACCGAACAAAAACGGAACAAAACGGAC
>CAZIJC010000205.1:0-7591 GCA_964539385.1 uncultured Anaerolineales bacterium | reverse complement strand
TCAAAGAGTATCGCGCCAAGCTGATCACCCCCGAGGAGGAAGCCATGTGGCAACGCGGCGCCTCCAACGCCGGCTACCACTACCTCGGCTGCGCCAAGACCATGGCCCAGATCGGCAAGGCCTTTGCCGAGGCCATACTGGACATGGAGAAGAAGTGACCGATTGAGAAGGCCCCATGAGATGGGCCGAGCGCCCTCGTTAACGGCGAGGCCGTGTGTCCGCGCGTCCGCCAAACGCCTCAGGAGATGTGATACATGAGAGACTCAAGTCCAATGATGATGCTGGCGGGCATCCTGGCATCGCTCCTACTCGCTGAATCCGGGTGGGCCATTGTCGACGCCGACAACATGGGACAATGGACGAAACCGACCAGGAAAGGGCCGGACAAGGAGGTGCCCGGTTTCCTGGTCAATCTGGGTCCGACCGGCGCGAGGGCGATCCTGAAGGAGAGATCATTTGTCGTGAAGTATGTCTTTCCAAAGTCGCCGGCGCACAAGAAGCTCGAGATTGACGACGAGATCATCGGTGTCAACGACAAGGGGTTGACGACAAAGCACATCTTCGGGAAGTACTACGGCATGGGCTACGAAGTCGGCTACGAAGGGCCGATCATGGACTTCGGGAACGCGATTGAAGACAGCGAGGGTCGCGACGGAGTCTTGAGGCTGACCATAGTCCGCAAGGGCAAGGAGATGACCGTCAACGTGCGTCTGCCTGCAATCGGCAGGTTCAGCAAGACCTATCCGCTCCAATGCCCAAAGTCCGACAAGTTGGTCGCTGACGCCGTGCAGTACCTCCTGAAGCACACCAAAGACTTCGGTCCTCAGTGCCACAAGAAGGGAACTGCGGGGCTGGCCTTGTTGTCACAGGGGAAACTGAAGGAGGCCGCGGGGTTGGCTGCTTCCTGGAATGAGGTGCCGGGCGAAAGCGCATGGACATGGCCTGTAGCCTATCAATGCATCTTCCTCTGTGAGTACTACCTGCAGACGAAGGACAAGAGTGTCCTCAGGACAGTTGAGTCGTTGGTGGACCGCCTTTATCAAGCGCAGGTCAGGGATCCTGCAATGTACAAGGACCGGATTCATGGCGGGAAGCCGCAGGGCAAGAATTATCTGGAAGGCGGCCTGGGGCATGTCGTCAAGATTGACGGCTATGGAACGATGGCGATCACGACCTTGATGGCGCTGTTGGCATGGGAACTGGCTGAGGATTGCGGCGTGAAACTGAACCAGCGGCATGTGGATCTTGCCTATCAGTGTGTCCGCACGAATACCAACCAGAGTGGATACATAGGCTACCGCTTTGCGACCGGCGCGTACAGTCCCGTTGGCAGGCAGGGCCTGGCGATCATTGCACACAAACTGGCGCAGGATAAGGGAACTGAAGAGTATGTAGGAAGAGTGACTGCGCACCTCGCCAAATCGAAAACCCGTCTGAACGACGGCCACGGCGACAATGTGCTGGGCATATTGTGGGGGCTGCTGGGGATTCAGTTGTCGGGCGACCGCGCAGCTGTCCGAGAGATGTTCGATTACAACAAGGCGTTCATCAACATGGCGAGAACGCACGACGGATCCTTTGTCGCCCAGCCCGGGCGGAACACAGGTGACAAAGGCTATTACCTGTCATCACGCATCCATCCTACGGCCGCTATGGTGCTTGTCCTGGGCATGTCCCGGCCCCGTCTGAGAATCCAGGGCAATTGGAACAAGGAGGACTGAGTGATGACGCCAAGCAACAGGATCAACACCGTCCTGGCTCTCACCGCCGTGGCGACGGCAGGGCTCGTCTGCAATGTCGCGGCACAGGGGAAGCCGCTCAAGGTCTACATCCTGGCCGGGCAGTCCAATATGCAGGGCCAGGCCAAGATGGAGACCTTCGACTACATCGGCGACGACCCGGCCACCGCGCCGCTGCTCAAGGAAATGCGCGGCCCCGACGGCAAGCCGCGCGTCTGCGAGAGGGTGTGGATCTCGTATCTGACCGGTTCACGCGACACGCTGGGCGAAGGGGTCGGCAAGTTGACGGCCGGGTACGGGGCGCGCAGAGACCCCGCCGAAGACGGCGGCAAGATCGGCCCGGAGTTCACCTTCGGCATCTATGCGTCCAAGGCGTACGACGGCCCGATCCTGATCATCAAGACCGCCTGGGGCGGTAAGTCGCTGAGCACGGATTTCCGCCCACCCAGCGCGGGGCCGTACGTGCTGCCAAAGGACACCCAGGAACTTTGGGCAAAGCATCCGCAGGGAGCCCATGGTATTCCCAAAGCCGAGGACCGGAAGAAATGGCAGGCCGAGAAGGCTGCCAAGACGGGCGTCTATTACCGTCTGATGATGGAGCACGTGAAAAAGGTGCTCGAAGACCCCAAACGGGTCTGTCCCGCCTACGATCCGAAGCAGGGCTATGAACTGGCCGGCTTCGTCTGGTTCCAGGGCTGGAACGACATGTGCGATGGTCACACGTACCCGAACAGGCACAAGCCTGGCGGATATGCGGAGTACAGCAGACTGATGGCGTGTTTCATTCGCGACGTGCGCAAGGAGCTGGCTGCGCCGAAGATGCGTTTTGTGATCGGCGTCATCGGGGTACACGGCGATAAGGCCACCGGCGGTATCGCCAATCTGCGGCCGGCGATGGCGGCGCCTGCGGCCAGCCCCGAGTTCAAAGGCAATGTCGCCGCCGTGCAGACCGCGCCGTTCTGGGACGAAGACCTGCAAGCCATCGAAGACAAAACGAGCAAGGTCAACCAGATGCGCTGGTTCCTGCGAACAGAACACAAGGACCACGCCAACAAAGACGGCAAGATGACCAGGGAGCAGCAGCAGGCCTATGTCAAAGCGTTTGAAGCCAAACTTTTGACCCCTGAGGACAGAGCCTTGTGGAAGCGCGCCGCCTCCCACCAGGCGTACCACTACTTCGGCTGCGCCAAGACCATGGCACTGATAGGCAAAGCCTTTGCCGAGGCGTTGGTTGGGATGATGGGTAACTAGAACCACGAACGAATACAAATACGAAACGAGTACAGCACATGGGTACACGAGGCGCAATGACAGCGGCACTGCTATTGGTCGCCATGGGGATGACGCTATTCGTCTTTCCCGTAGCCGCAAAGGAGACCCCTGCGCAGTTGCCCGACCCGGACGGCAAACCGCCCGCCACCGACAAGGCGGTCAAGGTCTATATCCTGTCCGGTCAATCCAATATGGTCGGGATGGGCGATATCCGCGGAGGGACCTCACGCTGGGGCAAGCAGTTCCTCGACCCCGTGGTTTCCATCTATCCGGGCGACTACTCGCCGACGGCCGACTACGACAAGATGACTCCGATCGAGACGAAAAAGCTTGAGTCCTTTGGCGGAGTAACACCCACCCCGTTTCCCGACGGCGGCACCGCCGTGGTCCGAGGCTTCATCCGGATGCCTTCCGACGGCGTCTACAAGTTCAACGCCGGCTATGGCAAGACGGTGTACAACATCATGGAGGTCGACGGCACGCAGGTCTATCGAAGAGAGCCCGGCAAGGATGCGGTGCATACCGCCTTCAAGTTCACCGCCGGGAAAAAGCACCCCTTCAAGATTACCTTCCTTACCAGGCACGCCGGCGGCCTGGGGTGGCTTTGGCGCACGGACATTCCGGGGCTGTTGACCACCCTGGTGCATAAGGATAAGAAGTTCCCCCACCTGATCGACGACGAGGGCAAGTGGACCGTGCGCGGCGACGTGACGTACAAGGGAGTCATCTCCGCCGTGGCACAAGGTCCGCTGACCGTCGGTATCCAAGGCAACACCATCGGGCCGGAGATGCAGTTCGGGCACATCATGGGCTATTACCACGACGAGCCGGTCCTCTTGATCAAGGCCTCCATCGGCAATCGAAGCCTCGGCTGGGATTACCTTCCGCCGGGCAGTAAGAGATACACGATCGGCGGCGTGACCTACGCCGGATACACAGATTCTCCCGCGTCATGGCCTGAAGGCACAACGCCCAAGCCGATCAACTGGTACGCCGGCAAGCAGTACGACGATTGCGTCAAGGCAATCCATGACGTGTTAGACACTTTTGATGAACTGTTTCCGCAGTACAGGGACCAAGGTTATGAGATCGCCGGTTTCGCCTGGTGGCAAGGGCACAAAGACGGTAATCCCGTTCATGCCGGATGCTACGAGCAAAACCTGGTCAACCTCATCAAGTGTCTCCGCGCCGAATTCAAGGCGCCGAAGGCCCCGTTCGTAATCGCCACCATCGGCTTTGGCGGATGGGAAATGGCCGGTCCTCACCTGACCGTTGCCAACGCTCAACTCGCTGTCAGCGGCGAAAAGGGCAAGTACCCGGAATTCAAGGGCAATGTGCTGACCGTCGAGACCCGGGATTTCTGGCGCGATGAACAGCTTTCGCCAAGACGCCAGGGCTACCACTACAACCGAAACGCCGAGACCTATATACTGGTGGGCGACGCCCTCGGCCGCGGAATGGTCAATCTGCTGAACAAGAAGAATTAGCCGATGGCACAGGAGAACAGGACCTGTTATTCAGGAAAGGCAAAGACCGCATGAATCGCAAATTCCCGATCCTATTTGCCCTCACAGTCCTGGCATGGGCGGGTGCTGTTCTCCATGCGTCGGCGAAGGACGATGCGACACAACCGATCGGCAGGAACGGCAACACCTCGGACGTTGGCAAATCGGTCCAACCGTTGCAGGAGGACTTCCGGAAACTCGAGTTCGGCATGTTCATCCATTACAACATGGCCACCTATAAGGGCGTCCAGTGGGTCGCGGGCTATCATAGTCCCGCCGACTTCAATCCGGGCGGCCCGATCGACACGGATGCCTGGGCCGACGCGGCGGTGTCCGCCGGCATGAAGTATGGAGTACTGACGGCCAAACATGTCGCGGGCTTCTGCCTGTGGGACAGCAAGTACACAACGTATGACGTGATGCACCCTGACTGTCCTTACAGGAAGGACCTCGTCGCGCAGTTCATCAAGTCATTCAAGAGCAGGGGATTGAAGGTGGGGCTTTACTACTGCTGGCGCCACCCGGGATTCGGCGATCCCAAGAAATACAAGGTCTTGCCGCCGGAATGCGATCCGGCAACGCATACGCTTGCGCAGCAGAATGAGCTCCAAAAAGCACAGATCGCAGAACTGCTCACCAAGTACCCGGATGTGTTTTATGTCTGGAACGACGCGCTCGACGACCAGGTGATGCCTGCGGACGAAATCCTGACGCACATCCGCTCGATCCGTCCCAACGTCCTTGCCAGCGCCAATTGGTGGAGTTGGGGAAAGAAAGGAACGCCGTATGTGGACATTGCCGTCAAGGAATTGAGGCACTTTCCGGAGGCCAATAAGGCGCCGGGCGAGACATGCTGGAAACTGGAGCAAAAATGGTTCTGGAATGAGGGGTTTCGCGCTGGAAGTGCACAGGGCGTCATGGGACACATGGCCAAGGCGCACAGCAGAAACTCGAATTTCCTGCTTAACGTCGGCCCCGACAGAAACGGCAAGATTGTGGAATCAAGCATTAAGACACTGGCGGAAATCGGAAAGCTACGGGATCCAAATGCAACCCGTGACCTTCCCAAAGGAAGATGACCGTCAAAAACCGTGGCGGCATGACGAGCGCCTCTTCATCGAAGCCGGCGGTTTCAGCACCAGAAATCCCGTGGGCCGGAAGCCGCCGTGGCAAGTAATGAAAAGACAGATCAAGTAGAGATCCGTCAAGAACAAGGGACTTTAACTGGACAAGGAGCAAGCATGAACAAGAGCATACGTTTTAGCATGGCTTGTCTGATGGCGCTGTTGGTAATGGGCGTCGCCGGGGCGGCGCCGGCGGCAAATAAGCCCGAGCCGACGGTGCTGACGAAAGGGGGCGAGAAGCTCCTGGCGAAGTACACCGGGCAGCTCAAAGCCCTGCAGGCGAGGATCGAGAGGGAGTTGCCGAAAGTTGACGAGAAGCAGAAAGGTGCCTTCCTGAAAGCGTATCAGGACGAGGCGGCGGCGACGGCGGCCGAACTGAATGCGAAGCGGGCTCAAGTCAAGAGCAAGGACAAGGAGGCGGCGGCAAAGGCTTACCGTGCCGCCAAGGAGGCCCTCGCGCTGGCGGCGACCAGTGCGCAGGCGCCGGCCAAGGCCATGCTGACGGTCTTGGAGAAGTTCCTGGCGAGCGACAAACCGGACGCGCAACTGGTGAAATACGTCGTCCTGGCCGAGGCCACGCCGCATGGCCTGGCGGAGTTCGCCCAGCAGGGGAAAGAGCAGGAGGCGCTGGTCGAGACGCTGCTGGCAGATGCCGATCTGATGAAGCAGATGGTCATCGCGGATGGCGCCAAGGGTGGCAAGTATGGCCAGGCAATGAAGATCTACACCGACATCCAGAAGGCGAGCGCGAAGGCCAAGGATGGCACCTTGCAGCGGCTGGCGCTGGGCATCAGCCTGGAGCATGCGGTGCCGGTTCGACAGACCAACCCCAAGGACCAGACCGATGCGCCGGCCACCGTGGACCCGGTGAAGCGGTACCTCCATTACGAGAAGGCTTTCCTGGACGGCGAGCTGGACCCCGGCTTCAAGGATCTGACCGCCTGGGATTATCGAATGGTCGTCAACGGCGATGAGCCGGATCATATTCTGGCCTGGGGGCGCGAGATGCTCCGCAACTACCGGCCCGACCACATCTCCACTTCGGACTATCGCTGGCGCTATGTGAAAGCCGTCAAGACCGACGTCAAGTACGGGTCGCAGGATAACAAGAAGGACCGACCCTCGCTGCACAAGTACCAGAATATCATCATGAATGGTGGCGTGTGCGGTCGGCGCGCGTTCTTCGGACGTTTCATCCTGCGCAGCTTCGGCGTCCCGACCCTGGCTCGTCCCCAGCGTGGCCATGCCTCCCTGGCCCACTGGTCGCCCGATGGCTGGGTGATCAACCTTGGCGCCACCTGGGGGTGGGGCTGGACCTCGTATGGCCAGGACATCGATTTCGTGGTGCATACGCAGGCCAGGGAGGTTGAGGCGGCCTACCTGCAGGTGCAGCGTGCCCAGTGGGTGGGCGCGGTCCTTGGCGAGAAGAGGGCCTTCGGTTTCAACGCCGGGGCGTCCGGCATCTGGAATGGCGTGGCGCTCTACCGGCAGCGGGCGATTGTTGAAGAGGCCAAGGCGGTGGCGCTCGCCGCGGTCGGTGAGGACATTGGCGAGGCGAATGAATCCAAGAAGAAGGATGCCGTTAAAGCAGTGACCATAACGGAGGCGGACAGGAAGATCGTCGTCGGCGCCGGCGGGGTGATCACGATTCCGGCCGTGGCCTGCAGCAAACCGACGAACAGCACGGCGAAGATCGTCTTCATGAAGAGCTACCTGGGCGGGATGCAGTTGCACTACAACCGGTTGGGGAAACCTGAGGGGTTCGAGTACACCTTCGAGGCGCCGGCCGCCGGGAAATATGCGCTCGGCGCGCGGGTGGTGACGACCAGCCCCGATCAGCACCTCCTGGTCGCGGCCAACGATGCCAAGGAGCCGACCGACATCGCGGTGCCTTTTACCGTCGGCATGTGGGATAAGACTCAACCGGTCGAGCTCACCCTGGTCAAGGGCC
>CAZIJC010000204.1:0-7691 GCA_964539385.1 uncultured Anaerolineales bacterium | reverse complement strand
CTCGATGAGGCCCGAAAGGGCGCCTACGGCGTAGGCGCCTACAACGTCAACAACATGGAACAGATCCAGGCCATCATGCAGGCCGCACACGACACCCAATCGCCGCTGATCATTCAGGCCAGCCGCGGGGCCCTCCAGTACACCAACTTCACCTACCTGAAGCACCTGATGATGGCCGCCGTCGAGGACAACCCCGACCTGCCCATCGCCCTGCACCTCGACCACGGGCCGAACCTCGACCTCTGCAAGAAGGCCATCGCCATCGGGTTCACGAGCGTCATGATCGACGGTTCCATCGACTACGATACCGAGACGGCCGACGGCAAGCACCCGGCACGCAGCCTCCAGGACAACATCCGCGTCACGAAGGAGGTCGTCGATTACGCACACGCCCGCGGCGTCAGCGTCGAGGGCGAACTCGGAACGCTCGGAGGCATCGAAGAGGACACCAAGACCGACCAGGTCCTCCTGACCGACCCCGACGAGGTCCAGCAGTTCTGCGAGCAGACCGGCGTCGACGCCCTCGCCCTGGCCATCGGCACCAGCCACGGCGCCTACAAGTTCAAGCACGAGCCCACGCTGGCCATGGAACTTATCAGCGAGTGCCGCCAGCGCGTCCCCGACACCGCGCTGGTCATGCACGGCTCATCCAGCGTCCCGAAGGAACTCGTGGACGAGGTCAATAAGTACGGCGGCGCCATGCCCGGCGCCATGGGCGTGCCGATTCCGGCCATCCAGGAGGGCATCAAGCGCGGCATCCAGAAGGTGAACGTCGATACCGACGGGCGGCTGGTCGTCACGGGCGCCATCCGCCGCGTCTTTGTCGAGAAACCGGGCGAGTTCGACCCGCGCAAGTACCTCGGCCCGGCACGCGAGGCCCTCGCCAAACTCATCGCCTCGAAGATGCGCGACTTCGGCACCGCCGGCCACGCCGCCGACTACCAGCCCAAGACGCTCGACGAGATGAAAGCCTTCTACGCCGGCCAGGCGTAACCCACCGAGCCGTCCGCGCGTAACCCACCGAGCCGGCCGCGGAAGCGGCCGGGGGCTTTCCACGCCTTGGCACGTTTCATCGCGCGACGATATCCGGCGGGAGGATGGCGCTGGAGAAAGAAAGAACCTGTCCTTTCAAGGCAAGGGGGCCTGTCATGGCGACTCGGCAGGCGTGGGCGCGGTGGGCGGCGGCGCTGGCGGCGGTGCTCCTGGGGGCGCCGGGATGCAGTTCCGAGCCGGGCGCGCCCGCGCCTATCCAGAAAACCGAAACGCCGTCGGCGTAGGCTGGGATGAGGTTCTGCCGCTTAAGATTACAAACCTTATTTTCTGGAACAAGGACTTGGCTTGTGCGTCTAAGGTGTTGGATTCAAAAAGGGGGATCGGTATGCGCCGATACCGGGCGGGGTTGTTGGTTTTTTTGGGAGTTGTCGTGGCTTGGGCTGATCCTGGCGCCGCCGCCGCTGCAACAACCTCGCCCCCGGCAGCGCAAGAACCCGCTCTGACCGACCAGCAGAAATTCGAGATATCCAAGGAGGTCCGCACCGCTTTCGACCAGGCGGTCAAGGAACATGCAACGGCCGCAAGGGAACTGGCATCGCTGAAGCCAGGGGAGCGTGTGTCCAGCAGGAATCTCCTCAAGGACTTCACGCCCTGGGCGTCACATTGGTGGTACGGATTGGCGTTGAACCGTTCAGCCGCCATGGAAGCCCTGGACGAAAAGTGCCGCAGTCTATCCGGCCCTTCCTCGGGCGGTCGCCTGTCCGCCTACGTTCAGATGGCCGGGTCGTATCTTGCCCACGAGAACGCCGCCTACCGCACGGTGGCCTGCGAATTTCTGGCCCGTTTTCCGCAGGAGGCGGTTGAGGCGGATCTGACGCCGGCTGTCGGTAATCTTGGGGAAGACAATGCCTCGGCCTTTAAAGGAGTAAACTTCCATACTGGCCAACAGGATATCAGCGCCACGCTTGCCGGAAGCGATGGCAGTGTTACCGTCGCCGACGTTGCCGCCCTCGCCCTGGGTAGAATGACCCAGTTCCGCTTTGCCGACTGCGCCGCTTTCCGTGCCTGGTGGCGGCAAAACAATGACTATCGCAAACGCCTATGGTACTGGTCGTTGCGATGGCGGGATGTAAGGGCAAATCATGATCAGGCGGCAATTCCGGACCTGGCCCATTTTCAGCCGATGGAAGCCCTGCGCCTGATGCTGTTGGTGGACAACGATGCCGCCAAGGTGGCCGACGCGGGACTCCATGAAGCCTCTATGCTCAGCAGCGGTGAACCCAGCGCCGTCCAACAAGTTGAGCCAAACTATCCCGCCTTTGCCGCTAAAACGATGGCGGATTTCGTTCGGGCCCATTCCTTCAAGGAGGTGCTTCTTCGTATTATCCAGCAGGACGTCCCCTGGCCGGAAGCGCGGAGCGAAAGGTCCGTGATAGGGCTTTGGATAAAGATCCTGCCCATCCTGCCGCAGGTGCTCGAGAAATCCGACGCCGAAGTGATTGAAAAAGTCCTGGTGGACGCTCGCGGCCCGATGGCCCTAACCTCCGGGCCTTGGTGCAAAGGAATCCATGCGGAGTTTTCCCGGGTCGCTATTGCCCTCGACCCGCTGAAGGCGGAGGAAATCTTGATCAGCCAGTTGAAGAGGGAACCTCGTCAACCCGTGTTGGCGGCCCAATTAATCATGGCCACGGGACTGAAACACTGGGATCTTGTCCAGGCCGCCTGCCCCGGTCGGCCTAGCAAGTCGCCCGTTATCAAAGCCCTGGCTCGACTGCACACGCCTGATGCCGCCTCGGCACTGGCGCAATGGTTCAATGCCGAAGATTGGACGCCCAATCCTAACGATATTAAGAAGTATGGCTACGAAGTTGACAGCAGTCGGGGATTCCTGTTGAGGGATTTCGTCAAGGCGGCTGCTGCGTTAAATGGCGGGAACCCGGTCATTAGCCGGAGCCTCTTGGATCGAGCCAGGTGGAAAACTGGCAAATGGACAACTGAGGAGCAGAAGAGGAACGCGAGGGAAGCGAACAAGGCCGTGCTCGCTGCCCGTGCGGAAGTCGTCGCCCAGTTGAAGCATTTTTTTGCCAAGTTCGTGCCCGCCGACGAGGCCGCCCGGCTCTTCCCCGAGCGGTCCAAACCGCGCCTCAACGAGGGCGGCACCGCCGGACATGCCGGCGACTACCAGCCCAAGACGCTCGACGAGATGAAAGCCTTCTACGCCGGGCAGACGTAATCGTAACCCACCGAGCCGGCTGCGCGTAACCCACCGAGCCGTCCGCGGAAGCGGCCGGGGGCTTTCCACGCCTTGGCACGTTCCATCGCGCGACGAGGCCGCCGGGAGCTTCCGCTCCCGGCTCCAGCGGCGGCCTCACTCGGCCTTATTCGCCCCCGACGCCGCCACCAGCCGGCACGCCTCCAGCCACGAGTCGATGCTCTCGCCGGCGTCGGCCCACCAGCCGTCGACCACCTCGTACGTCATGGTGCCCGCCTCGACGTAGTGGTTGTTGACGTCGGTGATCTCGAGTTCCCCCCGGGCGCTCGGCTCGAGCGTGGCAATGATGTCGAACACGTCGGGCGGGTACATGTACACGCCGATGACCGCCAGGTTCGTCACCGGTTCGGCGGGCTTCTCGACGATGCGCGTGATGCGGTCGTCTTTCACCTCGGCGATGCCGTACGCCTGCGGGTTCGGCACCTCCTTCAGAAACACCCGCGCGCCTTGGGCCTGTTTCTCGAACGCCTCGGCGGCCGCGCGGATGGTCCGCTCCAGGATATTGTCGCCCAGGACGACGCACACCTTGTCGGTGTCGACGAACTCGCGTGCCAGGCCGAGTGCCTCGGCGATGCCGCCCTCGCCCTTCTGATACGCATAGTGCAGGCGGCCGAGGCCGAACTCCTCCCCGTTTTCGAGCAGGCGGATGAAGTCGCCCGCCGCGTTGCCGCCCGTCACGATCATGATGTCGGTAATCCCCGCCGCAACGAGGCACTCGATAGGGTAATAGATCATCGGCTTCGAATAGACGGGCAGCAGGTGCTTGTTGGTGATCTTGGTAAGCGGCTGGAGCCGCGTGCCCAACCCGCCCGCCAGAATGACGCCTTTCATGGCAACCCTCCGTAACCGCCTGGCCCGAGAATACTCTATCGGACCCCTCCCGCGCGGTCAACCGTGGCCTCGCGCCCGGCCGCCGCCTTTTCGGCGGCAACCTGCCGTGGGCATGGCCGTACGCTTGGCTCCTTGGGGCGTTTGCCGATCAAATGGAAACGGCCGCGTTGGACCGCCAAAGCGGCCATGACCTGCTGTTTTCTCGGATAGGCCCGGCGAAACAAGGGGGGGCAACAAGCGCCCTTGACACGAGGGCGGTCACAGGTGTCCCCGTGTCATTGAATCATGCGCAACTATTGGGTTACTCCTTGTGATTTCAGATCAAGCCACCTGAGCGCAATTCCTCTCTGGTAAGGGGCCGACAATCTCAACGTCTGAGTTCCCTTCTTCAATCTCAACCGGACTTCTTCCGTCGCTGCCCACAGTCCGGTCGTGTTGGGGATATTGACCGTTGCCAGTTTGTTCGTATCGACGCTGACGTCCAACACCTGGTCGCGGTTCGGCGTCGCAACTCTCATGGTCATTCCATGGATTCCCGCCGCGGGAACATCGACGGTGTAATCTATCCAACTGCTGTTTATATTTTTCTGGAAATTCACCTGTTTGCCGCCCGTGAAACAATCATACACGCGCACACCGGACATCTTGGAGAAGGATTCCGCCTCGACGTGTATGACGCCGGCCGCCGCCTTAAACGGTGGTTCCGGCATGCCTGGCGTTGCGGGCAGCACCACCGGTCGCGCGGGTGCTGGTCCGGATGCTGATAACTGAATCTTGTGGGCGACTGCCATGACCGCCTCGGCCCGTTCTTTTGGAGCCAGTGTGGAGGCAAGCCATCGCAGATGCTCACCTTGCGAGAATTCCGTCTCGTGCGACCGCGCCTCCATCTCCTCAAGAAACTCGGGTCCGGACAGGCCCGCGGCCTTGGAGACGTGCCATCCCCTGCCATAGACAACCTTCCAGACGTTTCCGGGCTGGGGCTCCACTTCCGGATGGGCCGCCTTGTAAGCGGCACAGGCATGACCGGGCTGGCGCACCCCTACCGCCGGAATGCCGAACGCCTGGCATATGAAGACGGCCCACGAGGACCTGGGCCCGCATTTCCCGCCGCCTGCCAGCACGTTCTTGAAAGTGTCGTCATAGGGAATCGGCGAGGCCCTGCGCCACACCTCGCTTGTCGAATTGACGACCTGCTCGTTGACCCTCAAATCAGGCCGCCAAGTGTTGATCATCTCTCTCGCCCAGGCGAGGTCGGCATTGGACGCGTTGGAAGACACAATCTGGCGGTATTCCCATACGGTCAGGTTATCGAAACCGGGAAACAGTTCCTTGTTCTGGTGCGCCGACTTGAAGTGGTTGTAGCGATCGACGGGGTCCGCCGCCTTTGCCGCCTGGCCGGCGCCCCGGTTGCCGGTGCCGGGAGGGTTCAGGCCGATCGCGATGGCAAGCCTCAGATAGAGGCCTTGTTTCGAATCCGGATCGGCCTGGAAGAGTTTTCGCCAAAGATCCAACGACGCCACGTCAAGCGTGTAACTGTCGGCCTCCCGCTTCTTGACGCCCGTGGGCGTGGCGCCCTCCAAATACAGGTCCATCGCCTCGGTGTTTCGCAGAAGCCAGGCCAGGAACGTCCTGTTGGCTTGACCGGCCCGTGCAAACGCTCCTATGCTGTCAACACCATGCCTTGATAGGAGTTGCCGTTGATCCAGCGTGTTTGCAAGGACGGGATCCTTCAGCAGCGCCTTCATGGCTGCCTCGGTTATCACCCCGGCGCCGGCGGGCGCTTTCCGGTTCAGCCAGGCGGAGATGTTGGCGAAGTACCCGGCGAAATCACCCGCCTCGATCGCCTTGCCCATGTCGCCGGCATTGGGCTCCCGGGCATGGACGTTCATTGGAAGCGACAATAGCAGGATACAGACCAGGACCGATTGTGTAAGTGTCTTCATGCTGCGCCTCGCGCAATCCATTGTTTGAGCGCACGCGTTGCGGCGGCACGAGACTCGGTGCCGCCCGCCGGGATCACAAGCGATTCGCGAAATCCGGCTCCGCGCCGTGGCGTCCCGCGCTACTTCTTTTCCGGAGGACCCGTCGGATTGGCCGGCGCTTTCGGACCGCCCAGCAGTTCCACCATCGCCTTGCCCATGCCCTCGCCGATCAGGTAGTAGGTCTCGGCGTTGCAGCACCAGTGATAGCGGATGGGGCGGGGCGAGACATCACCGTCGCGGAAGAAACTGCGGGTCTCGACGCAGATGACGTTGTCTTTGAACTCCTCGGAGTTGGCCACCGCCGCCTGGGCCTTCATGACCATCAGCCGCCGGTTAATCGTCTGCGCCCATCCGCCGAACCCGCTGTTGGCGATCACAAACGGCATCTTCGCCGCGCCGAGGTCCTTGCGGACGTCGCGAATGAAGTTGGCCATGTTCGTCTCGTATTCCTGGGAATCTTGCATGCTGCAGCCGTCGTTCCAGCCCTGGTGCCAGCCGAAGCCGGCGATCTGGTAACCCCGCCCATCGTAGCCGGGGAAATCGGCCTTGAGATTCTCGAGTTGTCTTTTCACGCCGGCGATCATCTTCCCGTACTCGTTACCCACGCCGGGGCCGCGCTTGCGCTCGCGCGCGTCGCCCGAACTCGGCGGACGCCACGGACCCGCGAGACTTGTGCCGCCCGGCCCGAACTTGATCAGCAGCACCGGTTCGCCGAGATAGTCGCCGACCGTCCAGCCGAAGCCGATCTCCGGTCCGATCGCATTGCGTGCAGCGCTCCTGCCCAGGGTCAATGGGCACTTCGTGTCGTAGTAAGATAGCCAAACGTCGTCGCGCACAATCCATTGTCCATCTTTGTCCAACAGGTGTTTGTAGCGTGCCGCCGAGGCCGGGTCTTGGGATAGCGTTTCCAGCGTGCCCTTTTGCCCCGGCTTTCCCTTGATGACCCCATGTCCCTCCATATTCGACTGGCCGGCCAGGATGAACACCTTCAGCCCCGCCTTGACATCCGCGGCCGGTGCGGGCTTTGCCGACGACCGCGATGGGCCCGAACAGCACAGCCCCGCCATCGCCGCCAAACACAGAACCATCAGTGCAGCGGACCGTTTCGACTTCGTCTTCACGTTATTCATCCGCGTTGGGTCCTTTTCAGAAAACGCCCTGACAAGCCGGGCTGGCAGATGGCGTGTATGCACGGTTTCTTTCCCGCGATTCCCCGGATAAACGCCGCCCCCCGGACATCGCGGCCTTTGCCGGCATTATATCCTTTCCCAAGCCTCTGACAAGGCTGTCTCCACGCCCCGAGCCCCCGGGTTCCACGCTTCGCGCGGCCCGTACCCGCCGCGCACGAAATGGCGCTGTAGCCTTAAGTCTAGGACTGTAGAATATTTCTTTTTGTCCTTGACGGAACCGGCGGGGGGCGCGGTATCATGCACTGCGAAGTGGGGGGATGCGCATGCGCTGGGAACCGCGTCGGTCGGACGTAGCCGTCATTTCTCTGACGGTTGCTGTGTCCATTGCCTTGGGCCTTGGGCCTGTGCGATGGGGCCCGTGCGCTCTGGCCGCGAAGGGCCGGCAAGCAGCCCGGGATCCCACGCAGCCGGGCAGCGACGCCC
>CAZIJC010000203.1:0-7722 GCA_964539385.1 uncultured Anaerolineales bacterium | reverse complement strand
ACACCGCGCCGCACAGCCCGTACCAGGGACCGGACGACCGGCGTCCGGAGAGACTGCCGGAAGCGGAGTGGAACAAGGGCGACCGCGCCGGGTACGTCACGCTGGTCGAACACATGGATAAGGGCGTCGGCAAGATCCTGGAGGCGCTCGACTCAAGCAGTCTGGCCGACGATACGCTCGTCATCTTTGCCAGCGACAACGGCGGCAACCAGAATGCCTCGAACGCCCCCTTCTCGGGCCACAAGAGCAGCCTGCAGGAGGGCGGCATCCACGTGCCGTGCATCGCCCGGTGGCCGGGCGTCCTTCCGAAGGGCGCCGTCTCGGACCAGACGTGCATTACCATGGACCTGGCCGCGTCGATGGCCGGGGCCGCAGGCGTGCCCATGATGAAATACCTTCCGCTCGATGGCATCGGCATCCTCGGCTACGTCGGCGCAGGGCTCCCGGAACTCACCCGCCACCTCTTCTGGCGCAACCGCCGGGGCGAGCGGACGTGGCGGGCCGTCCGAAGCGGGGATATGAAATATCTCTCCCTGACCGACGGCACCGCCTTCAGCGAATGGCTGTTCGACCTTGCGGCCGACCCGGCCGAGAAGAACGACCTGCTGGCGGCCCGGCCCATCGACGCCCGGCGCCTCAAGGCCCTGCTCGCCGACTGGGAGAAACAGGTCCGACACACGCGCGGAACGGCGTGATCCGGCGCTGCCGGCCGGGCGGAAGATCGCGTTGTCGCGCGGCGGGCCTGCCCACCTGCCGCGCTTCGGCCCTGCGTACGTGTGGCGCGGCGGGTCAGGAGAACCGCCGCGCCTCCATGCGACCTGAAAATGGCGCAAGGCGCAAGGCCGCATTGCCCTTTTTGATTGACAGGCGCCGCCCAGCGGCTAGACTGGCGTGTTCTGGAAGGGGACTGTGTGCGCCGGAGGCGCTTGCGAGCAGAACAACATCGCCACGGAGGCAAAGACGGTGCCGGAAGCCGGAAAACAAGAGCCCGAGGCCCCCGAGCCCAACGGCGGAAGGCCCGAGTCGGAATCGTCCGAGCAGCCCCCGAGCACCGAAGCACTCGCCCCCGAGGTCCGCGCGATGGCCGACGGCTGTTTCCAGCGAGCCGAAGAGGCCACCGTCCACAACAACTTCGAGTACGGCATCCGCCTGTACCTGGATGGCCTGCGGTACAATCCGCGCGACATCGAGCACGGCCATCGGGGACTCAGGGACTGTGCGCTGCGGCGAAGCAACCAGGGAAAGGGCGGCGGTCTTGGGGCGCTGCTTGCCCAGGGCAGGGGCGCCTTTTCACAGATGCTCGGGCGGCACAAGGATACGCTGCTCGCGCTGGAGGCGGCCTGGGCCCGCGACCCGCAAAACGTCACCCTCATGATGCAACTGATGCAGACGGCTCGGCGTCTGGAATACATTGATGTGGCCATCTGGTTCGGAGAACTCGCCGGCGAAGAAAGCCTCCGCTCCAAGAAGCCGCAGAAGCAGATCTTCACCACACTGGCCGACATGTACGAGGGCCAGGCACGCTTCCAGGACTCCGTCAATGCCCTCTCGCAGGCCATCCGGATCGACCCCTCGGACCGGTCGCTCGACAAACGGGCCCGCGACCTGTCGGCGCGCGCCAGCATCGACGAGGGCAAACTCGAAGAGGTTGCCGACTTCCACGAACAGGTCCGCGACCGTGCCCAGGCGGCCTCCTCCGCCACCCAGCAGGTCGTCCGGACCCGCGAGCAGTTGGACGCCCAATACGAGCAACTCAAGGCCGCACTCGACGCCGACCCTGCGAACCCGGCCAAGATACAGGACCTGGCCATCTGCCAGGCGCGGCGCGGCCACGTTGACGAGGCCCTGGACCTGCTCCAGACGGCGCTCGACCAGACGGGGGAGTACCGCTTCAAGTCGCGCATGGACGACATTCGCATGGCCGAGTTTCGCCGCGTCCTGCGCCAGATCAACGAGCAAATCGAGGCCGAGCCCGACCGGGCCGACCTCAAAGGCAAACGCCGGCAGATCGCCGAAAAACACAACGAGTTCGAACTGGACGTCTACCAGGAACGCCAGAAGCAGTATCCGACCGACATGGGAATCCGCTTCGAACTCGGACTGCGCCAGTTCCGCGCCGAGCAACACGACGACGCCATCGTCTCATTCCAGACGAGCACGCGCGACCCGAAGCGGCGCATCCAGTCCTTCAACATGCTCGGCCAGTGTTTCTACGCCAAGAAACTTTACCTCGAAGCCCAGGGCCAGTTCCAGAGCGCCATCCGGCAGTACGAAATGGCGACCGACCCCCTCGGAAAAGAACTGCGATACAACCTCGCCAAGACCCTCGAAATCCAGGGCAACGCCACCCAGGCCATCGAATGGTACAGTGTCATCGTCCAGCAGGATTACCAGTACCGCGACGTTGCCAAACGCCTCGAAACCCTGCGCAAACAAACCGCTCACGACGAAGAAGGCCAGGCGGAGCCCGAGGCTCCCCAACAGGAAGGAGACTAGCCGTATGCCGCACTCCTTATCCGCCCGGAAACGCATGCGCCAGAACGTCCGGCGCCGCGAGCGGAACCGCGTCATCAAAAGCCGCATCCGTACGGCCCGCCGCGCCTTTCTCAAAGCGCTCGATGCCGGGGACCTCGACGACGCCGCCCGGCGCCTGCGCGCGACGGAGCGATTGCTCCACCGTGCCGCCAACAACGGGCCGCTCCATCGGAACCTGGCAGCCCGCCAGATCGGCCGCCTGCAGCAGCGCCTGAACGCCGCCGCGACGTCCAAGTAATCGAAACGCACGCTCACGGCCGTACCGGATGTCGGGTTGCCGGCCCTTTCTCTCGGCCCGGTTTGCCCGTACACGGTTCAGGAACAGCCATGCTGTGCGTCAGCCTGATGCCGCAGACAACGGACGAGGCCCTGGACGGTCTGGCGGAAGCCGCCGCGGCTGGCGACGCGGCGGAACTGCGGCTCGACGCCATGGCCGAGTTCGACCTGGCGCGCATTCTCGCCGCCCCGCCCTGCCCCGTCATCGTCACCTATCGGCCCAGGCGCGAGGGCGGACTCTACGACGGTCCGGAAGAGGACCGCCTTGCGGTGCTGCGCGACGCCGCGCGGCTGGGGGCGCGGTACATCGACGTCGAACACGACGCCATCTCGTCGCTCGGCGACGTGCCGACCGAAAAGATAATCATCAGTTACCATGACCACGAGAAGACGCCGGCGGACCTCGCCCGGACCCACGCGCGCCTGGCCAAGACGGGCGCCGCCGTCGTCAAGGTGGCCGCCACGGCCAACCACATCCTCGACACGCTTCCCGTGCTGCGGATCCTGCGCGACGCGACCGTGCCGACGATCGCCCTGTCGATGGGGGAGCGGGGCGTGCTGACCCGCGTGCTCGCGGCGAAGTTCGGCGCCTTTCTGACGTATGCCGCCGCCGAATCCGGCCCCCAGGCCGCCCCCGGGCAGGTCTCGGCACGCGACATGCGAGACCTCTACCGCGTCGGCAGCATCGGCCCCGGCACACAGGTGTACGGCGTGATCGCCGACCCGGTGGGTCACAGTTTGAGTCCGCGCATCCACAATGCGGCGTTCGCCGAGATCGCCTGCGACGCCGTCTATCTGCCGCTCTGGGTGGAAGGCGACGCCGCAGCGTTCGTGCAGGCGATGCGCGAGTTCGACTTCCGCGGCTACAGCGTCACGATACCGCACAAGCAGACCGTGATGGCCGCCGCCGATTGTGTTGAGCCGCTCGCCGCACGCATCGGCGCCGTCAACACGCTTCGGCGGCGCGACGACGGCACCCTGTTCGCCACCAACACCGACTGGACGGCAGGCGTGGCGGCGATCGAGGCGGTGGTGGGCGAGGGGTGGCTCGAGGGCAAACGCGCCCTGATCGTCGGCGCCGGCGGCGTCGGCCGCGCCATGGCGTTCGGCCTCGCCCAGCGC
Organism: uncultured Anaerolineales bacterium; assembly: GCA_964539385.1. Taxonomy (GTDB): domain Bacteria; phylum Planctomycetota; class Phycisphaerae; order FEN-1346; family FEN-1346; genus JAUVZF01. The sequence continues at coordinate 3,789 of CAZIJC010000203.1, read as the reverse complement.
GGCGCTCTGGTGACGCTGGCCGACGTGGACGAGGTGCGCGCCGAAGCGCTGGCCGCCGAGGTCGGCGTCTCGCACGTCGCCCACGCCGAGATGACGACGCCGGCGTGCGACATTCTGCTGAACTGCACGCCGGTCGGGATGCACCCCAAGACCGACGCGTCGGCCGTGCCGCGCGAGATGCTCCGAGAAGGCCTGGTCGTCTACGACGCCGTCTACAACCCCGCCGAGACGCGCCTGCTCACCGAAGCCCGCGAGGCCGGCTGCCGCACCGTCTGCGGCATCGACCATTTCGTGCGCCAGGCGGTCGAGCAGTTCGAGTTGTGGACGGGAGCGCCCGCCCCCGTCGAGACGATGCGGCGGGTCGTAACCGACGCGCTCCGGTAAGCGGCGGCCCAAATCGAGTTGGCCCCGACCATCGCACGCGACCGGTCCCCCTACTTCCGTGGCGGACGGCTGTGTCGTTGTCGATGCACGACCGAAGGGGCGGCGAACAACCGATTTGACACAAGCCTGTTTTTGGTGTATACTATGGGCCGGAGAGAGGCTGTGTGCACCCGGGGTTCGTCCGCCTGTTGGCCGGACGAGCCTTTTTGTGCGCGCCGATGGGGTCAGAAGGGGGCGCAGCAAGGGACGCCCCGACGGTCAGGCACGCTTGAAGGAGACAGCAATGAGTCCGAAAGCACTTTGCCGTTCGTTCCTGGCAGCGGGCCTGTTCACGTTCGTCTTGGCCACGCCGGCCCTCGGCGCGCCTTACTCATGGGGCTCCGCGACGTCGGGCGATTGGAGCGTGCCAGCGAACTGGACGCCCGCCGGTGGGCCGCCCGGCAGCGACCCGGCCGACACCGCCACGATTGCCGCCACCGGCGGCGCCTACACCGTTACGCTGAACCAGAGCCGCACCATCAGCGGGTTCACGCTCAACTCCGACGACGCCACCCTCTCGTCCACCGGAAGGTCCCTGACGGTCAACGGCACCGCCCAGTTGACTCAGGGGCAGATCCTCTGGACAGGGGCGTCCTGGGGCGGCACCGGCACGCTGATAAACAGCACGGACTTCACCGTCCAAAGCACTTGCTCTATCTCGGCGGGCTTCACACAGAACGGGGACCTCGTGCTCAGGACCCACTCGGTGGGAAGCCCGGCCTATCTGACCGTCTCCAACGGGTTCACCAGCGCCGGCACCATCGAACTGACCTCCAGCGCGAGCGCGAACACGTCCCTGAACGTGACCACCGGCGCCCTGACCAACGCCGCCGGCGGCCTCATCGACTTCCAGACGGGAGCGGGGGGAACCCGGAACCTGTACGCGAATCTCACAAACAATGGCCAGGTGACCGTGGGCGCCGAAACCAAACTGACAAAGTCGTCCGGCCAGTACACCAACAACGGCACGTTCACCATCGCCGGCAGCAAGACACTCACCATGACGAGCAGCAATCAACAGTTCACGCAGGCCGCCGGCACGCTGACCATCGACGGCGCCTTCGATATCAGCACCGCCACGTTCAACTACGATGGCGGCACGATCACCGGAACCCCGGTCCTGACGTACTCGACACTGAACGTCGGCCCCGGCGGCACGGCGCCGGCGACGTTCCGGATGCACGGGGCCTGCTCCCTCAGCGGCGACCTCTCGGCCGGGCAGGTGATTACAGCCGATACCAACTCGGTCGGAGCGCCGGCCACCCTGACGGCCGCAAACGGCTTCACCAACGCGGGCACCATCGAACTAACCTCCAGCGCGAGCGCGAACACGTCCCTGAACGTGACCACCGGCGCCCTGACCAACGCCGCCGGCGGCCTCATCGACTTCCAGACGGGAGCGGGGGGAACCCGGAACCTGTACGCGAATCTCACAAACAATGGCCAGGTGACCGTGGGCGCCGAAACCAAACTGACAAAGTCGTCCGGCCAGTACACCAACAACGGCACGTTCACCATCGCCGGCAGCAAGACACTCACCATGACGAGCAGCAATCAACAGTTCACGCAGGCCGCCGGCACGCTGACCATCGACGGCGCCTTCGATATCAGCACCGCCACGTTCAACTACGATGGCGGCACGATCACCGGAACCCCGGTCCTGACGTACTCGACACTGAACGTCGGCCCCGGCGGCACGGCGCCGGCGACGTTCCGGATGCACGGGGCCTGCTCCCTCAGCGGCGACCTCTCGGCCGGGCAGGTGATTACAGCCGATACCAACTCGGTCGGAGCGCCGGCCACCCTGACGGCCGCAAACGGCTTTACCAGCGCCGGGACCATCGAACTGACCTCCGGCGTGGCAGCGAACACGTACCTGAACGTGACCACCGGCGCCCTGACCAACGATGCCGGCGGCCTCATCGACTTCCAGGCGGGGGCGGGCGGAACCCGGTACCTGAACGCGAATCTCACGAACAATGGCCAGGTGAGCGTCCACGGCGACACCATCCTGACAAAGTCCTCCGGCCAGTACACCAATAACGGGGCGTTCAACATCGCGGCCAGCAACACACTGACCATGACGAGCAGCAGCCAACAGTTCACGCAGGCCGCCGGCACGCTGACCATCGACGGCGCCTTCGATATCAGCACCGCCACGTTCAACTACGATGGCGGCACGATCACCGGAACCCCGGTCCTGACGTACTCGACACTGAACGTCGGCCCCGGCGGCACGGCGCCGGCGACGTTCCGGATGCACGGGGCCTGCTCCCTCAGCGGCGACCTCTCGGCCGGGCAGGTGATTACAGCCGATACCAACTCGGTCGGAGCGCCGGCCACCCTGACGGCCGCAAACGGCTTTACCAGCGCCGGGACCATCGAACTGACCTCCGGCGTGGCAGCGAACACGTACCTGAGCGTGACCAGCGGCACCCTGACCAACGCCGCCGGCGGCCTCATCGACTCCCTCGAAGGCATGGGAGGGAGGCGGTACATCGGCGCCCACCTCGATAACAACGGCCTCATCCGGATCGACGCCGCCACGTTCTTCAACAAGTCCTCCGGCCAGTACGCGAACGCGGGCACCATTCGCCTGTTCGACAACACGGCAACGTTCACGGGCAGTAGCCTGACCAATGACGTGGCCGGCCTGATCGCCGGTACGGGAACGCTGACCGCGTCGAGCCTCACATTCATCAACCACGGCACGGTGGCGCCCGGCCTGTCGGCCGGCATCCTCGAGTTCGTCGGCACGTACGACCAGTCGGAGACCGGCCTGCTGGAGTTTGAGATCGGCGGCTACACGGTGGGCGACGAGTATGACCGCCTTGCGGTCACCGGCGCGGCCGCGCTCGACGGTCTGGTGGACGTGGACCTCATCAACCCGTTCATCCCCGACCCCGGCGACCGGTTCGACGTTCTGACAGCCACCGGCGGCATCACGGACAACGGTCTGGTGCTGGCGCCGGAGGACGTGGGGGCGTGGCTGCTGATCCCGCCGGCGGGCGGCACCGTCCTCCAGGTGGAGTACGTTCCGGAGCCGGGGACGCTGGCCCTGCTGTGCCTCGGCTCATGGCTGCTCCTTGGCCGCCGGTCGAAGACCCGCCGCCAGCGCAGCCGGTGATGAGCAGAAAAAGGTACCAGGTACCTTTTTCTCGGGGCGCGCTTTACGGCTTGGCCACAATCAACTCGGAAGTGACGAGGCCATCGCGCTTATCGTAGGCGTTTACGATAAATGCCTTTGTTTCTTTGGGAAGCCCTTTGCGGGCGATCACTTGGTTCGCTCTAACGTCGCAAGCCATTTCGGTCCAGCGCCGGCCCTTCCATTGGCCGCCGGACGTCGTGAAGTAGACCCAAGCCATC
>CAZIJC010000202.1:0-7772 GCA_964539385.1 uncultured Anaerolineales bacterium | reverse complement strand
AGGAAGCGGACAGTTCTAATGGGTCCGGACCGGACATTACTACTGGGTTACGACATCTCCTCGCCGCGATGCTTGCCACTCGCCGGCGCCTTCCCTATACTCCACGACAGCCGCCGCGAGACAGATGCGCAGACCCGCGGCGCAAAGACCACCTAACGGGAACGTGTGAAATGGCCAAACACATCGGCATCGTGGCATGCAGCGCCGAGGGCGCGGCCCTCTGTTATCGGACGATCTGCCAGGAAGCCGCCGGCCGCATGGGCCGACACAATCATCCCGAATGCTCCATGCACACGCACCCGCTGGCCCGGTACGTGCCGCTCATCGAGGCGGGCGACTGGGAGGCCGTGGCCGAGTTGATGCTCGACTCGGCCGGCCGGCTGGCGACGATCGGGGCCGAACTGCTCATCTGCCCCGACAACACCATCCACCAGGCTTGGCCGCACGTCGAACCCGAAAGCCCGCTCCCGTGGCTTCACATCGCCGACGAAGTGGTCACCGCCGCCCGGTCTGCCGGGTACGCAAGCCTCGCGATCCTCGGCACGAAGTTCCTCATGGAAGGCCCGGTCTATCGCGACGCCACCGCGAAGGCCGGCCTCGCCATGCAGATTCCCGACCCGCCCGACCGCGAGCGCATCAACCGGATCATCTTCGACGAACTCGTAAACGCCCGCTTCCTGCCCGAGAGCCGCCAGTATTTCAACCAGGTGACGGCGACGCTGAAATCGCGCGGCTGCGACGCCGCCGTCCTCGGGTGCACCGAGATTCCCCTCCTTATGGACCCGGCCACCGCGCCGCTGCCGACGCTCGACTCCACGCGCCTGCTGGCCCGCGCCGCCGTCCGCCAAGCGCTCGGGGAACCGTAATGGACCAACCAACGGTCACGCGCGAGATAATCGTTCAGGGCCTGAGGCGCCTCGGCCTTGAAGGCGGCGAAGCGGTCATGGTCCACAGTTCCTTGAGCCGATTCGGACACGTCGACGGCGGGGCCGAGGCGGTCATCGACGCCCTGCGCGAAGCGGTCTCGCCCGGCGGCACCGTCGTCATGAGCGCATTGACGATTACGCCCGCGTTCGTCGCGGCCCACGTCCGCGCCGCCCGCGAGGGACGGATCGACCGCGAGCACCCCATCTTCGACGTAGCCGAGACGCCCACCTGGGCCGGCCGTATCCCCGAGACGTTCCGTCACCAACCGGAGGTGATCCGCAGTTGGCATCCGTCGCACAGCGTTGCTGCCGCCGGGCCGCTGGCGGAGGAACTCGTGGCGGACCATCACACGAGCGCCGCATGCGGCCGCGGCTCGCCGTACGAAAGAATCGCGGAGCGCGACGACGGACGCATACTCCTCTTGGGTGTCGGCCACGAGGTCAACACCACGATGCACGGGTTCGAGCAACTCGCGGGCCTGCCCTATGTTGAGCACCCGGAGGTCTGCCGCATACCCATCCGCACGCCCGAGGGAGAGGCGCTGGCCGAGACGCGGCTGCACCTCTTTCACGTCCAGCGTGAACTCGGTCGGCTCGAAGGCCGCTACATCAGCGCGGCTGCCGAGACCGTGGCGCGCATCGGCGCCGCCGTCGTCCGTCTGTGCCGCGCCCGGATGCTCCGCGACATCACGCTCAAAGCCCTCGAGCAGGATCCGTGGGCGCTCGTGACGCCGCGCGGCCGCCGGACGTGGGAGCAGATGCAGGCCACCGGCAACGTTCTTGACCCGGCGGCGCGCAGCGTCCCGCGGTGAAGCCGCAGATAACGTCCCCGCGGCGCATGCCGCGCGCAGCGGGCGCGAGCGGCCTGCGTCTCACGCGGCGTAGGAATGCAGCCCGCCGCCGAAGATGCGGGCGAGGTTCACCCACAGAAGCGTCAGCACAATTGCTACCGCGCCCAAGACGACCAGGGCGCAGTTGAGGCGGGGGAACCGTTTGCCGTACATGTACCGGACGTGCAGGTACGCCAGAAAGACGAGCCACGAGGCCAGCGACGCCAGTTCCTTGGGGTCCCAGTTCCAGTAATCGCCCCAGGCGATCTTGCCCCACACCGCCCCAAGCACCAGGCCGAGCGTCAGCAGCGGGAAGCCGAGCGAGACCATCCGGTACGTGGCCGCCTCCCAACCCACAAGCCTGTCCTCTCGCGGCGGGCCGAAGCCGACCAAACGCCGAAACGCCGGAACCGCTGCCTTCGCCATGACGGCGTACGCCAGCATGTACGCCGCTACGTGCGGCACGAAAAGCGAACTCTGAAGCGCGGGCACGAGCATCTTCGGCTCGGCGTTGAAGACGAACCCCGCTGCAAAGAGGATGATGATGCCGATGAAAGCGTCGGCCACCTCCCCGCCCACGCCGAGGAACCGCCGGCAGAACAGCGTGACCGGCAGCACCAACATGCCCAGCGTCAGGAACACCTCGAACAGGTTCTGAAGCGGCACGTGACCCGTCTCCAGCCACCGGTACACCCACGCCGCCACCGCCATCGCGCACCCGACGCCGTACACGACGTAGCCGACCCGCCTGACTCGCGCCAGAAACAGGACCGCCGCGACGAGGTACAGACCCACCGTCGCGTAGATCGCCAAGCCCAGGATGGTCCACTTGATGGCCATGTGTCCGCTCGCTTACGCTCGCGGCTAGGTACCGACCGAGCGTCGTTGCGTGACGTATCCGATCACCGCCTCGCCCCAGAATCGCCAGAACGTGGCCGCCACCAGCAGCGTGAAGCCCACCCAGACGGCCAGTAGCCCCGAATCCGACGTGACCAGCAGCACCGTGTACCGGCCTTCCTGCTTGTCGTAATCGGCCTGGTAAAAGTGATACCCGTCCCAGTGCAGCGGGTCGTTGACTTCGATGATCTTTGCGGCTACCTGCTTGCCCCCGGAGATTACAGCCAGTTCGCTGAGGTAATCGCGGATGGGGCCGGCAGGCTTAACAAGAAAGAGTGCCGTCTGCGCGTCGCCGTGCGCCGGCTCGTCCTTGCCCGGGAGCAGCGGCGCCAGGTCCACGCTCACGTACGGGTCGTCCTCGGCCGGCAGGAACCAGTGCCGCAGTTCGCGGCCGTCGTACTCCGCAAGCACTTCCATCGCCGGGACGGCACTCGACGGATCGGCCCGCGCGCCGGTCGGTTCCGGAAAGACGTACGCCATCGGCGGGCCGGGATCGCGGTACCCGTGCATCGGCACCAGCGCCATGAGGTACCGCTTGTGGGTCGTGCCGTCGGGTTCCACCAGGTGCACGAGGACGGCCGGGTTGGTTCCTTCGCCGGGCAGGTCCACGATCTCGCGTTCCTCGCCCGCGCCGCGCAGTCTCATGTTCTCGAAGACCTGAATCACGCGGACCTTCATCTTCGGGTCCGCAAGGTCGGTCTCGGCGCCGGCGCGGGCAGGCAGCGTCACCTTCCTGTCGTCGGCGAGCGCAATCTCGATGACGGGCTCGGCGCCCTCGTCGAAGACGAGCGCGGCATGCTCAAGGTACTGGAGCACCGTCAGACGCGCCTGCGTCAGCGGCACGTCCGACGGCTGGCCGACGGTCCAGGGGATTTCGACCTGCCGCTTCTCGAGCACGTGGCCGGCGCCGTCGCGGACGGGCGCCGCGACGAGGAGGCTCCACGTCTTCTGCTTCGAGGGATAATACTCAATCCAGAAGTCGTTCAGGCGCACGTCGAAGGGTAGTTCGGCAATGGGCGCCATGGTTTTGTGCTCGAGGATGCGGTTCTCGCGGCGGCCCTCGTAGATGACCATGTATCCGCCGGGCACTTTTTCGCTGTCGAGGAGGGCCCGTCGCACGTCGTGGCCCGTGTCGGACCCCCACATCGCCCCCGTTAGGACGAGCAGCGACCCCAGGTGCATCCCCAGCGCGGCCGGCGAGCGGATCAGACGCTTGAAGAAGACAAATCCCGACGCCAGCAGCGCCGCCAGCACGAACCAGTACACGACGAGTGGCGCGGAGTTGAACAGGTCCTTGGCACGGTCGGCGCCACGAAGCGCCCCGACGATCGACAGCACCACCAGCAGCGCAATAGCCGCCAGCACCACCCACAGGATGATTCGCCGCAACGTCCGCATCCAGGTCCCCATTCCGGGCCGCCGCCGGCGCCGACCGAGTCATCTTAGCGTACCTCGCGGGCCAAGACAACCTTGACCCGCAGAAACACCTTATTCTGCGGCCCCGGCGGGGGTATAATTCCGCAAGCGCGGCCCGCCCGTCTAATGCGAGCCGCCATCGTGGGGTTATTACTTGCCGAAGGGAAATGCCATGGCCGACCTGCTGGTGATCGGCAACTGGTTGCTGCCGCTGCTTTACCTGGCGCTGCTGGTGGATTACGGGGCCACGTTCTTCCTGCGGATGCGGACCGACGCGCGCTCGCCGTACCTGGTGGCCGTGGTCGCGGCGCACCTGGCGTTTCTGGTGCTGCGCGGCGTGCACCTGGGATACCCGCCCGTGACAAGCGCGCAGGAGATTGCGTCGGTCCTCGCGCTGGCGACGGCCGGTGTGTACGCGTGGGTCGAACTGGCCAGCCGCGACCGCCGGACCGGGGTGTTTGTCCTGCTGCTGGCGTTCCTGTTCCAGTACACCTCGTCGATGCTCCTGGCGGGACGGGTGGCCGAGCCGTCCGAGGTCTCGCCGGGCGCCGTGGGCATGTGGGCCCGGCTGCACGTTGTGCCGGCGCTGGTGGCGTACACGGCCCTGGCGTTCGCGGGCGTCTACGGGCTGCTGTACCTGCTGGAACATCGTGGCCTGCGTCGGCACCGGTTCGGCGTCCTGTTCGACCGCCTGCCGCCGCTCGACGTGCTTGGGCCGATGGCGTGGCACGCCCTGCTGACGGGCTTCGTGGCCATGACGGTCGCGATTGCCGTTGCGCCGCTGCTGCTCGGCAAGGGCGGCGGCGAGATGACAGCCAAGGTCATCAGCAAGATCATCGCCGGCTCGGTGGCCTGGGTGGTGTACGCGGTGGCGATCTTGGGCCGCTGGCTCGGCAAGTGGCCGGCGTCACGGATAAGCACCATCGCCGTGGTCGGTTTCATCGTGGTCATGGCCCTGTTGACGGTCAGCGGTCTGTTGTCGTAAAGCGCCGTTGCGTGTGTTAACCGCCGGGCTTGCCCGGCGCGCTGCCGTTGAAAGCACGGGTGGCCCGGTCACGCCCCGCTGCGGGTGTTAGCCGCCGGGCTTGCCCGGCGCGTTGTCGTTGAAAGGCTGGTATGGCCGAGTTGTCAGTCATCGGCACAAGTCACCAAACCGCCCCGGTCGAGGTGCGCGAAGGGTTGGCGCTGGCCTCCGATGAGGCGGCCCGGGTCCTGGCCGGGATACGCGCCGAGAAAGTTTTCGACGAGGCGCTGCTCCTCTCGACGTGCAACCGGACGGAAGTCTACTTCGTCCCGCGCACGGACGCCGATCCCCTGGCCTACTTCCTCGACCACGTTGCGCGGGTCAAGGGCGTGCGGCCAGCGGCCGGAGCGGACATCTTCTATCGCCGCGACGATGCGGATGCCGTGCGGCACCTGTTTCGGGTGACGGCATCGCTCGACAGCCAGATCGTGGGCGAACACGAGATCCTCGGCCAGGTCAAAGACGCCTACCGACTGGCCGTCGAGGCCCGCACCACCTCCGCCCTGCTCAACAAACTGACGCACTGGGCGTTTCGCGTCGGCAAACGCGTGCGGACCGAGACGGACTTGGGCGCAGGTTCCGCGAGCGTGGCGGCGGCCGCGGCGGACCTGGCCCGGCACATCTTCTCGAGCCTCGAAGGCAAGACCGTCCTGCTGGTCGGCGCGGGGCAGACGGCCGAGGCGGCGGCGCGGGCGCTGCTCGGATCGGGAGCCGACCGGCTCATCGTCGCCAACCGCACGCTCTACCGCGCACAGCAACTCGCCTACGACCTCGCCCACGAGATGATCGACCGCTCCGCGCCCGAAGCCGTCGGCCTCGACGCCATCCCTGAGACAATCGCCAAGGTCGATCTGGTGATCACGTCCACCGCCTCCGAGGAACCCGTGCTGACGTGGCGCGACCTTGCTGAGGTGCTCCGCACGCGGCGCGACGCCGTGCTGATCGTAGACATCGCCGTGCCGCGCGACGTGGACGCGAGGTTGGGCAGCCTGGACAACGTGTACCTCTATAACATCGACGACCTTGACCGGCTGGTCCGGCGGAACCTGGAGCGCCGGCGGCAGGACATCCCCAAGGCCGAGGCGATCGTCGAGTACGAGGTCGGGCGGTTCGGCCGATGGCTCGCGTCGCGCCAGGCGGCGCCGACCATCCGCCTGCTCCAGCAACACCTCGCGGCGATTCAGAAGAAGCACATTGACCGGTACGGCAGGCAGTTTTCCCAGGCCGACCGCACGCAACTGGAGCAGTTCACCCAGGCCATGTGCAAGCAGATTCTCCACATGCCGCTCGCGCTGCTGAAGGAACTCTCGGCCGACGCCGCGCCCAGCGAACGCCTTGCGGCGGTGGACCTGGTGCGGCGCCTGTTTGACCTCGACGCCATCGACGACGAGCAGCCGAGTTAGCCGCCCGTACGGGCGCGCGCTACACAAGCAGCGCCGGCGAACGAGTAATGGCACTTGTGGGCAGGCAATCTGAGATTTGAGGTCTCAGATTTGAGATTTCAGATCTCGGATTTGAGATCTCAGATTTCAACTGGAAGAGCCGTGATCGGAATCTCAAAACTCTATTGCGGCACGGTTGAACCGGGCGACGTGCTTCGTTACGGCGCCGAGACGGGGCGGCTGCCGAGCCACCTCCTCCAGTTCTCGGCCGACAAGAAACCCGTCGTCGTCTGGAACTGCACGCGCCGCTGCAACCTGAAGTGTGTCCACTGCTACAGCCGGTCCGAGAACCGCAAGTACGACGGCGAACTGGCGACCGATGAAGCCGTCCGGATGTTCGAGGACCTCGCCGCCTTCGGCGTGCCGGTCGTCCTGTTCTCGGGCGGCGAGCCGCTCATGCGGCCGGACCTGATGACGCTTCTCGAAAAGGCGGTCGCCCTCGGCATGCGGGCCGTCATCTCGACCAACGGCACGCTCATCGACGCTGGTGTGGCCACGCGCCTCAAGACGGTGGGCTTAAGTTATGTCGGCGTCTCGCTCGACGGCATGCGTGAGGTGAACGACAAGTTCCGCGGCGTCGCCGGCGCGTTCGGCCGCGCGATGGCCGGCATCCGCAACTGCATGGCGGCTGGCATCAAGGTCGGCCTGCGCTTCACGATCACCAAACGCAACGCCGCCGAGATCGACGGCATCTTCGACCTGGTGCGCGATGAGGGCATCCCGCGCGTCTGCTTCTACCACCTTGTCTACGCCGGGCGCGGCACGTCGCTGATGGACGAGGACCTCGACCACCAGGCCACCCGCCGCGTCGTCGACAGGATCATCGACCGCACGGCCGAACTGCATGCCGCCGGCCACGCGCCCGAGGTCCTCACGGTCGATAACCACGCCGACGGGCCGTATCTGTATGCGCGCATGGTCCGCGAAGGGAATCCGCGAGCCGCCGACGTCAAGCGGCTCCTCGAGATGAACCGCGGCAACTCGTCCGGGCACGGCATCGGATGCATCAGTTGGGACGGCTCCGTCCACGCCGACCAGTTCTGGCGGCACGTAACGTTCGGCAACGTTCGCCGGCGCCCCTTCTCCGAAATCTGGAACGACCTCTCCGACCCGCTCATGGTCAAACTCAAGGACAAGCGCCCGCACGTCAAGGGACGCTGCGCCACGTGCCGCTACCTGAACGTGTGCGGCGGGAACTTCCGCGTCCGGGCCGAGGCCGCCACCGGAGACCTCTGGG
>CAZIJC010000201.1:0-7785 GCA_964539385.1 uncultured Anaerolineales bacterium | reverse complement strand
GGTGCCGATCATCGAGCCTCCCCATCCGTCGCCGAGGGCGCAGCGGCTGGCGTGACGCAGGATGCTTCTGTACTCCTGGTCCACGCCCAGATGCGTCCTGTGCAGGGCCTCGACGATTTCGCGGTCCACGGCACGCGGCGTGACGCCGAGTTTCTTCCAGACGGCCTTTCGGGCCTCCGGGGCGCGGTCGGCCATCCGCTGTGTGCCGTGCGGCTTGCCGAATTCGGCCAGAGCCTGCTCGCCGAGGTCCTGGGCGATGGCCTTGTCGTCGCGCCCCTCGGTTTCGATGCCCATGATGTGGGCGGTGGAGATGAGTTTCTCGCGGTCCTTGATGCCATAATCCGGCGCTTCCCCTTTGGCCATTGCCAGGAAGGCGTGTGCCACGCCGCGGCCGTGGTCGGAGTGAGCGCTGGCGCCGCCGGCGACCATCCGTATGAAGTTGCGGGCGATGATCGTGTCGGCGTCGGCCCCGCACACGCCGCGCTGCGGCCCGTCGCCGAAGGGGTCGATGCGGCAGGGTCCCATGTTGCAGATGCGGCAGCAAAGGCCAAGTTGTCCGAAGCCGCACTGGGGCTCCTGGGCCTCGAGCCGGTCCCAGACGGTGTCCTCACCTGCCTCGGCCATCCGCTTGAGCATCTTCTGAGCCGCCGGATCACAGGTTGCCTTTTTCGGATCCATCAACCATCTCCTCATTGGGCCGGCGACCGGGAGGGGCGCCAGCGGTCACTCCGCTTTCCTGGTTCCGGCGACGTAACCCGCCTGCGCCGCCAGGGTCCGCCCTTCCGTCAACCGCGCGGCGGTGCGCTTTCGCCTGCACCGGGGGCACAGGCGCGTCAGTTCAGCCAGCGATTCGCGTTGCATCGGAGTCCTGTCGAGAGCCTCTTTCAACACGAGAACGCTGCCCACCGGCGCGCCACACTCCCGGCAGGCAAGCATCTTGGTGCGGGTCTTGAAGGGTGAGATCTCGATCTCGCCCTCCTCCTCGTGCATCCTTATCTGGATCGTCCCGACCGGGCAGATCAGCGCACACGCCCCGCAGCCGATACAGTCCTCGGCCGGCTGGCGGAACGGCGTGGTGACGGCTCGGTCCGGGCCGCGCCCGCTGAACGCGATGGCGGCACGCCCCAGGACCTCATCGCATATGGCGGTGCACAATCCGCACAGGATGCAATCGCGCTGACTCGTGGTGACCGTGGGATAGGGCGTGCCTTCGACGCCCATTCGCTCGGCCATGGCCTTGAGTTGCTCGTTTTCCGGCGCCCGAGCGAGCAGCAGTTGCATCACGCCGCGGCGTGCCGCCACGGCCCGGTCGCTGGAGACGCTGACCTCGATGTCGCGGCGAACGGGGTAGTTGCAGGAGGTGACCAGTTGTTTCCAATCGCCGCGGTCGAGTTCGACCATGCAGAGGCGGCAGGTGGCCGGGGGCGAAACGGCGGGGTGGTAACAGAGGGTCGGAATCCAGATGCCGGCTTTGCGTGCGGCGTCGAGGATCGTCGCGCCGGTTTCCACCTCCACGCGAATGCCGTCAATCGTTACCGTCGGCACAGCCGGAATCTCCTTCACACCTTCAGCACGGCGCCGAAGGGGCACTTGTCCAGACACGTCCCGCAGCGGGTGCACTTTTGCTGGTCGATGACGTGGGGAACCTTCTTCTCGCCGGTAATGGCCTCCACCGGGCAGTGCTTGAGGCACAGGCCGCAAGCCTTGCAGGCCTCCGGGTCGATCTCATAGCGAAAGAGCCCCCGACACTCCTTTGCGGGACACCGCTGCCGGAGGATGTGTGCGTCGTACTCGTCGCGGAAGTAGCGGATGGTCGAGAGGACAGGGTTGGCAGCGGTCTTGCCGAGGGCGCACAGCGCGGTGCCTTCGAGCAAGTCGGCCAGTTCCTCGAGTCGTTCGACGTCTCCCTGCCGGCCTTCGCCGTGGGTGATGCGGTCGAGAATGGCAAGCATCTGTGCGAGTCCTTCGCGGCAGGGGGTGCATTTGCCGCACGACTCGGCGTTCAGGAAGTTCAGGAAGTACCGGGCAACGTTGACCATGCAGGTATCTTCGTCCATGACGATCATGCCGCCGGAGCCCATCATGGAGCCGAGTTGGGTCAGTTCCTCGAAGTCCACGGCGGTGTCGAGGTGTTCTGCGGGGATACATCCGCCGGAGGGCCCCCCTGTCTGAACCGCTTTGAAGGCCTTGCCGCCCGGGATCCCGCCGCCGATCTCCTCGATGATCCGGCGCAGGGTGATGCCCATGGGGACCTCGACGAGTCCGGAGTTTTCGACCTTGCCGACGAGGCTGAAGACCTTTGTGCCCTTGGACTTCTCGGTGCCGATGGAGGCGAACCACTCGCCGCCGCGGTTGATGATGGCGGGCACGTTGGCCCAGGTCTCGACGTTGTTCAGGTTGGTGGGCTTGTCGCGGAGGCCGCTCTCGACGGTGTGGACGTACTTGGCGCGGGGTTCGCCCGGACGTCCTTCGAGCGAGGCCATCAGGGCCGTGGATTCGCCGCACACGAAGGCGCCGCCGCCGCGGTTGATCCGGATGTCGAAGGAGAAGCCGGTGCCGAGGATGTCCTGGCCGAGCAGCCCGAGTTGCCGGGCCTGCCGGATCGCCTCCTTCAGGCGTTCCACGGAAATGGGGTACTCGTTCCGGACGTAGATGTAACCTTGAGAAGAGCCGATGGCGTATGCGCCGATGGCCATGCCTTCCAGGATGGCGTGCGGGTTGCCCTCCATGATGGCGCGGTCCATGAAGGCGCCGGGGTCGCCTTCGTCGCCGTTGCAGATAACATATTTGGGCTGTCCCGGCGCGTTGCGGCAGGATCGCCACTTCCTCGCGCTCGGGAAGCCGCCCCCGCCCCGTCCGCGGAGCCCGGACCGCTCGACCTCCGCCAGGACTTGCTCCGGCGTCAGCGTGGTCAGGGCTTTGGCCAGGGCCGCATACCCCTCGAGGGCAATGTAATCGGCGATGCTCGTGGGGTCGATCAGTCCGCTGTGTCCCAGGGCAATTCGCATCTGCGCCTTGTAGAACGGTATGTCCTGAGCGGTTCTTGTCTTGGCTCCTGTGGCGGGGTCTTCGTAGAGGAGCCTCTCGATCACCCTGCCGCCCACGACCGTCTCTCGGAAGATCTCGGCCACGTCAGGCTCTTCGACCCGCTGGTAGAAGATCGCTCCCGGCTCGACGATCACAATGGGGCCTCGCTCGCAAAGGCCATGACAGCCCACACCCCTGGCTTCGACCTGAACGTCCGCACCGGCCTCCGCGACCGCTTGGTTAAACAGTTCGTATAGTCCGAGCGAGCCCTTGGCCAGACAGCCGGGGCCGATGCAGACCCGCACGCGCTTCGTGCAGGAGCGAGACCTCTCGCGCCATTGCCTCCGCTTGCGCTCGAGGTCAGCGGAGCTGCCAAGCCGCTCGCTGGAAAGCACCGTCACGTTTCATCCTCCCCTTGCGCCGCATCCTGTTGCGCTGGAAGGCTGCGCAGAATATCCGCCGCCGACTCGGGAGTCAGGCCGTTATGGAATTTGCCGTCCACGATCATCACGGGGGCCACCGCACAGGCGCCGACACAGTTGACCGCCTGGAAGGTGAAGAGGCCGTCGGGGGTGGTGCCCCCCGCCTCGACCTGGAACTCCTCTTGAATCCGTTCGGAGATCCTCCCTGCGCCCTTCAGATAGCAGACGGTCCCGACGCAGAGGGTGACCTCGTGTTGCCCCTTCGGCGCCAGGCGGAACGAGGCGTAGAACGTCGCCACGGCATAGAGGCGGCTCACGGGCGTGTCGAGCCGGGCCGCGAGCCGGCGCAGTTGATCAACCGGCAGGTAACCGGACTCGGCTTGGAGGTCCTGCATCATGGGGATGAGCATGCCGACCTCGCCGTCGTAGCGAGAGACGATGGTTTCGATGAGTTTCTCTTGCACCGTCATAGTCTCAGCCATCCGCTCCGGACCGGGTCGCGGTCGGCCCCGGTGAGGCCGAATCCGGACAACCTGTTACGTTGCGGCAAGAGCGCCGCGGTCGGCTACACGGATTCGATGCCGACCTCGATGCCGCGCTGCTTGAGTTCCTCGGCGATCTCGCGCACGACTGCCAACTTCATGCCCAATTGGCCCGGCAGGTTCGGACTCTGGTGCGCCGGGTTCACGGCCAGTCCCACGACGAACTGCACGTGGTCCACGCTCAGTAACAGCCGCACCAGCGCCGCCGCACCGTCCGTCCGGAATCTAACGGTTTCCTTGGTGGCGCCGTTCTGGAGCAACTCGTTGGTCCGGGCCAGCGTGAGGATCCCCTCGGTCACCAGGTCGATGGTTTCCATGCGAGCGATCGGTGGCACGTCCGGCCGCATCGTCTGCAGATCGACATCGAGTGGCCGGCCCAGGTGGCGAGAGGCGATCTTGGCGGTCGTGCCGCCACACACCGCGTGCAGCCCGCGGCGTTTGATGAAGTCTGCCAAGACGGCCTCATCCGTCTCGGCCTTGGCCGGCGGGCCGGTCAGCACCGTCGCGACGAGTTTGTGCCGCGCTTTGATGGCGACGATGCTCACGTCGTCCCCCGGAGCACCCGCGTAGAGTTCCGCCACGGTCTCGGCGAGTTTGTCGGCCAGGTCCTGCGCCGACAGTTCGGGGTGTGCGTGTCCTTCAAGGTACTTCGTCACCTGGCCCCAACCCCAGCCAAGGGGATACACGCCGCCGATACCGGCATTCAGCACGCCGTCGGTGACGAATACGATCCAGTCGCCCATTCTGACTTCGAGAACCGACTCGCGGATCGTCTTGCTGGCGATAACGCGTTCGTTTGAAGGCAGAGGGAACAGTTTCCGATCGCGCAACAGAATGGCCGGAGGCGTGTCGAACTCGACGACCCGGGCGCGGCCGTCGCTGAAGAACTGCGCAATGGCAAACGTGCTGTAGGCGAGTTTTCGTACCTCGCAGACCGGCAGCGTTTTCCCGAGCGTTTCCACCACCTCACTGAGCGGCAGGTCGTTCTCGAGCAGGCGCATGGCGATACGCGTGGTGAGCGTGGCCAGGATGTTGGCTTTCACCCCGCTGCCCAGTCCGTCGGCAAGGGCCAGGGTCACCCAATCCGAGTGGCGCGAGACGGCGATACTGTCGCCGCACAGTTCTTCGCTGCGCTTGTTCAGTTGTTTGGTGCCCCACTCGTAGTACACGCTCACGGAGATCCCTCTTCTTGAAAAAGGGACATGAGTTTCACCAACAACACCTTTGTTTCGGCGGTCGACTCACCCAGGAGCCGTGCGATCTCCTGGGCGGTCTGCATCTGTCGGGAGATAACCTCCTGCGCCCGCTCCAGCGTCTGTGCCCGCAATTCATACAGGCGCTTGCGGGCCCTCTCTTCGTCCGAGGTGTCGATGAAGATGCCGCAGTAGAGGTCTTCTCCCTCGATCGGGAAAAGCCCGACGCGGAAACTGACATCGTGCTGCGAGATCGTCTCCCTGACCATGAGATGCCCGCCCGCAGCGATGGCCCTCTCGAAGCAATCCGAATGCACAAACTCCGCCGCTCGCTCGCCCAGAAGGTCTTCATCGCGGCAGCGGAACATCTCGCGGAAGGCGGGGTTCACGAAACGAATCCGTGCCTGCCCGTCCACCAGTAGAACGCCGTTGGGGGTGTGCTCCAGGATCGCGCCGGCGTGCGCTGCGGTGATTTCGCTGTTGGAAGGAGTCATGGCCGATCCGTCCCTCGCGGTTCGTCTACCGACTTTGCCCCCAGCGGCGCCAGGACCTTCTCGCGGAACACCTGGACCGCCTCCTCCACGCTCGCGCTGGTGAAGGGCTCCTGGTCGATCTGCCAGTTGACTCCCTCGCCGCAACGCTCCATGCAGAACGACCCCTTCAATAGGGCCTTATCCTGGAAACCATGTTTCTCAAGCAGTTCATTGAATCGCTCGATCACCACACGCGCGCCCCTCAGGTGACAGGAACTGCCGACACATACGGTCACCGTCACCATCGGCCGCTCTCCCTGTACCTGGGCCGCGCCCCTCGCCCTGTGGCAGAACACGCTTACCGGCGGCGCCGGGGCGGTGCGCCTGCCCTCCCTTAGCGGTCATCGCCCTCGTCGGCCTGGTCCGGTGCGGTCACCAACTGCTCGGCGGTCGCCTGCCGCTTCTGCCGAGCATACTGCTCGATGTCCATGAACACGAGCGCCTTGGTCGGGCAGGCGGACACGCACGCGGGTTCCTCGCCTGCCTCCTGCCGCCCGATGCACTGGTCGCACTTGATCACCCCCTTGCCGTCGCGCGCCAGGCCGATGACGCCGAACGGACAGACCACCATGCATAGTTTGCACCCGATGCACAGATCCCGGTCGATGATGACCGGTCCGGACTCGCCGTGCCGCTGGATCGCTCCGGTCGGGCAAACCATCACGCACGGTGCGTCGTCGCAGTGGCGGCACTGAAGGGGGAGTCCGTGGCCGCCGGCCGCCTCGACCGTAACACGCCGCTGCGGGGACGGATCCTCCAGGACCGCCTCACGGAGGTTCTGCGACTCTGAGTGCTGAAGCGCGCAAGCCATCTCGCACGACCTGCATCCCAGACAGCGCTCGATGCGGCAGACAATGATCTTCCCGGCGCCCTTTGCTCTGGTCTTGCTCATGGTCTGTCCCCGACGGGGTTCCTTTCCAGCCCGGTGTTCGTCAGTCTCTCGCCGCCGCAGAGGCAGCGAGGAGCGATTCAAGTTTCCGTTTGGCCTCGGCAAGGGCCGTCTCGGCCGCCGCGTCCACGCCCAGAATCGACCGGCCATCCAGGTCCGCCTGCTGAAGGGCGGCGCTATAGGAAACGTGGCCCAGAAGTTCCATGCCGTCGGGCAGGGCGGCCCGGACCGTCTCGACCTGCGCCGGGTCGGTTACCTTGTTGAGGACGGCGGCAAACCGCTTGATGCCGATCTGGCGGCCCATCCGCGCGACCGCGTCGGCGGTTTCCAGGCTCCGCTTCCCCGGTTCAACAACGACCACCAAGGCGTCAATGCCCATCACGCTCGCCCGGCCGAGGAACTCCAGGCCCGCGTCCATGTCCACGAGCAGTACCTCCCGGCGCTGGAGCATCAGGTGCCGCATCATCGCCTTCAGGAAGGCGCCCTGCGGGCACGCGCACCCTTTGCCGCCGCCACGGATTCCGCCCAGCACCAGCAGTCTCAGAGAATCGACCGTCAGCGAGTAGGCGTCGGGCAGGTCCGACACGTGCGGGTTCAACTGGAAGTACTGGCCCACCCGGTCGGGGTCGGCGCCGGTGCGATCCTTGATGAGGTCTTTCAGCGACACGAGCGGGGCGGGCAGGTCGCCCGGCGCCACACCGAGCGCGGCCGCAAGGTTGGCGTCCGGGTCGGCGTCAACGAGAAAGACGTCGCGTCCCTCGTCGGCCAGCGTGCGGCCCCAAATCGCGGTGACCGTCGTCTTGCCAACGCCGCCTTTTCCGCTGATCGCGATCTTCATCGGCTCTTGCAACCCCCGGCCACTGAGCGTCGCCGCGCCATGCCCACGGTCTCAGGCGTTGGCGCACGAGAAGCCCCCCCCCGCACAATACAACCCTACACCCGCTGGCCCGGGCAACGTCATCCGTCAGCGGAGATGCTGCGATACTCCGAGAACAGAAGCCCGAAACAGGGCGCCGGCCTCAACCGCCATAAGGATAGGGTACAGCGGCAGGTAAGTCAAGGCGAACTCGGGCTGGAAAACCCGCCTCTGTGAAAATTCTCACAAACCCCTTTCGCTCTGAAATCTCTGTCGTAACCCAGTAGTAATGTCCGGTCCGGACCCATTAGAACTGTCCGCTT
>CAZIJC010000200.1:0-7823 GCA_964539385.1 uncultured Anaerolineales bacterium | reverse complement strand
CCTGGTCCTTCAGGTCGTGCTGCCGCATCGAGACCGAGTCGCCGCGGGCCTCGGCGGGCCCCTGGGCGTTCTCGCGAATCGTCTGTTCCAGGTCGTCGGCCACCTCTTACCTCCCGTTCGACAACCAGGTCGGGCGAACCGAAAAGAGAAGGCCGCACGGGTGCTTGGCCCCAAGCGGCCTTGAATCTTTCGGTGGCAACCCGGCGGTGATCAGCCTCCGGATCGTCGCCCGGTCTGATTGTCTATCCGATCATACGATACGCACGCGCCGGCAGGAAGAGGTTTTCGGGTGGTGAGGTAAAATGGTTACGCATGTAGACTTTGGGGGTGATTTCGCGGACTACAAGTGGCAACCTGCTCCCTCGCGCTGGGCGAATGTGTTGACGGCCCGCGCTGGACTTCGCCCGGACAGGTGGGCGAGCCACGCCTCCTGCACGGTCTCCTCGCGGTCGGCGTGCGGCACGAGGCCGAGTTCCTCCTCATGCCGCGCCGCATCACACGTTGGAGGAAGTGCCTGCATCATCCGCCCTGTACCGACACGAGAAGTGCTGAATTGGACGTGAAAACTGTGGTGGGGTGTGCCACACATACCGCACGGCCTTGACTCTCTCGGTGCCAACCCGGCAGCGGTCAGCCCGCGGACCGCCGCCCGGTCATCCTTGTGGCTTACCATTCTCTCACACTGATACTGGCGCTGGCAAAGGACGTCTCGCTGACCGACGAAATCGTTACGCATGTGGACCTCGCCCTCGTTCTCCGGCTACGAGTCGAGAGGATGGGCGATGCGCAGGTGTCGGTGTGGTCTAGCCAGGGAGAACCTCTGATTCGACGCCGAGGAGTTCGGGTGGTGATGGAAGACTTGTGCCCCCTGCCAGGGCAGCGTATAATGTATTGGCGCTCTGCGAAGGGGGATGGAGATGTGGTCCGCCCAGAAAGCGACGGTGCCGCTCTCGCGGCGCCTACGTTCAGCCGCAATCCTGTCTCTGGTTTTCCTTAATCCTCCCCTTGCTGCAATCGGGGCCGACACGCCCTCAACGCGCAAGACAGTCAATCTCTACTGGACAGATACCGGCGTGTACGCTGGAAAGGGCAACCGTCCTGCGGCACTGGACCGGCCTGACGAGTTCATGTTCAAGGCCTTTCCCGATGATGTAAAGCCATGCCCCCTCGGCGTACCACGGAGCGGTCAGATTCTTATACCGATGCCTTCGAACGAGGACCTGCCTGATACGGAGGCTGGCCGGAGTGAACTGAGGGCCCAGCTTTACATGGGAATCAAGGCACGAGTTGAAGGCGCACTTCAGGAAGGCGTGCACTCCTTTGAGATCCGAACGGTGCAGAACATCTCCCTCTTCGGTGGGTACTCGACTGCCCCCATTCCGGAAGTCCCAACAGGGCAGCAGCGGCACTGCGTTGAGTTCACCTCGGCCTTTCTTGAGGCCCTGGCAAGAGTCAAGGAAGACCTGGCGGCGGATTGTAAGGTAAGCGCCGTGGGCCTGGTCGGCAGTAATGGCGGCTACACTTCTACGCAGAGCATCGCAAAGGCTAAGCGCTCACTTCTGGACCATCTCATCATCGTCGACGGAAGGGCGTATGTGGGGAAGGCCCTTGAGGCCGCGTCGGCAATGAACGGCAGCTTGACGTTGGTCAACACCGGAGGAGATGCGCCTTCGCTCCCTGACATGGTGGCCAGCCACGAAGGTGCCAAGTGGGTGCAACGCCGAGACCAGCGGGTTAGGGTGGTCTACGTAGACCCGGAGGGGACGAACTGGCCCGGCTCGGCGCACATTGCCACTCTTCTCAAACCGGATGTTCGGCTGGATGTCAAGTACCACACCGCTGCAGATGGCTACAGTCCCAAGACCACGATGAGGGCGTCGGACCTTATCGCGAGTTTGGTCGCCTCTCCGCGCCCGTCCACCTCCGCGAGAGCGCCCACCCAATTGGACGGGGTCTCAATGGAAATGGAGGTGCGCGACTCGTCCTTCGAGAAAGACTCGTCGGGCCGGTTGGATGAGGCGCGGCGGGAGGCGACAGAGAACCGACCTGACGAGGACAGCCTGTCTTGGCCAGCGCGCGGGGGAAAGGACTCAAAGTGATCGCTAGGGCCACTGCCCAAAGAGGGCGGGACAACCGCGGGCGCGCAGCGGGTCAGGCTGCACGAGCACTCTTGGCACTGGCGTGTATCCTCTCCCCGGCAGGTTGTAGTCGATCGGTCTACCAATGCGCACGTCCCAGCCCGATGCACCTTCCCGAGACCCCGGTCGCGAGGCCGGAAAACCCCACATCTCCAGAGAGCTTTGAAACGCCCCGCGCGCACGATACTGGGGAGGAGGTATGCCTGTCACTGAGGGCCCTTGTGCGCGAAGCAGAGATCGCTTCATCGTCCGGCCGGGACATCCGCGAAGAGGCCAAGAACCTGGCCGGCATCGGCCGCCTGGAGGCCTTCTTGGTAGACAAAGAAACCGGCGATGTCGTCCTGGTGGGCAGGCGGAATCCGCGTCGGCCGAACGTGCATCTAGACGATCTGGTGGTCAACCTTCGTGCTGTCTGGCGCGGGGAGCCTGACCCTTACTGCTCGCTCGACCCTCGCCCCCAAGACGTTGCCGGGGTGAACTCGCTCTTGCTAGCGGCTGGAGGGGTGGCTACGCTCGCGGAGATGCGCCAACTCTTTGGGCGCCTGCGTGCCACCTGGGGGCATCAGCGTGTAGTCGTTGGGGGAACGCCCAGAGGCTGCAGGCAAGCGCATGTAATGGTCGAGGCGGACTACGATATGAAGAAGGTGAGCCTGGGGCTAGAGCGAATCCCGGGGATTAGGTCATACCTCGACGAAGTGATCGAGGACGCTCGTCGCTCGCTCCGAAAAGGCGGACAGGTGCCGGCCGTCCGGGCGTCGATATCGCGCTTCTGGTTCCACCTCGACGAAGGCCATCCCACATTCAAGGAGTCCGAGGGAATCGTGTGGTTAGACCGCTGCGCGGTGATCCTGCTCACCGAGAAACAGATGGCCAGCGCTACAGGCAGGCTTTATGACTCCGGTGGAGAAGACGCATGCGCAAGAGCCTTTGCCAGCCGGTTCTCTGATTCGTTCCAACAAGCGGCTGCTTTGGATTCGACGTACGCTGATCTTGAGAACCTCTTCCGGCTGAGGGCGCTACTCAAGGGCATGCGCTTTCGCCGTGCCCTGGCCGAGGCCGGCCTCAGCCTCGACTTTCTTGTCAACGGCTATCGCTGCACCCAAGAGCGTCCTATGCCAGAAGCGCTTCCGGGGGTGACCAATGCCAGAGAAGCAACCGAAACTGTGGCGGCAGGGAACATGATCTACCAGTACGTGTTCTTTCCAATGGCTTGTGGCGGCGTGAGTATGGAAATCCGCGTGACCGGGGCGCTGTTCACTCGGGATGCCACGGCCCGGCTCGAGCAGCTGCGAGTGGCGGCCCTGAAGGCCAAACCTCACCCGGATGCGCTCTGCTGGACCGTACCAAATCGCTGAATTGGCGGAAAGGTGGGTTCAACCTCGACTTAGGCCTTCGGCTAGGGTTATACGGCAAATCAGCAAGGACTCCGCCGATGGTTCGCCGGCTGGGAGCAGCGAACTCCGCGGGCCTTCATGGTAGTACCTCGAACTGCACTGCTTTCGTGAAAAGGTAAATCTCCTTCGGCCTCACGTCACGGAGGCCCTTCGGCAGCTTCCCGTTCTCTCTGAGCTTGATAATCGCCTCCTTGCTTTCGAACATTACACAGTCGCCTGGGTCAAACGCGAATGTTGACGGTGCCTCTCCAACTCTCGGCGCGGGTAGCGTCCTGCATGTCGGCTCTGCTTGCTTTGGACCATCGGCCACAATCGTCAAGAATTCGGGAACCAAACCCTCATCCCGTAAGCGCGACAGCCTTTTTTGTCTGCAGAGGAGAACTGATTCTATCCACCCGCTTTTCCCCGATTCCGCGTCCACTATCTTCATGTATGATGGTATTTCGGCTACTGCAAGAAGCTTCGCACCAAAATTCACCGTTAACTTCCTGTCCGCTTGGAGTTGCTTCGGCTCCCCAAACCACCTTGCGAGGCATACTTCCTTAAGCCAAAGAAAGCCGTAGGCCTCGTCCGTGCCTATGATGTGGTCGTGGCACCTCAGCGATATTCCGCGAGGTGGCTCATATGCGTCAGGCTTATCTTGAGGTATTCTCCCTTCCAGGAAGAACGGCTCAACGACCGAAGCAGTCTTAATACACTTCCCCTTGCGAATCTCGTAGATGGCCATGTTCTCCGGGGTGAGGCGTTCCTCTCGCTGCAAGACGAACGTGAGAGCGCGCTTGACACGCAAGTCGAAGAAGTAGTGTCGACACTCAGACAGAAGAACGCATTTTTGGGCAGCGAGCTGCGCCTTCAATTCGCCCTTTTCTCTAGACAGCGCGATTGGCAGGCGACAGTAGACATCCCCGCCAACACTCACGCTGCGTTCCCCGTCTTGCCCTTCTCGTATGAGGATCCTACGAAGGTCTGGAAGTGGCACGCTCTCACGTGCAACGCGTGAAGAAAGGTGCCATTGTTTGACCCACCCCTCGCATGGTTTTACTGGCGGACACGTACGGACTAGAATCCAGTCCTTCCATTGGCGAAGGGCCAGCAGCTTCTCCTTGAACGTAGCCACGGATTCGGCGAAGGCCGCGCCGTCACTCGGATTCTGGCGCAGAGGAAGGGCCTCTAGGCGACAGAAGACCTGACGTCCTCGGTTGACTGATGTGTCCTGCGCGAACGTCCGAACTCCTGGAAAAACGCAGATGACGGCTAGGACAGACAGAGAGAGGACAAGAGAGTGTGAACTCATCTTGCGACCAGTCTGAAGGTTGACGGTGCCACTCAATAATCGTATTCCTGCTTTCATGGTAGTGCTTTCTCCCTGTAAGCTTGTAGCGCTTCGTCTGCGCAGGCGCCTAGCTACTGATTATGTGGTTCCCGCATAGCACGCAGCTCCACGCTGCCAGCGGCATAACACGCATCAGATGACCGGGCGTAAGTCATGTTGTCCGTTTAGCTTGCGGCGATGCGGTGGCGTCGCGTGCACGTTATATGGTTTCCGCATAACACTCACGCGCCTTCGGGTTCCAGGTGATCAACTGGGCCGGGAACGCCTGTTGGGCTGAAAAGCTCTCAGCCCCCAATCGGCCTCTCCCACGTCGTCACTCGCGTCCCGCAATGCCGACACTCCCGCCGACGCACGATCCGACCACCCCATCCTGGGCGTGTATATATTACCCGAAAGTGCTTGCAGCCGCAATGCCGGCATTCCAGCCCGCGTTTCTCCTTCGTTGCGTTCTCACTCACCGCTTGCTCCTTTGAAGCTCAGACAGCCTGATCCGTTTTCGCTTCTCCTGCCGGCCTGTGTCCGTCCCGAACAGCACTGCTCCCTGAACCGACGCCGCTACCGCGCAACCCACCAGACAGTCCAGCCAGTGATTCTCCGGGTGACCGGCGCGGAGTTTCCACTCGTCCACCGTCCGGTTCCTCGCCTCGGTCCGGACGCAGTACTCGGCCGTGACGTGCTCGGCGAAAAGGCGGTGGCGTTTCGGGGCCCGGCCGAAGAGCGAGAGACACCCCTTGTCGCCCATCGCCGCCTGAAGCCGGGCGTGCACGAACGACTTCCAGTAGTTCGTGTCCACGAGGACGTGACGGATGGCCCGTTGGCCCCGCGTGTTCGGAATCCGCCAATGGTGACCGACGCGCTCGCCGGGCTTGCGCTTGTACTCGGCGAAAGAGACGCTCGATGCCCCGACGTACCGACCGTGACTCGGCAACAGGACCGCCGCGTGGGCCGACTGCCGGCAGAACTGGTATACGACGTCGGTGGACTGGCCCCAGTTGGCGTCCACCAGGCACCGCTCGATCCGCATGACCGTGCCATCGTCCCGCCGCCACTCGCGGCCGAGAAGGTCACCGGTCAACGCCTCGAGGCCCGCGTAGATCGAACCCTCGAGTCCCGCGCCCGGGCTAGCTCTGGCCAACGTCCGCTGGGCGTCCCGGAGCGTGAAGTACGCACGTTTCTGGTCCGGGTACGTGCCGTAATCGACGACGTAACCGGCGAAGTCGCTTCCCCACGCCGCCACGACGTAGAAGAGGAGTTTCTGCTGCACGTCGATGAAGGCCGTCAGGTGGTCACAGCCCACGGGCACGAGGCACCGTTTGTAGCCGTTCGTCTTAGCGGCGACCTCGTCGGCCGTCAGCTGCTCCTCATCACCCTCGTCCTCCGGCAACGGCTCGTTCTGGTACTCGGCGAAGAACGCTGCCTCGTCTTGAAGCCTCAGGTTCATCGCATGCTGCAAGGCCGACAGTTCGTCCTCGTTGTACCGTTCGGCCCAGGCCACCACGGCGCCCGCGTCCATCTCGCCACGGTGCTTGCGGTAGAACTCGGTGGCCTCTGACCCGTCGCCGCCATTCTGAAAACTCTCCGCCCGGATCTGGGCGTATTCGGCCCAGAGTTTCTCGTTCGTCGGGAACGAGTAGACCATCTTCGTCCGTTCCCCCTGCCACTGGGGGTGTTTCTCGCGGTCGAGGATCGAATCGGCCATGTCGCCGGGCCGGATGACCGTGCAGGGCATGACGCCGGCGATCTTCTTCTTGGGTCCGGCCAGGCCGAGCACCGCCCCGGCCAGGACGCTCTCGCGCGTTTCGCACTGCGAGGCGCTTCGGGCAGACTCGTCGGTCTGCGGGTCGTCCAGGACGACCAGCGACGGCCGGACGCTCCGTCCACCGGCCCGCTTGAACTTCATGCCGCGGATACGGCCCGTCAGACCCGCCACGCGGATGATGGCACCGGAAGCGGTGCTCCCGTCGATGGTCGGCAGGACGATCTCGCGGGCCGTCCAGCAGATGTGGGTCCGTTCGCCGCGATACAGTTGCCCGCTGCACCGGTTGGCGATCCCGTCGAGGCGACGGATGGGATAGACCGCCTCCGGGAAGTCCTCCAGGAGCCGGTCGTTGCCGTCGAGTTCGGTCTTGATCGAGTCGAGCATGTCCTCGGCGTGGCCCTCGTCGCTGCCGATGAGGCACACGAACTCGCGCGCCCCGATGAGCATGGCCCAGATACAGGCCGTCTCGCACAGGCTCGTCTTGCCGCTGCCGCGCGGCATGGCGAAGGCGAACAGGCCGCCCCGCATGACGGCGTCCTCGATCCGGGCCATGGCCTTCAGGTGGTCCTTGGACCAGGGCAGGTGGAAGACTTGCGGGAAGTAGGCCTTGCAGAAGTACTCGAAGCCCTTCTGGGCCTTGCGCTTCCGGCGCGGGTGTTGGACTTCGGGGACCTCTCCGATGTCGCGGCCGATGGCCGAGAGCCGGGCGTTTCGGGCGCGGGCCGCCTCCTTCATCCCCTCGTAGTCGGGTTCCGACCGGGCCGGCTTGGGTCGCCGCCGCTCCTGGATCAGCCATGCGGCGTAGCGGATGAGGTCCACGTGCCGGCCGTCGCCGATGTGAAACCCCGCTCGGTCGCGGTGGCGGTACAGGATGTGTGGCCGGAGGACCTCGCCCAGAGGCGTCGAGTTAAGGAGCCGCACGAGTTCGGCGGGCCGCAGGTTGCGTGGGTCAACCTTCACCGGAGGTCACCTCCCTCGCGAGCCACGCCGTGTAATGCACCAGGTTGATGGTCCCGTCGGCGTTGGTGGGCGCACCGGCGTCGATGTCTGTCTGAATCATCTCCGCGGTGACGGCCTCGCCACCGGCGGCCGAAAGAATTCTGGCAGCGTCGGCCACTGTCAGGGCTGCCGGGTTCAGTTTTTCCGCCATTTCTGGGCCGTCATCGGCCATCCGGGCACCTCGAAGAATTATGCAGGAA
>CAZIJC010000199.1:0-7856 GCA_964539385.1 uncultured Anaerolineales bacterium | reverse complement strand
TTCTACCACGCCTGGGGGCCTCCGGCAAGCCGATTACGCGGCGGCCCTTTCCATTTGCACCGGTGTCTGGTACTATCCGGCCGGGCTGGCGCGCCGCCCACGCCAAAAGGGGTGAACCATGCCGCGAACTATGGTCATCAATGTCGCCGGGCTGAGCAAGAATCTCATCGACGAGGTCCCGTCGCTGGCGCATCTGGCGGCGCGCGGCACTTGCGTCGACCTCGAACCGGTCCTCCCGGCCGTCACCTGCACGATGCAGGCGACGCTGACGACCGGCCAGCCGCCCGCGCGGCACGGCATCATCGCCAGCGGCCTCTACTTCTTCGACACGGCCGAGGTGCGGTTCTGGGAACAGTCGGCCAACCTCGTGACTGCACCGCGCGTCTGGGAACTTCCGATCTCAGATCTCAAATCTCAGATCTCAAATCTCAGACCTGAAGTCTCAGATCGCCGTCCGAAGGTCGCCGTCCTCTTCTGGCAGCAGAGCCTCTACGGCTCGGCCGACGTCCTCTTGACGCCCAAGCCGGTCCACGGCCCGGGCGGGGAACTGGTTCAGGACTGCTACTCGCGCCCCGCCGACCTGTACGGACGTCTCGTCGCAGGAGAGTCGGCGCTGGAGCCGGACAAACCGCGTGGCCCGTTCAACCTGATGCATTACTGGGGCCCGGCGGCGGGCGTCGAGGCGAGCCGCTGGATCGCCGACGCGTCGCTCGCGGTGTGGCGCGACGAGCGGCCCGATCTTCTTCTCACCTACCTGCCGCACCTCGACTACAGCGGCCATCGGGACGGACCGGAGTCGGACCGGCACCGTGCGGCCGCGCGCCAACTCGAGCCTCTCGTTGCCCCTCTCATCGCCGCCGCCGAGGAAGACGGCGCCCGCGTCATCGTCCTCTCGGAGTACGCCTTCCTGCCCGTCGGCCGAACGGTTGCCCCGAACCGGGCGCTGCGAGAAGCGGGGCTGACGGCGATACGCGAGGTGCACGGGGCCGAGTACCTGCACCCGGGCGACTCGCGGGCCTTCGCCATGGTTGACAACCAGGTGGCTCACATCTACTTCCCGCGGACCGCGGACCTGACCGCCGATGTTCGGAAGGTCAAACGGCTGCTCAAGCGTCTCGACGGTGTGGCGGAGGTACTCGACCGCCCCGCGATGGGCGAGCGCGGCCTGGACCATCCGCGAAGCGGCGAACTGGTTGCGCTCGCCGAGCCCGACGCCCACTTCGTCTACTACTGGTGGCTCGACGACGCCAACGCGCCGCCGTTTGCGCGGACCGTGGACATCCACGCCAAACCGGGTTTCGACGCGGCGGAACTGTTCATCGACCCCGAGACGAAGGCGATTCCGCTCTCGGCGGAGCGAGTGCGCGGCTCGCACGGCCTCGCGCTCGACGATGGCCGCGGATGGGGCGTCTTTCTCGCCTCGCCCGCGCCGGAGGAACTCGCCGGCCGCCGGTCGCTCCGCGCCACCGAGGTGGCCCATCTGATGATCTGAAATTCCTGCCTACACGGACCGAGAGGGAGGGGTCATGACGCAGAGCGAGAAGGCGGCGTGTTACTTCTGCTCGATGAGTTTCAGCACCTGCGACGCCGGGATGCACTCCTTGAAGACCATCTGGAGGCTGTCCTTCTTGCCTTCGGACACGTCGTAGTAGATCGAGGCGGTGCTCTTGACGAGGCCCACCACGGCGCCGCGTTTGTTGAAGAGCGGCCCGCCGCTCGACCCGCGGGCAAAGTCCGCCGTGATGTGCATCCTCGGCACCGCGCGCTTCTCGCCCGCCCGCACGAGGAAGTACCGCGACACGATGCCTCGCGTCAGTGAGTAGAACCGGCGAGCAGGATGGCTGATGACACATACGCTCGATCCCACAGGCGCATCGGTTGAAAGCACGAGCGGCCGGAAACGGCGCTGGCCCGCATCGATCCGCAGGATCGCGACGTCGTCCTCCTTGCTGGCCGCCACCACCTCGCGCACCGGCACGACGGTGCCGTCGTCGGTCATCGCCAGCAGCGTCGTATGCTTCTCGTTGTCCACGGCGTGGTAGTTCGTGACGCACGCGCCCGATTCCGTGATGACGAAGCCCGTTGTGATCGTGACGTGCCAGCGGTCACACTTGTCGCACTTCCAGGCCCCCGCCAGCACCAGGACGCTTTCGCAGCACCGGGCGTAGATCTCGGTAGGCGCCATCTCGTCGGGTGAAGGCGATGCCAGCGGCAGCGCGCACGACCGGCGCGCCAGGCCCGCCCGTAGTTTGTCGAGGGGAGTTGTCTTCCCCTCATCGATCAGGCGGGCCGTATCGTACAGCAGGCGATTGAACAGATACCAGTCGCAGACGCACGCCGGCGCGGCGCTGTCGGCGGAGGTTTGGATGGGCGCGTCGCCGACCCGTCCCGCCTCCGTGCACCCCGCCGCCATGCAGGCCATCAACACGAGGACCGCGCAGCCGCGCCTCATCAAACCACCTCCTTCCTCTCCGCCGCCCCACCTTCGCCTTCCAGGCCACGCTTGTCAAGCGCGCAAGCGGCGCGCGGGCCCTTGCGCCGCGGTCTATCGCACGATGTCTGGAATCCCGCGCCCAAAACCAGTACCCTGAAATCCTTGCCGCAGGGGGCACAAGGCCCTGCGTGTGGGAGTTCCGAGCGAATGACCGACAAGCGCGTCAAACAAAGGCGCCGCCGTTGGTCCTGGAAACGGACCGCCTGGGTCCTTGTCTGCGCGGCGGCGCTGGTCGTCGTGACGCTCATCGCCCTGCCGGACCTCCTGCCCGATACGGCCGTCCGGCGGCAAGTGACCGCCATCCTGACCGAGCGCCTCGGGCGGCCGGTCACGGTTGAATCGGCTCACCTGGCGTGGGGCGACGGCCTGACGGCCACCGGTGTGCGAATCGGCCGGCGCGAAGGCGATGGGCACCTGGCGACCGCCGACCGTCTGACGGTCCAACTCGGCCCGCTCGACGCCGCCCGGTCCGCCGCCGGCCGCGACGTGCCCCTGAAAGCCGTCCGCGTCGAAGGTCTTCAGCTCTGGCTCATCCTCGACGCCCGGGGACGGCTCAACGTCGAGGACCTCGCCGGCCGCGAGCACCTGAAGATCAACTCCGTCCAGGTCAGCGGCGCAACCGTCCATTTCGAGAACCGCCGAGTCGGGCGACGCCTGACGCTGCGAAACGTCCACACCAGCCTCGGCGAACTCGCCAGCACCGGACACGGATACATTAGCCTGTCGGCCGACCTGGGCGAACCCGCGGCCGGCCATACAGTCCGAAGTCAGGACCCGTACCGGGCCCGTAGGGGTGGGGACCCGGCATCCGAGACAAACAAACCGGGCCACCTCGTGCTGACGGCCAACCTGGACCGGCTTGAGTTCGGGGACGAGGCGAACGTTCCCGGCAGTTTCAAGGCCGAATGGACGGACGTCGGCTGGCCCGAGGTGGCCGCCGTCGCGGAACTCTCGCCCCCGCTGGCCGGCATCTTCAGCCGCACGTCAGGCCGCATGTCCGCCTCCTTCAGCGGCGACGCCTGGACCGCCGAGGGGGCCGTCCAGGCCGCCGACCTGACGCTGGCGGCCCGCGCGGTGACGATCCCACAGGCCATCCTCGGGTTCCAGTTGCGTCGGGCGTCATCCGGGGCGCCACTGACGGTCAGCCTGGCCAAGTTCTCCGCGCCCGGCATCGACCTGAAAGCCTCCGGCGAGGTCCGCATCGAACGGTTGGCTCCGCAAGGAGGCGCCGACCCAGGCGAAGCGCCGTGGACCATCCGCCACGCCGACCTTCAAGCCGAAGGCGTGGTTGCGTGGGTCGCCTTGCTGCAAAGCATCAAGCCGATGGGCGGTCTGGCCAAACGGTTCGATCGCGTCGGCGGCAAGGCCAGAATCAATCTGAACGTGAAAACGACCGCAAAAGGCCCACGTCTGACCGGCCGGGCCGACCTGACCGACACGCTCATGGTCTGCGCGGGCGTGCTGCACAAGGAGGAACGCCAGAGGCTGCGGCTGGAGGTGGATGCCACGTGCGGGTCCGACCTGGCCGAGGCCGATATCACGCGACTCGAACTGGAGGCCGATGCCGGCTGTATCCGCGCCGGCGGGCACCTGCCCCTGGCGCCGCTCCTGAAGGCTGCCCCGCAGGGCGCACACGCAGACGTCGGCCGTCGGCTGGCCGGGGCCGACCTGACCGTTCACGCCGACGTCCACGACGCCAAGGCGCTGCTCGCACTCCTGCCGGCGCTGGGCGCTCGGCTGGGGAAACTACGTGCAGCCGGGCCGTTGACGCTGCTTCTGACGTGTGCCCCGGCCGAGGCCGCCGACGTGCCGCCTGACGCGCCGCCGACCTGGACCGCCAAGGTCCGCGGCGACCTGACGGCCATGATGCTCGCCGGCCCCGTTTGGACTCACAAACCCAGCGGTATGCCCGCCACGTTCGACGCCCTGATCGACCTCGCCCCCGACGCGCGCCGGTCCGACGTCCGACGGCTGAAGATCGACCTCGGCAAGGGGTCGCTCCAGTGGAGCGGCTCGGCCCGGATCGACTGGCCCCAAAAGCAAGGCGAGCGTCCGGTCGGCCGGTTCTCCGGCACGCTTCGCGTCTCAGGGATCGAGGCCATCGGGGCGACCATCGCGCCGGATAGATTCGCCAAGGACCCGCCGCTCGCGGGCGAGGCCACCTTCAACGTCGAGGCCGACCTGGCGGAAGGCCGCCTCCGCAACCAGATGGAGGCCGGCCTCGAACAGATGGCCATCCGGGTACAGGACTACTTCGCCAAACCGGCCGGGTTGCCGGCGTCGCTCTCTGTCGCAAGTCTCTGGCATACCGGCAAGTGGAACGAAGTGGAGGCCGAGGCCGCCGTCGAACTGCCCGGCGCACGCCTCGCGGCACGGGGCAAGGGCCTGCTGGATCTGAAGTGGCTCGACGTGACGCCCGACGGGGCCGCCGACGCGGAGCCGCACCAGACCCATCCGGCAGACACCGACCGGCCGGACACAACGCCCAAACCGACCGCGGCCGTCGAGGTGACGCTGCTGTTGACATCGACGATGGACATCCGGGCACAGGTCTCCGACCTAGCCAAGGCGGCCGACCTCTCGCCCCTGCTCAAACGCAACCTCAAGGGCTACCACGCCGCCGGGCGCGCCGAGGGAAATCTCACCCTGGCCAAGCAGCGGCAAACGCTTCAGGTGAGCGGCGGCCTGGACCTCACGCACGCCGACCTCGACGCCGGGCCTTACCTCAAGAAACCCGCAGGGCGGGCGTTGGCCATCGACCTGCAGGCCGACTTCACACCCGCGCCGCAAGAACCCATCACGGTCAACGTAACGAACGTCAAGGCGCAACTCGGCGACTCGGTGGCCCGGGCCGACGGATGGGTGCGGCTCAACCAGGCGGGTCTGGTCTCACCGCTGCGCGGCGCGGCCCTCGTCGCCGCCATGCTCGAGGAGGCCAACCTCAACGTCTGCGCCGACTGGACCCACACCCCGGCGCTGCGCCGGTCGCTGCCGTGGCTGGAACCGCTCTACGCCCGGTGCCGGCTCGATGGGCCGACCGTCTGGTTGCTCGCCTTCTCCGGGACGCCGACCCGCGGCCGCGTCCGTCTCGACGTCAGCGCCACCGATTGCCGCATCTCAGCCTCCGGCGCCGCAAGGACCGACGCAGGCGGCAGCGACCGGCCGGCCGTCCTCAAGCCGGCAGGCACCGAGGCCACCGTCGGCCTCGACGTCCGATACGGCGAGGTCCCCGGTGAGATGATCGCGGACCGCCTTGAACTGAACCTCGCCGATGCCACCGCCTCGGCCGAGGGCCGGGTCCTGTTCGACGACCCGCGGCTGATCCTGCTCGACCGGCCGACGGCGTGGTCGCTTCGTGTCCGTGGCCGCGTGCCCGACTCGCGCCTCGTCGCGTCGCTGCTGCCGGCGCATCTGGCCGACCTGAAGCCAAGCGGCGCCGTGACGCTCGACATCAAGGCCGCCGCCGACGCGAAGGCCGCGGAACTCGAATCATGCCGCCTCACGTTCGACAAAGCCCGCATCGAATGGCTCGGCAAGACGGTGCGCCTCGATGGCCCGATCGATTACAACAACCAACGCCTCAAGACCGGCGACGGGCTGAACCTGGTGGCCGGCGGGTCGGACGTGACGCTCGTCGCCTACATCGCCCATCCGAATGACGACCCGACGGGGTCGCTGCTGGTGCGCGGCAAGACGCTGGATCTCGACGAGGCCCAGGAGATGATACGCCGGACGGCCGAACACCTGGCGGCGCGCACGGTCGCCGAGCCGACCGAAGGCGAAGCCAGGCCGCCCGGCCGGCCACTCTCGGACCGCCTCGCGCGGCGGCTTCAGCGGCTGCTTGCGGGGGCACAACTATCGGCCGAGATCAAACTCGACCGCGTCGGTTTCGTCATCCCGGAGTGGGAAACCCGGTACGACCTGACGGACCTGACGGCCGAGGGGCGACTGGCCGGCGGCCGGTTCGTCATGCCGCGGTTCGCCTGTGCCCTGAACGAAGGCACCGTCGGCGGCGAGATGGCACTCGACTTCCGTCACGACGTGCCCGTGCTGTCGGTGGCCTACGATGCGCGCAACCTTAAAATGGCCGAGAACCTCAAACCCTTCATCGACTCGACGTTCCCCGGGATGCAGGTCTTTGGAACGCTCAGCACGCGTGCGGCGATCACCCGGCGGCTCGAGAAAGGGGCACGCACGATCGGCCGGGGCGAGACCGTCCTGACGGATGGACTTCTTGAGGGCCCGGCCGCGCCCGACTACATCACGCGGCTGCTGCCGGGCCTGAAACTGACGCGGTACCGTTTCAACCGGATGAGCAATCTGTTTGAGAACAAGCCGAACGGCGACGCCGACAACCGGATGCTCTTCGACGGGAAGGCCTACGACCTCTACATCTTCGGCGTCACCCATCCCGACGGGCGAACCTCGTACAAACTGGGCGTGGACCTGTCGGTGAGCCTCGGCTCCAAAACGATCAGCCGCACCCTCGAGGGAGGCAAACTGCCTCTGATGCGCTACACCGGCCGCATCGTCGGCAGCCAGTTCGCCGAGCAGCAAGTCAGTTACGTCCTTCCGCATGACTTCGCCTACGACGTGTTCATCCGGCGAAACGTGCTGCTGCAACTGATTCGTCGTATCGGCGAAAAAGAACCCGAGATCAAGAGGCCGCTCGTGGCGCCGGCCCTCGAGGAGCGCGCCGCGACGGGCAAGTGACCCGCGGGTATCGCAGGGCATCGGCGAGAGTTTAGGGGTCCGATGGCACGGCGTTCGTGGGCCAAGGCGAGGTTGGCATTATGGCCGGCCGAGACATGCGACAATTCATCTCGCGGCTGGAGGCGGCGGGGCACCTGCGTCGCGTGGCGGCCGAGGTCTCGCCGCATCTGGAGATCGGCGAGATCGCCTCGCGCCTCGTGGCCTGCGGCGGCCCCGCCGCACTGTTCGAGAACGTGGCCGGTCACAACATGCCCGTTCTGGTCGGCGCCTTCGCGTCGATGCAGCGAATGGCGTGGGCGCTCGGCGGCGAGGACCTTGACGAGATCGCCGCCGAGTTGGCCGGCCTCTTTCGCCCTCCCGGCGCCCGTGCGGGGCTGCTCGAGAAGATCAAGGCCGCACCGCGGTTCCTGAAAGCAGCCGGCGCAGGGCCGAAGACCGTCCGCTCCGGGCCCTGCCATCAGGTTGTCCATACCGACGATGCCGACCTCGGCCGCCTGCCGATCCTGACGTGCTGGCCCGGCGACGGCGGGCCGTTCATCACGCTCGGCCAGGTGATCACGACCGACCCGGACGGGGCCAACCGCAACGTCGGCATGTACCGGATGCAGGTCTTCGGCCCGCGGCGCCTGGGCATGCACTGGCACCGCGA
>CAZIJC010000198.1:0-7864 GCA_964539385.1 uncultured Anaerolineales bacterium | reverse complement strand
AGCTATCGCCCCACAAGACCACAACCCGAATTTACACAAACTTCTTGACGGCGCCACTCCCATTTCCAACTTGACTTTTGGCAAATCTTGTGCTATTGTTACCGGCAAGCGAGGGGACGTACCAAGATTCAGGTGTAACGTTGCGGGGCTGGACTCCGGAGACGGAGGCTGGCCCGATTTTTTAGGTTTCGTCATTGCACGCCAAGGGCCGGGCTCCGGCAGAGATCGGGAACCGGCCCTTTTTGGTTTGGCAGGGCCACAGAAAGCAAAGGAGCCATGCGATGCGAGGACGAACCATGATGGCTGTCGCGGTGGCGATGGTGTTGTGTACAGCCGGCTCAGCGCCGGCGGGGATAACGGTTGTCTGCAACGGCACGGAATGCGGAGGCTCCGGGCCGAGGGATTATTTCTATGAGGTCACAACCACCCAGCAGTATGACGGCTTCGTGTTCAACGCCGGAACGGCCGACCGCGACACGGGTAACTACAGTAACCCGTTGGCCGCCTACCTTGTGGGCGCCAACTGGGTGGCGATGATTGACGACCCAACCCCGGGCGGTGACTACGACGTCTGCTTCGGTTATGGCGACCAGTTGGACATCCACAGTCCCATGACCGCTCACGGCGGCGGACCGGTGACGCCCAACGGCAAGTCCAACATGGTCATCGCATGGTTCGTGAACGGTCCTCTCCCAGCGAACACCTACGGGTTCGGCTACGACAACGACACCGACCCCATAGACGTGTCCTGGTTCTTTGTCGATGGCCCTCCCCCGGACATCACCTCGGACTGGTCCAAGGTGGTGGGCATGGGGTTGGGGCCGGTGCATGGCCCGTCGCCCGAACCCGCGACGCTGTCGCTCGTGGCCGTGGGGATCGTGACACTGCTCTTCCGAAAGCGGCGGCAGTAGAGCGCCTTTGCCGGCGACGATAGAACGGTCGAAACGGGCGGCGGGGATCCTGCTCCGCCGCCCCCTTTTCACTCCCTTCCCGGCCCAGGCAAGTTCTGCGCGGCCCGTACGGGCCGTGGCACGCGGCGCGAAAAACGCACGGCCGAAAAACGCACGGCCGGACAAGACCGGCCGTGGCACACGGCGCGAAAAACGCTCGTGGCGGGCTGTCGCGGCGGGCTTTGCGCGGAACCTGACGGGGCGGCGGGTGTTTGAGGCCGTACAGGGCATGGCGTGCTTGGACCGGGCGGCGTCTTTCGGTGCGTCCGGCAGGCGGCACGTTTGGTTGCACGAGACGGAAGGCGTGATATAATCGCTCCGTCGCCCCGCACGGCCGCGCGCAGGCGTCGGGGCGGATGCATGACGATACCCAAAGAACGCGGGACAGGAGAGCCACATGGAAACACGAAAGGCGCGAATCACCCGGCGCGGATTCCTCAAGGCCACGGCCGCAGCGGCAGCCCTGCCAACCGTCATTACGTCCAAGGCGTTGGGGGCGGCCGACGGCACGCCGCCCGCCAGCGAGCGTATCGCCCTGGGCGGCATCGGCATGGGGGGGCAAGGCTCGGGCGACACCGGCCAGTTGACGCGTGACAAGCGCGTCGAGTTGGCGGCCGTGTGCGACGTCAAGTACTCGGCCCTGAGGGCGTGGGAGAAGCGGGGCGCACGAGGCTACACCGACTATCGCGAGTTGATCGCTCGCGATGACATCGATATGATTATGTGCGGCACGCCGGATCACTGGCACGCGCAGGTTACGATCGACGCCATGAAGGCCGGCAAGGACGTCTTCTGCGAGAAGCCCCTCAGCCTGACCATACGCGAGGGCCGCAAGATGGTCGAAGCGGCCCGCGCCTACGGCCGCATCTTCTCGTGCGGCAGCCAGCGGGTGATCGGCGATTACGGGCGGCTGGCCTGTGCGGCCCGGAGCGGCCGGTACGGCAAGATCCTGGAGGCGTATGCCTCGCCGGGCGGCCCGCCGCGCATGTGCTACCTGCCCGGCCAGGAGATTCCCCCGAACACGATCAACTGGGACCTCTGGCTCGGCCCCGCGCCGTGGGTGCCTTACCATCCCTTCCGCTGCGGCCGGGCGTACGGGCTGGGCGGAAAGGGCTTCCGCACGTGGTACGACTACTCCGGCGGGATGATGACCGACTGGGGCGGACACAAGTTCGGCGGCGCCATGCACGGCATGGGCGTGGACCATACCGGCCCGACCGCGATCATCTACCCGGGCAACCGGGACTGCAAACACCTGACGTACGTGTTCGCCAACGGCATGAGGCTCGTCGTCGGCGGCGGGCAGGGGTACAAGTGCGAGAAGGGCATGGCCCAGCCGTTCGCCGGCATGCCTGTTCCTCCGCCGGGCCTCCGCTGGTACGAGAACGGCGCCGGCTCGCCGTACCAGGACGTCATCAACTGTGTTGTGGAACGCAGACGCCCGTTCCGTGACGTGGAATACGCGCACCGCGTAGCCACGGTATGCCACCTCGGCAATATCTGCTACCGGCTGAAGCGAGATCTGAAATGGGACCCCGACAAGGAAGACTTCATCGGTGACGCCGAAGCCAGCCGTCTCGTGGACCGGCCTCGGCGCGGCCCGTGGCAGATATGATCCGGCCCGCCCGTATCGGTTGGCGGAACCCGGTGTTCCCAAACCCCTTTGAGCGAGGATATCAAGTGATGACCAAGACAATCGCAATCGCGCTGGCCGTCTGTGGCCTGGCAACGCCGGCTCTGTTCGGCGACGTCTGGCAAGACCTGGCCAAGTATGAGTACGGCGACGAATCGAAGGCGGGCGAGGCCGTCGAGAAGTTGGTCCAGGAGACGCCCGTCAACCAATACGGGCGGCTCGAGCAGGGGCTGATCGGCGTGGTGGCCTCGAAGAACGCGACACAGGCCGGCAAGGCCATCGCCTGCCGCATGCTTCAGCAGGTGGGGACGGCGAGGTGCCTTCCCGCCGTCTCGGCCTTGCTGGGCGACGAGGTTCTGTCGCACTACGGGCGGCTGGTGCTGGAGCGGCTGAAGAGCGAGAAGGCCAACCAGGCCATGCGCGACGCGCTCGAGAAGGCCCCCGCCAAGGTCAAGGTCGGCCTCCTCGGCAGCCTCGGCGAGTGCCGCGACCCCAAGGCCGTTATCCTGGCGGGCCAACTCGCACAGAGCGACGATCCGGACGTGGCGACGGCGGCCATGCGGGCGCTCGGAAAGATCGGCGGCAGCCAGGCGGCGCAGCGCCTTGCGGCCCTGAAGCCGGGCCGCGTGCTGGTGCCCGTCCAGATGCAGGCGATGGTCGCGTGTGCCGCGAGCCTTTCGGGTGCTGAGGCGGCCGCCCTCTGCGAGACGGTCCTCGCCGGAACCTACAGTCCCAGCCGTATGGCGGCCCTGCGGGCGTTGGCCACGGCGGATGCCGCCAAGGCGGCGCCGATGATCGCCAAGGCCCTCAAGGGCGACGACCTGACACTTCGCAAGGGCGCGCTCGGCATCGTGGCCGACACCAAGGGCGAGGCGTTGACCCAGGCCATGCTCGGTCTGCTCGCCGCCCTTTCGCCTGAGCGGAAGGCGGGCCTCGTCCGCGCGCTCGGCAGCCGCGGCGACAAGGCGGCGCTGGAGACCGTGACGAAACTCATCAAGAGCACAGAGGCCATCGTCCGCGATGCCGCCATCACGGCCGTGAGCAAACTGGGAGACGCCGGCACGGTGCGCGTCCTGCTGGGCATGGCCGATTCGGTCGACCTCCGCGCCCGTGTGGCGGAGGCGATCGCCCGGATGACGGTCGACAAGGTCGACCAGGCGCTGGCCGACGCCCTGGGAGATGCCGGCCTGAGGAAGGCAGCCATCGAGGCCAGCATCGCCCGCGGATGCACGGCTGCCGTGCCCGGCCTGTTGAAACTGGTCCAAGCGGCCGATGCGGCGACGAGGAAAGAGGCTTGGGCCGGCCTGGCCGCCTTGGCCGGCGAGGACCACGTGGACGCCATCATGAAGGCCGTTGTCAAAACCAGGCAGGCCCAAGAACTGGCCTGCGCCCAGGAAACCGTCAAGAAGGTCACCTCGCGGGCCGGGGACAAGGGAAAGTGTTTCAAGGTCATCGCGAACTACTTCGGCAGGGTGCCGGACGCCACCAAGGGCGTCATCCTCGCACTGGGGGCCGTCTCCGGCGACGCCGCCGCCCTGGCGATGGAAAGAAAGGCGCTGGCGTCCGGAAACAAGGCGCTCTACGGCCAGGCCCTGCGCGCCCTGGCGGCATGGCCCAACGCGTCGGCGGCGGCGGACCTGCTGAAACTGGCGAAAGGGGCGCCCGAAAAGGTCGACCGCCTCATGGCCCTGAAGGGGTACATCCGCATCGCGGGTCTGAAGACGGCCCGCCTGACCGGTGCCCAGCGAACGCAAATGCTGAAGACGGCGATGGGGCTGGCCCAGCGCACCGATGAGAAGAAACAGGTCGTCAGCGGCCTCCAGAATGCCCCAACACTTGAATCGCTGAATATGTTGAAGCAATACATGGCCGATCCCGCGCTGCGGGCCGAGGCCGAAATGGCCGCCGCAAACATCCTCTGGGACCTCCGCAAGAAACATCCTGCGGAAGTGAAGGCAATGGCAGAGGAACTCCGCAAGAGCAAGAACAAGACGGTCGCCGGCAAGGCGTCGAAAACGCTCGGCGACTTGAAGAAGTGATCAACGGCCGGAACGTCCGGCTCCGGAAGATTGTCGCTACAAGCACGCCATGGGCCTTCTCCTGCCTCAGGCCTTTGCCGCGTCGTACTGCGGAACCTTGAGCGTCTCCCCGTCTTTCAGCGCCGACTGGTGGGCAACGATGCCCGGGACGGTCATGGCCAGGGCCTCGTAGATGTTGACCAGCGGATCGCGATCCTTCAGGATGGCGGTGACGAACTCATCGGCCAGAAGCCCGTGGGAGCCGCCGTGCCCGCCCCCAGGCACGCCGGGCGGCAGGGGCGGGCGCGCCGTGTCGGGCAGGTCCTTCGCCACGCCGTGGTAGCCGGTGCCGTCCATCCACCCGCGTTCGCCGAAGACGCGGCCCGTCTCGACGATGCGTCCGCGCACGGCCCTGAGCTTCGACATGCGGGACGCGCCGCCTTCACTGGTCCGCAGCAGGGCGATCTCGTCGGAGAAGGGGTTGTTGTACCTGTTGGCGCCGGGCTGAATGGAGGGGAAGTTCCCGCGGAAGCCCGCGCAGGAGACAGACGTAAACCGCTTGCCGGTCACGCCCACGTAATAGGCCGTCGAGTGGGTCGGATACCAGAGCGGGGGCGAGCCGATCCGCCAGCCCTTGAACGAATCGATCGGCTTGGCGGTGTAGTGGTAGTACTCGCCCTCGGAGTAGACCAGTCGGCCGAAACCTCCGGCCCGGTAGATCTCGCGCATGGCGTGGCAGTCGGCCCGGTAGCAACTGGTCTCGGCCATCATGTACTTGAGGCCGGTCTTCTTGACGGTCTCGACGAGTTGCTCGGCATCCTCGATGGACCCCCACGTGGCGGGAACCGCCGTCATCACGTGCTTGCCGTGCTTGAGGACTTCCATGCAGTGCCGCGCGTGGCTCGGGGCATCCGTGGCGACGAACACGGCCTCGATCTTGGGGTCGGTGACGAGGACCTCGAGCGACTCGTACGATTTCTCGCACCGGCAGGCCTTCATGAGGCCCGCGCGGCGGTCGGGAACCAGGTCGCTGACGGCCACGATCCGGACGTTCGGATGATTCTGAAATCCGAACTGGGCCCCGAAGCGGCACACGCCGTAACCGACGATTCCGAAACGGATCTTGCGGTCGGAGACAGGTTTCCACTTCTGCCGGCTCTTCGGCGGGCCGGCGGCAAGGGCGTGCGTGGCGAAGTTGCCTGCCATCGTCGCCCCCAACGAACCGAGGCCCAGTTTCCCCAGAAAGCCGCGTCGATCGATTGGCGTGTCAGGCATGGATTGCCCTCCTCACGTCAGTGGCACACGGCCCGCCTCCGTCTATTGCCTTGGATCCGTCCGCGATTCCCGGCATAGAGCAGTTGCCTTGTGCGGGTTCACAGGGATAATGAAAGCCACGCTCTCTGATACTCTATTCGTTGAGCGAAGGCAAGCGCGGCTTGCCACGCCCCGGATCATGAGGAGAACGCCAAGGAGGTGACACATGGAACCCAGGCAAGCCATGAATCGTCGGGCCTTCATAAAGGCCGCGGCCTCAACCACGGTTGCGTTCGGTGTTGTACCACGCCATGTGCTGGGCGGACCCAGCCATGTTGCCCCCGGCGACAGGCTCAACCTGGCCTGCATCGGCATGGGGTTTCAGGGACTGCGGATGCTGCAGCCGCTGCTGCGGCGTTCGGACGTCCAGGTGGTCGCTGTCTGTGATCCAAACACGGAAAGCAGCGACTACATAGGCTGGGGACGTGGGAAAGCAGGCGCCCCGGGGATTCGCGGCGGCCGAGAGGTCGGGCGCGAGACCGTTGAGGCGTTCTATCGGCGGAGCGCGTCTTCCGGAACGTACAAGGGCTGCGCGGCCTATGCGGACTTTCGCGAGTTGCTCCAGAAAGAGACCGACCTCGATGCCGTCCACATCGTGACGCCCGACCACCTGCACGCGACCATCGCCATTGCCGCCATGAAAAAGGGCAAGCATGCCGCGACGCATAAGCCGATTTCAAACGTCCTGTACGAAACCCGATTGGCCGTCGATACGGCTCGAAAGACCGGACGGGCCACCCACCTGCACGCCTGGCGTGAGTCCCAGGCGATCTACACCATCCGGGAGTGGATCAGGCAAGGCGCGATCGGCCCGGTCCGTGAAGTGCATCGCTGGCTCTACAAGCCCATCTGGCCGCAGGGCTCCCCCCACCTGCCGACCGATAACCCGCCGGTCCCCAAAGGCTTCGACTGGGACCTGTGGCTCGGTCCGGTGCCGCATCGGCCGTACTCGCCCGCCTACACCCACGCCGTGTACCGCGGCTGGTACGATTTCGGCGGCGGCTGCCTGGCCGACATGGGCAACTACGGCCTGTGGATGGACTGGAGGATCATGGACCTTGGCGCCCCAACCAGCGCCGAGGGGTGCGCCAGTTTCACCTGCGCGGTTCGCGGCTACCGGAGCGGGCCGGTGAAGAACGGCGTCTCGTTTCCGCACGCCAGCACCGTCCGGTTCGCTTTCCCCGCGCGCGGCAAGATGCCGCCGTGCGAGGTGTTCTGGTACGACGGCGGCATGAGGCCGCGCACGCCCGAGGAGTTGATCGAAACCGGCGGGCAGATGCCCGAG
The DNA here is from genome assembly GCA_964539385.1 of uncultured Anaerolineales bacterium. Classification (GTDB taxonomy): domain Bacteria; phylum Planctomycetota; class Phycisphaerae; order FEN-1346; family FEN-1346; genus JAUVZF01. The sequence goes on along the minus strand of CAZIJC010000198.1, from coordinate 664 downwards.
AGCGGCGTGATGTTCGTCGGCGACGAGGGCAAGATCCTTGCCGGTTATTTCTACAGCAAGCCCCGCATTCTCCCCGACAAGAAGATGCGCGAGGCGGCGGCCATCAGAACGCCCGATGTTCCCATCCTCGGCATCGAAGACGAATGGATCCGCGCGTTCCGCGGCGGCAAGCCCTCGCGCGGCAACTTCCAGAACGCCCAACACCTGTCGGAAGCCATCTGCCTTGGCAACATCGCCATCCGCCTGAACACGCGGCTCCTGTGGGACGAGAAGAACATGAAGATCACCAACGTCCCCGGCGCCAACCAGTACCTCCGGCGCGACGAGTACCGCAAGGGTTGGGAACTGTGAGGCACCGGCTGCCGGTTCACTGAACCGAAAGGAGCACGAATGAAAGCGGCACTGCTGCCCGAATCGCGAGGAGCGTGGCAAAGGGAATCCCGAAAGCGTATCATCTTGCGGTTGCGGAATGTGCCGGCGCGCCCGGCGAGGAGACCCACATGAGGAAACGCGTGATCTCGGCGGCAACGTGCTTTCTTCTGGCGGCAATCACAGCCGGGGCGGTGGAGCCTCCGGTGCCGGCGGCGGCCGTCCTCTGGCACCGCGCGCCCGCCAAGAAATGGATGACCGAGGCGATGCCCATCGGAAACGGCAGCCTGGGCGC
>CAZIJC010000197.1:0-7888 GCA_964539385.1 uncultured Anaerolineales bacterium | reverse complement strand
ACACGCAAACGTGGGCATGGCACCCGACGGCAAAAGACTTACCTGACCCTGCTTAGCCTGCCGATGCTACTGCGCCGCCTCGTAAACAATCCTCCCGCCGACAAGCGTCCGCACCACCCGGCCCGTGACCTCGCGGCCGGCGAACGGGCAGTTCCGCGCCTTCGATGCGAACCGCTCGGGGTCGATCGTCCACCGCGCTGCCGGATCGATGACCGTTACGTCGGCGCGCGCGCCGGGGGCCAGCGTGCCGGCGTCGAGCCCCAGGACGCGCGCCGGGGCCGCCGTCATGCGCTGGATGAGTTCCGGCCACGTCATCAGCGGCGTCTCGACGAGTGCGGTGGCGTAAACGCCCAGGGCCGACTCCAGGCCGATCATGCCGAATGCGGCTTCCCCCAGACGCCCGGCCTTCGCCTCGGCCGTGTGGGGAGCGTGGTCGGTCGCCAGGCAATCGATGGCGCCGTCGCGGACGCCGGCCAGCACGGCGCCGGTGTCGTGGGCGCTGCGAAGCGGCGGGTTGACCTTGAAAACGGTGTTGCGGCCGGCCAGCGCGTCCACCGTAAGCGTCAGATGGTGCGGCGTGGCCTCGGCCGTGACGGGCGCCCCGTCGGCCTTGGCCCGTCGGACGGTCTGGACCGCCCCCTCGGTCGAGACGTGCTGGATGTGGACGCGGCAGCCTGTGCGGCTTGCGGCCTCGCAGGCCCGCGCCACGGCCACGTCCTCGGCTCCGCGCGAGAGGCCGGGCAGCCCGAGGGCCGTCGCGAGGGGCGAATCGTGCATGACGCCGCCCGCCGCCAGCGCCGCGTTTTCGCAGTGGCAGAAGACGGGCATCTCGATCCGGGCGGCCTCGCGAAGGGCCTCCTCGAACACCTCGTCGTCGGCCACGTCGGAGCCGTCGTCGCTGAAAGCGCACGCGCCGGCGTCGCGCATAGCCGCCAGGTTGGCCACGACGCGGCCGCGGCGGCCGCGCGTCATGCACCCAACCGGCAGCACACGGGCGAGGTTGGCCTCGCGGGCGCGCTCGATGTACCAAGCGACGGCGTCGGCCGAGTCGAGGGGCGGGGTGGTGTTGGGCATGGCGCAGACGGTCGTGAACCCGCCCGCCACCGCCGCCGCCGCCCCGCTGGCCACGGTCTCGGCGAAATCGTCGCCGGTTTCCGAAAACGGGGCCTCACGCAGATGGACGTGCAGGTCGATCAGGCCGGGGACGACGAGCAGGCCCGCGCAGTCCAGAACCGTGCCGGCCTCGGTGCCGGCGCCCACGTCGCCGACGGCGGCGATGCGGTCGTCTTCGATGAGCAGGTCGCCCGGCGCGTCGCGTCCGCAGGCGGGGTCGATGATGCGGCCGCCGGTCAGGAGTATGCGGGTCATTGGGTGTTGCCTGCTATAAACGGCACGCGCCGCGCAAGCGCGGCGGCTAACTGGCGTCACGTTCGGCGTCGAGTGCGGCGATGCACAGGCTCAGCGCCGCCATCCGCACGGCCACGCCGCACGTCGCCTGGTACAGGATGAGGCTCTGCGGCCCGTCGGCGACCTCGTTGACGAGTTCGATGCCGCGGTTGACGGGCCCCGGATGCAGGACCAGCGCCCCCGGTTTGGCCTTCGCCAGCCGCGCGAGCGTCAACTGGTAGCCGCGGATGTAGTCGTCGATGTCGAACGCCAGGTGCTCGTGCCGCTCGAACTGGACGCGGAGCATCATGATGACGTCGCACTCGGGCAGGACGGCGTCGAAATCCTCCGTGACCTCGACGTCCACATCCAGGTCGTGGGTGAAGACCTGCGGCCCGACGAAGACGACGCGGTTTGCGAACTTCGACCAGCCGAACAGGTTCGACCGTGCGACGCGGCTGTGCCGCACGTCGCCGACGAAGGCAAGGGTCAGGCCCTCGAACCGTCCGGTCTTGCGGCGGACGGCGAGCATGTCCAGGAGCGCCTGGGTGGGGTGCTCGTAGGCGTCGTCGCCGGCGCTGAGGACCGAGCAACCGACGCATTCGGCCACCCGCTGCGGCGCCCCGCGCTGCTGGTGGCGGATGACAATGGCGTCCAGGCCCATCGCGTCGACGTTGCGGACCGTGTCGGCAAGCGATTCCTTCTTGTTGAGGCTGCTGGTGGCGGCGTGGAACTGGCAGACGCGGGCGCCGAGGCGTTCGCCGGCGAACGTGAAGGAGGTCCGCGTCCGCGTGGAATCCTCGCAGAAGAGGTTCAGGATGGTCCGGCCTTCGAGCAGGCGCGGCGCGGGCCGGCGGCCGGTGCAGCACGGGAAAAACTCGTTGGCCGTGTCGAGGACGGCCAGGATCTCGTCGGCCGTGGCGTCCTCGAGGCCCAGGAGGTGCTTGCGCGCCCACCTGTCGCTTGCCAGTTTCGCCATGACGTGCCCCCGCCCAACAGAGGTCTGTGGCTTCTCGCTCCGGCGGGAAACTATAGGCCCGCAGGCCTGCGGCGGCAATGAAAAACGGCGCAGTGACGCGGGCGTGCCGGTTGGCGCTGGCCGCCGTCTGCTTTTGGCGATAATATCGGTTGCGGGAACGTGTTCAACCACTGGGGTTCCTGTGGCACGCGGTATGACTCGGCGCAAGAGATTCGCCCTGATTGTGGCCGCGGCTCTGGCGGTGATTCTGCTGCCGCAGGGCCGCTGCGCCGCCGCGCGGCCCGACTTTGAGGCCCTGCGTCTGGCCGTAGCGGACCTGACTGAGACGTTCGGCGACCGGTATCCCGACGGCGCGACGTTCCTTGCCCGCCTCGATGCGCTCCGGAGGGCGACGAACCGTCCGGCGGCCGAGGCCGCACGCGAGTTCCGCAACCTTCAGCGCGAGGCCTTGCTGGCGAACCCGCTCCTGGATTTCGACCAACTTCTCATCGTCAAACGTAAGGTCCAGGGCAGGGACCGCACGTTCCTCGGGTTCCCGTCGAACCACGAGTGCAACTCGTCGCTGAAGCGAGACGGATGGGACAACGAGATCGCCGTCCTGTCGCCGGTCCGTCCGGACGGCAACCTTCGGACGTTCCACCGGCCGACGGGCGGCGGCTACGTCGGCGAAGTGGACCTCCACTGGCACGCCGACCGCCTGCTGCTGACCCGGAGCGACCGCGAGAACTGGAAGATCTGGGAGATCTGCACCGACGGGACCGGCCTGCGGCAGGTCTCGCAGACGCCCAAGGACGTCGACTGTTTCGACGCCTGTTACCTGCCCGACGGCCGCATCGTCTTCGGCAGCACCGCGTCGTACCAATCCGTCCCGTGCTGGCACGGCAAGAAGTGGGTCAGCAACCTGTACGTGATGAACGCCGACGGGTCGGGCATGCGGCAACTGTGCTTCGACCAGGACCACAACTTTCACCCGGCCGTCTTGAACGACGGCCAGGTCCTGTACCACCGCTGGGACTACACGGGCATCAGCCACATCTTTCTGCGGCAGTTGATGGTGATGAACCCCGACGGCTCGGGCCAGCGGGCCGTCTACGGCAGCAACTCGTGGTTTCCGAACTCGCTGTACTTTCCGCGGCCGATCCCCGGGCGCCGCGACGGACTCGTAAGCATCCTGAGCGGCTATCACGGCGTCCATCGCATGGGGCGGCTTGTCGTCATCGACACGGGCCGCGGGTGGCAGGAGACCGACGGCATCGTCCACGAGATTCCGCGCCGCGGCCGGCCCATCCGGACCGCCATCCGCGATAACCTCGTTGACCGGGACTGGCCGAAGTTCCTGCATCCCTGGCCGCTGGGACGCGACGGCCGGCCTGAAACAAGCGGCAAGTATTTCCTTGTGGCGTGCCAGCCCACAACGAAGCACGCATGGGGCATCTACCTCGTGGACGTGTTCGACAACATGGTGCTCGTGCGCGAGGAGGCCGGCTGCGCCCTGCTCGAACCCGTGCCGCTTGCCCGACGCCGCAAGCCGCCCGTCCTGCCCGGCAGGATGGACGCCGAGCGCACGGACGGCGTGGTGTATCTGCACAACATCTACGCCGGTCCGGGCCTGTCGGGCGTGCCGCGCGGCACGATCAAGCGGCTGCGCGTTCTGGCGTACCACTACGGTTACCGCGGGTTGGCGGGGCCCGACAAGATCGGCTACGGCGGGCCGTGGGAGGTCATGCGGATTCTGGGCACCGTGCCGGTGGGCGACGACGGCTCGGCCGTGTTCCGCGTGCCGGCGCTCGCGCCGGTCGCCGTCCAGGCGCTCGATGCTGAGGGCAAGGCCGTCCAGTTGATGCGGAGTTGGATGACGCTCATGCCGGGCGAGGAGATGTCGTGCGTCGGGTGCCACGAGCGCCTCTCGGACGCGCCGACCGCGCAGATGGCCCTGGCGATGGGCCGCCGGCCGGATGACATCGCGCCGTGGTACGGCCCGGCGCGCGGCTTTGACTTCGCCAGGGAAGTCCAGCCGGTGCTCGACGCCTGCTGCGTCCGCTGCCACAACGGGGTGGAGAAAGGCCGGCCGGACCTGCGACCGGCGGACGAGGTCCCCGGCTACAAGGGCCGGCGCATCAGCGGCCTGGGCGTGGCCCGGATGCATCCGACGATGAAGAAGGCGACGGGGGGCGTGCTCAAGTACACCCCTGCCTATGAAGCGCTCATCCCCTACGTCCGCCGCGTCGGCATCGAGGACGACGTGAGCCTTCTCGTGCCGGGCGAATACCACGCCGACACGAGCCCGCTCGTCCAGATGCTCCGCAAGCGGCACCAGGGCGTGCGCCTCGACGCCGAGGCCTGGGACCGGCTGGTTACGTGGATCGACCTGAACGCGCCGTGCCACGGCACGTGGGGCGACGTGTATCCGATTCCCGACGGTGCCCACCAGCGGCGGATGGAACTCAGAAAACGGTACGGCGGGCCGACGGAGGATCCGGAGGAGGTCCCCGATTTGCCGCGGCCGACGTTCGATACCTCTGGGTCGCTTGGGTCGGTGTCCGAAATGCTTGCGGCGTATGCCGAGCCAGCGGAGGGCTGGCCGTTCGGCGCCGAGGAGGCCCGCCGGCGGCAGGCCGAGGCGGGTCCGCAAAGGGAGGTGACCGTGGACCTCGGCGGGGGTGTGACGATACGCCTGGTCCGCATTCCCGCCGGCGAGTTCGTCTTCGGCAGTCTGAAGGGCGAGCCCGACGAGTACATGTGCAGGCTGGTCCAGATTCGTAATCCGTTCTGGATGGGGGCCTGCGAGGTCACCAACCGCCAGTTCCGGCGGTTCGACCCGGACTTCTCCCCCGGCTACTACACCAAGCGTCACGGCAGCCCGGACGACAAGGGCCTGCCGCTCGACGGCCCGGCCCAGCCGGCCGTCCGCGTCTCCTGGCACCAGGCGCTTGGCTTCTGCCGGTGGCTCTCGGAGCGCACCGGCCGGGAGTTCACCCTGCCCACCGAGACCCAGTGGGAGTGGGCCTGCGGGGCCGGCAGCGCGGAGGCGTTCTCCTTCGGCCCCGTCGACGCCGACTACTCAAAACACGCGAACATGGGCGATGCGTCGTTCAGCCGCGGCCTCCTGAAGGGCGGCAAGCAGGTCACCGGCGGGCTGGAGCACCTGGTCATCGAGGGCGCCGCCCTGGCCGACACCCGTTTCGACGACGTGGCAAGGGTGACTGCCACCGTCGGCAGTTACCAACCCAACGCCTGGGGCCTTTACGACATGCACGGCAACGCCGCCGAGTGGACGCGAACGGCCTACCGGGCGTATCCGTATCGCGAGGACGGCCGAAACGACCCCGCACCGGACGGCCGCAAGGTGGTGCGCGGAGGGTCGTTCTTCGACCATCCCAAGCGGTGCCGGTCGGCGTTTCGGTTGGCCTATCCGGCCTGGCAGCGGGTTTTCAACGTCGGCTTCCGGGTTGTGTGTGAAGCCGATGGCGGCGCGGTACGCGTCGGTATGGACCGGCCGGCCGGCGCCGGCGAGTGACGGCCCGGGCCAGGCGCCACCGTTATCCGCCGATCTGTGCGAGGTGCCACCGTTAGCCGCCGGACTTGTCCGGCGCGTTGTTGTTGGAGGCCGGTGCGCGCCGCACCCTATCCCCACTGGCGAAGACCGGGCGTTTTGGGTAATCTAGTAGGTGGTATGGGGTCGAAAACAAGGACACAGCCGTGCCCGTCAACAAGCGGGAACTCTGGCAGATGTACACGGCGTCCGGCAAGCAGTTCCTGCGGTTGCGGAACCACCGGGAGGCCCAACGGATGTTCGAGGCGGCGGCGCAGACGGCCGAGGAGTTCGGCCCGCATGACCCGCGCCTGGGCGTTGCCTTGAACAACCTCGCGCGCGTGCACCAGGCCCGTCGGCGCTACGATAAGGCCGAGACGCTCTTGCATCGGGCGCTCGACATGGCCGTCGAGACCCGCGGGCAGGAGCATCCCGACACGGCCGTCAACATGGCGAACCTGGCCGGCCTGTACCAGACGCAGCAGCGGTACGACGAGGCGGAACCGCTTTTGCGCCAGGCCGTCGAGATCTTCGGCAGGACGATGGGCGAGGAGCACCCGACCATGGCGCGGCTGCTGAAGGCGTACGCGTCGCTGCTCGCCAAGATGGGCCGCGGCGACGAGGCCGCCAAGGCCGGCGAGCGGGCCGACCGCGTCGGGCAACACGGTGCGGATTCGGACGCGTTTGCGTGAGCGTGCGGCGGCGCATGTTTTCCGCTGACCTGCGTCGAAGGCTGTGAAGGGTTCTGCTGAGCCGTCTCCAGGACCGACTCGGTTGCCGACCTGCGGAGAGGACGATACGATGAGTGGCATGCGGTGCTTGATGATGCTCTTGGCTGCGGCGTTCTTCCTGGCGCCGGCGGCAGAGGCGGTGGGCGCTGAGACGGCGCCGGCCGCACCGGCGGCGCCCGCACCGGTTGCTCCGGCGGCACCCGCTCCGGCGGCGCCCGCTCCGGCGGCGCCCGCTCCGGCGGCGACCGCGCCGACTCCCGCCAAGCCGTCCCAGGAAAGCGTATGGGCCGGCCACATGTCGGCCGCCGAGGTGGCGTTCAGGAGCCGGGATTATGCCAGGGCTGAAGCGGAACTCATGGCAGCCGTCAAGGTGGCTGAAGGGTTCGGCGAAAAGAACGAGCGACTCGCCGCCTCGCTTCTCAAACTGATGCAGACGTATGCCACTCAGGACAAGCATGCCGATGCCATCGGGCCGGGCAAACGGTTGGTGGCCGTCCAAGAGAAGGCTTACGGGGCCGACCACATCGCGGTGGGCGCCGCGCTGAACGACCTGGCTGGCCGGTACAAGGAACTGGAGAAGTTTGACGAGGCCGTCCCCCTTTACACGCGGTCACTGGCCATTGCTGAAAAGACGGGTCCCCAAGCCTTGCCCCTGGTAGCGATCGTCCTGAATAACCTGGCTCAGATCTACCGGGACCAGGGCAAACTGGACGATGCCGAGAACAGCGCCACCCGCGCCCTTGCTATCCGCAAGCAGATCTTCGGTACGCGGCGTGACGGGTACGCCGACAGCCTGCGGACCCTCGGCACCGTCTACGCCGCCCAGGGCAAGCAGGCCGAGTCGGAGACGCTGTTTCGCCAGGTCCTCGAGATCCGTCGCAAGACCCAGATCTGGAACCGGCCGGCGATGATCAAAGCCATGGCCGACGTCGCCGGCGCCTGCAAGGCGCAAGAGAAGTTCGAGAACGCCGAGACGTTTTACAAGGCGGCACTGAGGACCGGCGAGGACGGGCTCGGAAAGAACGACGACGTCCGGGCCGACGTCTATGAGGGGTACGCCGACCTGCTGAAGAAACTGAAGCGCGACGACGAGGCCAACCAGATGGCCGAGCAGGCCCGCATCATCCGCAGCCGCTTGGCTGCACCGGGCGGCGCACCGGGCGGCGCACCGGGCGGCGCACCGGGCGGCGCACCGGGCGGCTAAGCGGTCTTACGTAAGTCTTTTGCTGTGGCGAGAACGGTACCCGCTCGCTTACGCTC
>CAZIJC010000196.1:0-7919 GCA_964539385.1 uncultured Anaerolineales bacterium | reverse complement strand
GGGCATCGTAGCCTCGCGCGGTGAGCCAGCCAACGCTGGGGTGGTACGGTCCCGGTTCCGTATTGATGTCGGGATGGTCGTGTTCGATCCAGATCCCCACTTTCCGAATCTTTTCGAGGCGGTCTTCCGGCATGAGTATTGCGATACGTTGCAAGTGATTGGCGAGCATCGTCAGCGCCCGGGCCCCCGCCTCGGCGTGCTCGCCTTCGAGCATCTGCGGGTCGACGTGAACGGTCCAGCCTTCGATGTTCTTGATGACGGGATCGAAGCGGACTTTTTGGTGTGTCTCTTTCTTTGCATCCGGTTTGGCGTCAGTCGCATTGGTCGCGGCAGAAAGGGCGGCCAACGTCGTCACGATGGACACAAGTAACAGTGCGGCTGTAATTCCGTCTCTTTTGAGCATTGTCTTTTCCTTCATAGGACCGGCCACGTGTCGGCGATCCGATAGCCTTCAGGCCACGGGTCGTCAGGGTCGAGCAGGAGTTGATGCGTCCCCGTGATCCACGCTCGGCCCGAAAAAGTCGGCACGATCGCATCCGTTTTACCCAGCGAGGTCAACGAGTCGATTCCACATTCGAACTCGGAGCCAATGATCGACCGCGCTCGATAACGGCCCCCGGCCTGCATTCGTCCCTGAGCATGCAGAACCGCCATCCGAGCCGAACAACCTGTGCCGGTTGGTGACCGGTCGATCTTGCCGGGGCGTACGCACACGGCGTTCGGCCCCACCAGTTCGCCATTCTCCTCCGCAAGCGGGCCGGCGAACTGGCAAAACGAGATGTGCTTCCACTCGGGATGTACGGGGTGTTGAAATCCGAGCTGCTCGTTGGCCGCGGCGGTGATCTTCATGCCGGTCGCCACAAGCTCGGCGGCTTCGTCCGGCACGATTTCAAATCCCAACGCTTTCGCATCGACGATTACGAAACTGTCGCCGCCATAGGCTGTATCGACCGTGAGCGTGCCGAGTCCTTCCACTTCCAGCGGCGCCGCGAGCTTGTCAGCAAACGAAGGCACGTTGGTGATCGTGATTCGCTCCGCCTTGCCATTACGACAGAGCGCCCGCGCTTTGACCAAACCGCCCGGCGCTTCCATCAGCAGCTCTGTTTCCGGCTCGGCCATGGGAACGATTCCAGTGTCGAGCACCACGGTCGCCACGCAGATCGAGTTCGACCCCGACATCGGCGGCGTATCAGCGGGCTCCATGATGATCCAGCCGACCTGCGCAAGGGGATCCTTGGGCGGCACCAACAGATTGACGTGCCGAAAAACGCCCCCGCGCGGCTCATTGAGCACAAAGCGCCGCAGACGATCATCCTTCTCGATGAAACAACGCTGCTCCCAGATCGTGTCGCCGGGCGGCGGCGCGACTCCGCCGACGATCACATCGCCAACTTCACCTTCCGCGTGACAACTCACTATTTGAATGACTCTTGAGGTTCTCAATTTCAATCCCTTCTGATGCGCTCCATGAGCTTCTTTTCATGGAACTCTTTGTGATGTTTCTTGGAATGCGCACTCCAGTCGAAGGGTTTTGTTTTAACCTGAGGCGTTGGATCGCGCGGCAGGCGTTTACGCAACGTTGCAACAATCTCTCCGTAAGCGGGCTCACCGGCGAGGTTCGTCCATTCGTACGGATCGGTGTCGTGGTCGTACAGTTCCTCGGAACCATCGGCGTAGCGCGTCAGTCGCCAACGCTCGGTGCGAAGCGAATCGTTCTTGAAACCGTGTGACGTGATAGAGCCATGTTCCCAGTCCGCCACAGGGTTCTTGAGCAGCGGCACGAGGCTGTGACCGTCAAGACGCTGGCGCGGAACTTTCAACCCACACAGTTCGACGAGAGTCGGGTACAGATCGAGAAGATTGACCGTCCGCGAGCAACTGACTCCCTGGCGGTAGTCGCCCTGCATACTTTTCGGCAGGGCGACGATCATGGGGACGCGACACGCCTCTTCCCACAGTGTGAACTTGCGGTAGGTCAGCTTCTCGCCGAGGTGCCAGCCGTGATCGGACCATAAGACGACGATGGTGTCGTCGGCATGACCGCTCTCGTCGAGATTCTTCAACAGCCGGCCGACGAGGTCGTCGGCGTAAGCAATGCTCGCCAGATAGGCCTGCACAGCCTGCCGGTGATAGCCGTTCGCGTCGAGAACTCGGTAGTAGACGCAAGGGCCGTTGCGTGGGGCGCTTTTCGGGATGTCGCTGTAGTCGTCGGCCTTTCCTGGCGGCAATTGAATCTCATCGAGCGGAAACATGTCGAAGTACTTCCGCGGCACGAACCAGGGGACATGCGGTCGATAGATGCCGCAAGCGAGAAAGAAGGGCTTGTCGCGCTTCTCCTGAAGCTTTTGAGAAACGAACTTCATGCTCATCCAGTCGCCGGTCTCCTGGACGGCCTTGTCGAGGGGCCCCCAATTGAAATCCATGTACCAGTTTTTGGTTCGCGGCTTCCTGTCGAAGGCCGGCTGGTATTCCTTTGCGGGTACATGGGTGGGTGGAAACTGCAGATTCTTGCTGGGCCAGAAATCGTCCCACGAAGCAGGATGATTCTGATAATGGTGAAAGATCTTTCCGGCGCCGGCGGTCTCGTATCCGCTGGCTCGCAAGTGAGCCGGCAACGGGTCTGCCGTCGGTAGCAGGATGTCCTGCCAGGTTTGCGTCGGCGAGTTCACATAACATCCCGATCGGTATGGTGCGACCCCGGTCAGTGTGGCCGCGCGCGAAGGCAGACAGGCCGGTGCCGGACAGTAAGCGCGCGTGAAAAGAGTCCCGCGTCGCGCAAGTTGGTCGATATTGGGCGTCTTCGCCTGCGGGTGACCTCCCACACAGCCCGTCCAGTCGTTGAGGTCGTCGACGACAATGAAGAGCACATTGGGCTTGCCGCCGGGATTGGCTGCTGAGACCTCAGCGACCGAAATGCCGGATAACGCCCTACCCCCCGTCCGCGGGTCGCTCGCACACCCCATGAACAGCAGCGGCACGGCCGCGCCGGCCGTTTGCAAGAACCTCCGTCGGGACAGTCCGTGCACTTGATCGGATCCTGATCGCCTCACGCCACACGCTCCTTCCAGCCAGACGGTCACTTCTTCTCCATCTCCAGCATGGCCTCGGCAAACGCTTTGCCGATCTGCGCCATGGTCTTGGCGCAGCCGAGGTAGTGGTAGCCCTGGTGGGAGGCGCCGCGTTTCCACAACGCGTCCTCCTCGGGGGTGATCAGTTTGGCTCGGTACTTCTTGAGATGGGATTTCCCGGATGGCGTTCGGCCGACGACCGCCGTCGGCCTCTCTGACAAGTCTATCGCCGATCGCGAGATCAGCAAGCATTCTTCCTGCTCGGGGGAGGGGGTATGCGGCCGTTGCCAGTCCATGATGCCGCCCAAAACGCCCTGCGTAGGGGCGTTCGAGCCGTGGAACTCCAGCTTGAGCGACCCATCGAAACCCACCCGGAGCGCGTCCTTGCCGGCTTCACCCATCGCATCCCTCGCTTCCGCCGTCCGTGGCGAGGTCTCCGACCAAGCCCGCCGCCTCAGCCTCAAAAGCATCGAGTAGGCCGTACGGGCCGTGCGCTTTTCGAGCCCCCGGCGGCCGGTCTTGCGCGGCCCGTACCCGCCGCGCACGAAGTGGCGCTGTAGCCTTAAGTCTAGGACCGTAAAAGATTTCTTTTTATCCTTGACGGAACCGGCGGGGGGCGCGGTATCATGGAGTGCGAAGTGGGGGGATGCTTATGCGCTGGGAACCGCGTCGGTCGGACGTAGCCGTCATTTCTCTCACGGTTGCTGTGTCCATTGCCTTGGGCCTTGGGCCTGTGCAATGGTCCCCGTGCGCTCTCGCCGCGAAGGGCCGGCAAGCAGCCCGGGATCCCACGCAGCCGGGCAGCGACGCCCAACGCGCCCGGGCCGTGGACGCGGCCGTAGGCCAGGCCAGGAAACTCCTTGATGCCGGCAAACACGAGCAGGCCGCACGGCTCCTGGTCCAGGCGCGCAAAGGGCTGGGTGAAGAGCGTGACCCGCGCCTCGAAGGCCTCCTGGCCCGCGCGGCGCTGGCGCTGAAGCAGCCCAAGGTCGCGCTGGAACTGGCCGAGCCGTTCGCCGAAAAGCGCGACGCCTACGACGCCAACCTGACCGACTGTTACCTCGCCGCCGGCAACGCCTACCTCGCCACGGACCAGCCGTACAAGGCCCTCCTGATCTTCGACTGGATGGCCGGCCAGACCGAGGGCCTGGACCTCATCCTGGCGGCGGAGGGGTGCGGCCGGGCGCTGCTCGCGCGCAAGGATTTCCAGAAGGCCGTCGCGTCGTTCCGGTTCGCCCTCCGCTACGCCAAGCGCGGCTACGACTACCCGGAGGAGATCAAGGACGTCATCCGCCGGCTCGAAGCGCAACGGGCCAAGGCCGAGCGCCTGGCCGACATCGCCCGCTACGGCGAGGAGTTCGTCCGGTACCGCGACGCCGAACGCCTCCGCCGCGTCCAGCAGAAGTTCGCCCGGGCCCGGCAGGTGTACCTGGAGATCGTCAAGAAGTGGCCGGAGACGATCTACGCCGAGGCCTCCCGCCTGTACGCGGCCACGTGCCTCGTGGCCATGGGCAAGACCGGCGAGGCGAAGCCCGAACTGCACGCCTTCCGCCAATCCGACCCGTACGGCCTGTATCGCGGCGAGGCGGCCGTGGAGATGGGCCGCATCGCCCTGGAGCACGACCTGGCGCCCCAGGCCGCCCGCGGGGCGTTCCTCCTGGCCGAGACGTGGCTGAACGAGGTCCGGAACCAGAAGCCGTTAAACATCGAGAAACTGGCCGTCCGCGAGGCCGCCACGAAGGTGACGACTCCGCCAAGGAAGGAAAAGCGCGTCGATTTCTGGGGCAACGTCGAGAAGAACGCCATCGAGCCCGGCCAACTCGTCAACCGCAAGACCTGCCCGTGGTACCTGGACGACCTGGCCGAGCAGTGCGCCATGTACCTGGGCTTCCTGGCGTTCGTCGACGGCGACAACGACGAGTCCCTGGCCCACTACAAGAAGATCCTGGACTCCGACCCGGCCACGCGGCGGCTCGACACCGCGGGCGAGTGGAACGACTACTCCCGCCTCAAATGGGGCGCCGAGCACGGGTACCTGTACGCCTATCCGCAGGAACTGGCCCTCTATAAAGACCCTCGCCAGAAGTTGGCCGTGCTCCTCACGGATTTCTACTACGTGACGCAACAGTTTGGTGAAGCGAGCAAGATGGCTCAGCGGATGCTCAGGGGCGAGTTCGGGCTGCTCCCCCCCGCCCTGCGGCAGTATCCGCAGTTCGCCTACGCCGCCGGCGTCTATTGGACCCAGGGGCGCGACAAGGCGGTGCCGGAGTACATGAAGGTCCTTGCCGGTGTGGCCGCCGGTCGCCCGATGACCTACACGCAGTGCCGGGCGGCTTACTGTGCGGGAAACTTAGCGCTCGAAATGGCCGATCCTAAGGCACAGGCGCGGGCCCGAAGCCTCCTCGCAGCCCTCGTCCGCTCGCCGCAGCAGAACGAACACACCTACAAGGCCCGGATTGTCCTGGCACAAGATCTTGTGAAGCAAGGCCGCCTGGCGGAAGGGGTGGAACTTCTCAGGACCTTCCCTGAAAAATCGGGGTCTTACAAGGACTTGGCGAACTATTACCTGGAGGAGTACGCCAAGGATTACGTAAACAAGGGCAAGTAAAGGGCGAGCAAAGGAGAATATCATGCCTCAGCACGGGTTGAGGATTGTGGCCCTCCTGGGCCTGGCCGTAGTGCTTGGCTCGGCAACCTCGTTCTGCCTGGCGGCCGAACAGCCGGAGCAAACTCAAAGACTGAAAGAGAAGAAACCCAAGCCGGTGAGCAATGTGGGTGATAAAGCAAACAAGATTGACAATCCCGATGAGAATCTGGAGCCTTCAACTCCAGAAGGGTTTGATCCGATTGGCGGAGGCAAGTTCAAGATCATCTCGAAGACCTTCCTGCCGCCCTTGGGCAAGCAATTCACGACATTTCCGGACGGCACGTGGGTGGATATCGAGAGAGACCCCGAAGGGCTGACAATCGACAAGAACGTTGAAAACAAGAACACTGTGGAACGCATCAAGGTGTCGGCGACGGAGGCGGAGGCCGGCACGGCGGGCCAGTTCCCCATGAAGTGCGAAGGGAACCTGAAGGGCGGAGGTGGTGCCGGGGCGGGAACGCCGCCGCATTGGTCGGCCAAGGTGGAGAAGATCGTTGTGTCACTGGAATTGCGGACAACCGATCAGATCTCGGAGGCTGACGAAAACGACAAGCATGACTCCGCTGTCGCAGCTTCGGGAACCCACGACCTCGGCGAACTTCCAATGGGTACGGGTAGGACGGATCCGCCTTTCAAGGATAATTGCTACATCTGTGCCAGTGAGATGGTCGGAACTGTCATAGTCCCCGCGAATCCCGCCGGTTTGCAGTTTCGTTGGAAACGTTGTTACAGTGACCGGAGTTGGTACGTGGCCAAGAATGGAGATCAGTGGAATGTAACTAACAGGACTGTGAATGGAATTCTTGCACCCAAAGACGATACGAGCCCCGACTTCGATGATGCCACACCGAGCGCCACGAAGAAGATGTACAGCTACGACAATTCCGGAACTAGGCTGGATACTGCGCCCTCGGCCGTGGGTGACTACATCATGCAGGAGAAGAAATTCACGTATACTGTCGAGGTCCTCCGAGACGGCACGTGGGTGACGGCCGGTATGTTGGACGTTTACCAGACTATTACCGTCAAGAGGGTGGACAACACCGGCACGGTGGCCAATGACTGGCAGGGAGTTAACAACTCCTATTCGACAACAGCCACGGACCTGAAAATCAGCAAGCCGAAGGTGGCTGATGTAACGGGGGCGGCAGAGGCGGACATCAACATTGATGCCAACGCTAACAAGGATCAGTAGTAAGACTTAACGCGGTGGTTTCGGGCTGGGCTTCTCCGGGTAAGTCTGTATAATGTATAAGATGCGCTTGGCGGAAGGCGCTTTTATTAACCGTTTTTGGGGCCAGTGAAATGGGAGGCACAAAATGGAAAAGTTAAGCTTGACCAAAGCCCTGGTTTTCGCTGCACTGGTAGTGCTCCTGGGAGGTTGTAAGATGTTTGCCGCAAAGTCTGGGGACAAGTCGCCTGCCGCTCCTGGTAAACAGGAGGAGGCCTTGCCTGGAAGTAAGGTCAGCCTCGATGTCGCCGCCAAGAATGCCGGGATTATAGCCGTCGCAACCATCACCACCGTGACGGTGGGCGATCCTACGGCGCCAGGCACAGCAGACTACACGGCGGAAATAGAGATCTCCCGGTTGCTGAAAGGTGAGACGAAAAAAAAGAAACTGTCGCTCGACTACCGGGTGCGCTCTATCCCGGACAAGGAAGTGGCGCCCAAGGTGGGCAGTTCCTACATCTTCTTCCTGAGAGGCTTGAAGCCCCGGGGGATGGAAGTGCTCAAGATTCTGGCGGACACCGAGGCGAATAGGGCGGCCGTGGCCAAGGTGCTTGAACCCAAGCCCGGAGACGGGAAGAAGTAGACAAGAAACATCGGCAAAGCGCCGGTGGAATTTTCGGGGTCTACCCATCTATGAGCAAGTCTCTGTCAAGTCGGACGCGGTTCGAAAACTTGCCCGCCGGGCGGCGGGCGGGTGCGCTTCCGGCATGGCTCGCGCCATTGATGACACACCCCTTCTCTCCCGTTCAAAGCCGTTGCCGTTCGCCTTTGTCATTTGGCATTTGTCATTCGGCCTTGCAACTACGCGCTCCCCCTCGGGTCGCGGCTAAAAGGGCTGTTTGCCGTTACCCCGATTGACGCCGTTCTCTGCGTTCTCTCCGTGCCCTCCGCGTGCTCTGCGTTCAAATCCGTTGCCGGTTTGGGCCCGATTGTTAGAACTCTAACTACTTTTTCGCCCTCCCCGGATTTTGTT
>CAZIJC010000195.1:0-8081 GCA_964539385.1 uncultured Anaerolineales bacterium | reverse complement strand
GTGTGCGGCGGGAACTTCCGCGTCCGGGCCGAGGCCGCCACCGGAGACCTCTGGGCCCCCGACCCGGCCTGCTACCTCACGGACGAGGAGATCGCCATCGCCGCCGATGCGCCCGATACCCCGTGCGCGCCGCCCGACCGCGGCGAGTAACTGTTAGCCGCCGGGCTTGCCCGGCGCGTTGAGGGACCCCGTGAAAAAAGCCGAATTCGACACAGCCCGCCACGCCTTTCTCCCCCGCCTCATCGCGTGGGAGGTTACGCGCTCCTGCCCGCTGGCCTGCAAACACTGCCGCGCGGGCGCACGGAACCAGCCGTACGAGGGCGAACTTACCACCGACGAGGGCGTGCGACTCCTTGAAAACATCGCCTCCTTCTCCCGGCCCACCATCATCCTGACGGGCGGCGAACCCATGCTCCGCGACGACATCTACGAACTGGCCGCCTGCGCCGACGGCCTCGGCCTCGGCGTCGTCATGGCGCCGTGCGGCATGATGGTCGATGACGAGGCCGTCGCCCGGATGAAGGCATCGGGCATCCGCTGCATCTCCATCTCCATCGACGGGGCCACCGCCGAGACGCACGACGCGTTTCGCGGCGTCGCCGGTGCGTTCGCCTCGGCCGTCAAGGCCACCGAGGCGGCCGTGCGCGGCGGCCTCGATTTCCAGATCAACACCACGATCACACGGCACAACCGCGACCAAGTCGAAGCCATCCGCGACCTGGCCGTCCGACTCGGCGCCTCCGTCTTCAACCCCTTCCTGCTCGTCCCAACCGGCCGCGGCAAGGAACTCGCCGGCCAGGAGATCTCGCCCCGCCAGTACGAGCAGACCCTCGAGTGGCTCGCCGAGCAGCACGCAAAGCCCGACATCGCCATCCGCGTCACCTGCGCCCCGCACTACGCGCGAATCCTCAGACAGCGGAACCCCAAGGCCCGCGGCGCCAACGGATGCCTCGGCGGCAAGGCGTTCGCCTTCATCTCGCACGTCGGGGTGGTCCAGATATGCGGCTTCCTGGAGATCGAATGCGGCGACCTGAAGAAGGAAAACCTCGATTTCAAGAAGATATGGGAAACCTCGGAGGTCTTCCTTCAGGTGCGCAACGTGGACGCCTACGGCGGCAAGTGCGGCATCTGCGAGTACCGGCGCATCTGCGGCGGCTGCCGCGCCCGCGCCTTCGCAATGACCGGCGACTACCTCGCTGAAGAGCCGTTTTGCATCTACCAGCCGCACCAGCGCGCCTAGCGCCCGCTCCCTTACGGTCGCGGATCGGATTCGGGCGTCATGCTCATCTTCACGACGCGGCCCTGCATCATCCGTTTGACCGAGAGGCGCAGTTCGCCGCCGGCAGTGGCCACCGCCTTGGCGAATCCTTTGACGTCGGCCACCGGCCGAGCGTTGACGTGCGTGACGATCTCGTACGGTTTGATGCCCGCCACCGACGCCTTGCTGCCCGGCTCGACCCTCGACACGATGATGCCCGGCTCCCCTTCGTGCTTCTGGAAATACCGGCGGACCTCGTACGTCAGGTCCCGCACCGTCAGGCCGAGCGCCGCCGCCTTGTGCCGCCCGGCCGACTCGTAGTGCGTCGGCATCGGCGTCACCTCGAACCGTTTCGTGACGATGCGGCCGTCGATGAAGAACTCCGCCTGGTAGCGCCTGCCGAATCCCAGGTCCGTCAGCGCCCGCGTAAAACTGTTCTCGGCCGACTGCCACGGCGGGGGGATGCGGTCGTAATACGTCTCCGGGACCTCGTCCATCTGGTCCCACGGGAACGGCCCGCGATCGTAATGGTCCTCGAGTTGGACCTCCAGCGGCTCGACCTGTCCCTCGGCCCGGAGCCTCAGCAGAATGACGCCCGCCGCCACGCCCGCCTTGGCGGCGGGTGAGTCCGGATACACGTACGAAACGATCGCGCCGCTCTCGCCGTCCTTCGTCCACTGGGCCACGCCGTTGGCGCGGGCAAGGTCGCGGCCGAGCGGCTGAAGGATCACCCCCAGCCACGCCAGCCGCTGCTCGGTGGCCTCGCTCAACGGCACGTTGCTGGCGTCGGTGTGTTTCGCAAGGTTCGCCAGGATGTTCCGAACCCGCGCCACCGGCACCAGCCTCGGGCGGACCGACGACCAGCGCCGCTCGACCGCCACCTTCTGGCGCCTCGGCAGCGGCATCGCCACCAGCGAGCCCGCCGGGTCGAAGGCGAAAACGTGTTGGTCGCGATCCAGCGAGTCCAGGTACAACTGGCCGCGCCAGCCGAGGCTCAACCGGTCGAAACGCCCGTGGTTGAAATACGCCGTCCGGTTCTCGCCGTGCTGGCGGATGTCGATCACCGGCAACAGTTTTTGCCGCAGGTCGCGGACCGGCGCCTCCGACAGCGCAACCGCCCCAACGAGCGGCTTTTCGAGTTCGGCCACCAGGCACCCGTAGGTGGCCAGTGAGCCGACGAACTTCGCGGGAACCGTCTTGCCGCCGCCGCCCGCTGCATGCACCGCTATGCCCTCCAGCCGCGCCGTCACCTTGGGCTTGAGTTCGGCGAACACAAGGATCCGCCCGCCCTCAAGCAGCAGGCCGGTGGCGTGGATCTCGGTCGCGGTGTCAATCTCGTCACGCCCGCCGTATCGGTCGCCTGCCACACGCTTGGGGCTGCGGAGGTGGAACGTGACGCGCGGCAGGGCCCGCTCGCATCGCTTCTTGGTGTCCGCGAGCATCCTGGTGCGCTGCTCGGCCGTGTAGAACGGCCAGTCGAGCGGCGATCCCTTCCAGGAATCGTCGGCCGGGATTTCGCCGTTGACCGACAGACCGACCGGCGTTCCCTCCGTATCGACGATCAGGACATTCCGCAAAGTGGGCCGGTACCGCCTGCCGGTCTCACTGATCGACACCGGCGGCGCAAACGGCTTGACCGTTGTCCGCCACGTCGCGCCTCTCTCGGCGTACGTGACGCCCAGATACGGCGGTTTTTTGGAGGCGTCGAAGGCGAGCGGCGCCCCCGCTTCAAGCGGCGCATCGAGGCGAATCCGGACCGCGTTGTGCCGCTTGCCCCATCCCGCGAGCCGCGCAGGCACCACGTCATCGCCCAGCCGCACGGTAATGCGCTCGATGAACCGCGGATGCACCTGCGGGTCGGGCGCCACCACCTCGTCAGGGGCAACGAGAAAACCGCCCATCGCCCATGGCCGCTCCTCTTTGAGTTCCATGGTGCCGGCGTCCGGCTCGTCGCCCTTGTCGTAGCGGAGCGTGTACAGGACGCGCACCAGCGACGGCGCCAGGGCATCCGCCACCGCCGCCTGCTTCTCGACCGCCGTCCTCGTGGGGCCACACCCTGCCAGCACAAGAAGAACTGCAACCGCGAGGGGAAGCCGGACCCGCATGTCCCGTCCTTCACAAGTGACCAGTGACGGCCGTCAGTCTTTCTCAAAGTCCCTCAGATAATCCAGCACCGCCTGCCGCACGAGGCCGTTGCGAAGGACGGTCACGATGATCCGGTGCCGTGTGTCGATGGTCTCGATTGCGGCCTTGTGCAGTTTCTTGACGTCGTCGAGCGTCGTGACCTCTTTGCCGTCGATTTTCAGGAGGATGTCCAGGCGGCGCAGGCCGGCGGCGGAGGCGTTGCCCGGCTGCTTGACGCCATAGATGAACACCCCCTTGTTGCGGTGAAAGTACAGTTCGGGCGTGTCGAACTTGTTGATCTCGCGGACGGTGAAGTCCCATCGCGGGCAATCGAGTCGGTCGCCTTCGACCTTGCCCTTTTCGCGGGACACGAGGCGGACGCTCATCGCCTTTCCGCCGCGGAGGAAGTCGACCCGCACGGGCTTGTTCTTCGGCAGCAGGCCGATCTGACGCCGGACGGCCGGCAGGTCTTCTTCGGTCAGGGCGGCCACGGCCTGGCCGCCGATCTTCAGGATACGGTCGCGCGCCAGCAGGCCCGCCTTGCGGGCGGGGCTGTCGGGATCGGTCTCGGCGACGATCACACCGTCTTTGCCTTCGAAGTAGGTGTTTCGGCCGAAATCCCTGAGCGGCTGGAGTTGCAGCCCCGTCCACGACCAGTTCACCCTGCCCGACTCGCGAATCTGGTCCACGATGTGCCGGATCGTCTCCGACGGTACGGCAAACCCCATGTCGCCGCCGAAGAGTATGCCCCGCGTGTTGACGCCGACCACTTGGCCATCGGTGTTGACGAGCGGGCCGCCCGAGTTGCCGGGGCTGATGGCGGCGTCGGTCTGAATCCACAGGCTGTACTCGCTGTTCCCGGGCAGGAACCGGCGCGTGCACGAGACGATGCCGATCGAGACGCTTCGCGACATGCCCCACGGGGCGCCCATCGCCATGACGAAGTCGCCCTCCTTGAGGACGCTCGAGTTGCCCAGCTTGGCGTGCGGAATCGTCTCGGTGTCGGCGGGAATCTCGAGTTTCACCAGCGCCAGGTCCGTGTCCTTGTCCGTGCCGACGACCTTGGCGCTGAAGGCCCGGCCGTCGTACAGCAGGCACCGGACCTCGACCGCCTTGTGCACCACGTGCCAGTTGGTCAGGACTTCGCCTTCCGGGGAGATGATGACGCCGCTGCCGGCCACCTCGCGGCTGATCTTCTTGCCGGACTCGTGGCTCTCCTGGAGGACCTTGATGTAAACGACCGCCGGGAAGACCCGGTCCTTGGCCGACCGGATGACCTCGCGGAAATCGAGTTGCGCGAGGGCCTGCTCGCGGCCGACCGGCCGCACCTCGGCCGCCGCGGCAACAGACGCCATCGCCGACGCCAACAGAATGAGGGCGAAACGTTTCATGCGGGCAACTCTCCCGGCCCGGATCCTTCGGTCCACCCTCATTCTACGACCGGCAACTGCGCGTGTCATGGAAATATCGCGCCGCTGCCTACGCGACCTTGGTAAGATGAACCGGCACAAGGCCCGAAAGCGCACCGAACGCGGTTAGCCGCCGGGCTTGCCCGGCGTGTCCGAAATCGCACCGAAACGCAGTTAGCCGCCGGGCTTGCCCGGCGCGTCCGAAATCGCACCGAAACGCGGTTAGCCGCCGGGCTTGCCCGGCGCGAGCCCAGAAGGGCGAGCCCATGTCAAGCCGAACGCGTATCCTCGCAGCAGCGATCCTGGTCGCCGCCGGCACCTCCGCCGCTGCCGACGTGGCCATGGAACTCCTGAAGGCCGACGGCGAGAACCTCCTCCAAGCCAACGCCTGGCGGCCGTGGCAGAAAGGTTTTACGCGCGAAGGCGCTCTGTTCGTCTGCGACAACGGCGGCGAGGGCAACGTCCAGCGCGGCGCGAGCCAGCACGTCGTCCTCAACCAGACCGCGCCGGAGCCCATCGTCGCCACCTGCTGGAGCAAGGCCGCAGGCGTCGGAGGTTCGGCGAACTCCGACTACTCCCTCTACCTCGATCTCGTCCACACCGACGGCACGCCGCTCTGGGGGCAGGTCAGCCCATTCAAGACCGGCACACACGACTGGCAGCGGGCACAGGTGACCGTGCTGCCCACCAAGCCCGTCCGCAGCCTCTCGTTCCACATGCTTCTGAGGCGGCACGCGGGGGTGGCCTGGTTTAAGGATCCGAAACTCGCCGTTCTCAAGACGCCGGAAGGGGCCGCCCTGTTCGACGGCGTGCCCGTGCGCCTGCGCGAGAAGCCTGCCGAACGGTTCCTCGTCCGCGACGTGGCCGCCGGGTCGGACTTCGCTGCATTCGAGAACGCCAAGACACTTGGTCTGACACTCCGCCATGGAAAGGACATGGATCATGGCACTGCGTCCCTCGCCGCCACGCTGAGCGACACGACCAAACGCGACCGGGCCGTCACGTTGTACTACACCGTGCCGTTGGCGGCGTCCGGCGCGCGCTGGCTGGCCGACCCGCGCCGCGAGGTAGCCGTCAAGCCGCCGCAGGAGTATCTCACTGCCCTGCGCGCGGGCAGCGTGGGGGCCAACGGCCTCATGTCGCGGTACCCGCTGGCGGCCGTCGCACGGGGCGACCAGGGCACGGCCATCTGCCTGGACATGGCCTTTCCAGCGTTCTACCGCGTTGGCTACAGCGCGGGCGCGGAACTGCTGTATATCGCGTTCGACATCGCGTTGACGAAGGGAAAGCCGACCGCCGTCGTGCGATTCGTCACATTCGGTTTCGACGCAAGGTGGGGCTTCCGCGCCGCCGTCGCACGGATGTACGAGATCTTCCCGGAGTACTTCAAGTGCCGCACGCCCGAAATGGGCCTCTGGATGCCGTTCCACAAGACCAGCACGGTCAAAGGCTGGCAGGACTTCGGCTTCAAGTTCAAGGAAGGCACCAACGAGACGGCGTGGGACGACCAGCATGGTCTCACCACCTTCCGCTACACCGAACCGATGACGTGGTGGATGAAGATGCCCAAGGGCATGCCGCGCACCATGGACGCCGCCCTCGCCCACGCGCGGGCCCTGGCCGAAAAGGGCGACCGCCGCGCTCAAGCGTTCCTTTCGAGCGGCTACCATGACGAGAGCGGCCGCTTTCCGGCACGCCTGCGCGATACCCCCTGGTGCGATGGGGCCGTCTGGAGCATCAACTCCATGCCCGGTGTGCCGGGCGAGGTCACGGATTTCAAGAACAAGTGGAACGCTGGGCTGCGCGACCGTCTCTACGGCCCCGACCGCAAAGGCGGCCTGGACGGCGAGTACGTCGACTCCAGCGAGGGCTACGTGACGGACGTGCTGAACTTCCGCCGCGACCATTTTGCCGCCGCCCGGACGCCTCTGACCTTTGCGAGCGGGTCCCACGCGCCGGCCATCTTCCGCGGCCTCATCGTTTTCGAGTACGTCCGCGCCATCGAAAAGGACGTACGGGCGATGGGCAGACTCATGATGGCCAACGGGGCACCGACACGCCTGCCGTGGCTCGTGCCGATGCTCGACGTCTGCGGCACGGAGACGAACTGGCATCGCGGCGGCAAGTGGACGCCGCTTTCCGACGCCGAACTGCTCTACCGCCGCGTTCTGGTCGGGCCGAAACCGTACTGCTTCCTCATGAACACGCGGTTCGAGGATTTCGGCACCGAATTGGTCGAGCGGTACATGAAACGGTGCCTCGCGTACGGCATGTTCCCCGGCTTTTTCAGCCACAACGCGTCGCAGGGGCATTACTTCAGCCGGCCGGAACTGTACGACCGCGACCGGCCGCTCTTCAAAAAGTACGTGCCGCTCGTCAAGCGCGTGGCCGAGGCCGGATGGCAGCCCGTTACGCTCGTCCGTTCGGGTGACCCGAAGGTGTACGTCGAACGCTGGGGCGACCGATACCTGACCGTTTTCAACGATTCCTCGCAAGAGCGGACCGCAACGCTGACCCTCGACGGCCTCGCGGCGCCGGAGAGGAGCCGCGAACTCGTGCGCGGCAAGGGTATTTCCTGGACCGGCGGCAAGGCGCAGATCGCCCTCGGCCCCGAAAACGTGGCACTGATCGACCTTGCGCCGGCCGCCGCGGCGGATTCGCGTTGACACGTTCGCCCTCGGCGGTACGATTGAGGGGCCGTGCGCACGCCGAACGGCTTCGGCAACAAGAGGATGGCCATGAAAATCCACGAGTGTCCGTGCGACGTCGAAGGAATCACCCTTTTGGCTCTCGAGGGCGGCCTCGACCACTCGAACAGCGACGGGTTCACCGAGAAAATGGAGAACCTGCTCCAGCACGGCACGCCGCAGGTCGTCCTGGACCTGGAGCGTCTGGCGTACGCCTCAAGTTGGGGCCTGGCGGCGCTGGTGCGGGTGCACCACCATTATAAGGCTCGCGGCGGTCACATCGCCTTCGCCAACCTGCACAGTGCGGTGGCGACGCTGCTGCGTATATCGCACCTGGACCGGCTGTTCGATCTGTATCCGACCGTCGAGGAGGCCATCCGTCACCTCTCCGCAGGCCCGCCGGGCGCGCAGGTCGAGTGAACGGCGTCCCGATTTCGCAGTCATGCGCCCCACACATGCCGCCTGCTCTATAAGACTTACGTCAATTTTGACTTTGCCGAAACGGGCAAATGCGCGTTTTTTTTGGCTCTGAACCCCGTTTCTGGCCCGTGAGGAGCGATTTGGACCTCGAATGTTAAGATAGGCAAGGCAAAACGCGCTGGT
>CAZIJC010000194.1:0-8150 GCA_964539385.1 uncultured Anaerolineales bacterium | reverse complement strand
GAGGGGTCTCAGTGGCGCGGCCCGAACCGCGACGGCACGTTTCCCGAAGCGGCCCTGGCCGCGGACTGGACCTCGCACCCGCCCCGCCAGGTGTGGAAGGCCAACGTCGGCATCGGGTTCACTGCGGTCGCCGTCGCGAACAGCCTGGCCTACACCGCCGGCAACCGCGACGAGACCGACACGTGGTACGCCTTCGACGCCGCCACCGGCGCCGTCAAGTGGAAATACGCCTACTCCTGTGAACTGGCGGACCTGCGCCACGAGGGAGGACCGTACGCCACGCCCGCCGTCGAGGGCGACCGGCTGTACGGCTTCAGCAAGACGGGCGTCGCCTTCTGCCTTGACGCCGCCACCGGCAAGACCGTGTGGAAGACCGACGCGGTCGAGGTCACCGGCACGACGCGGCCACGATACGGGTACTCGAGTTCGCCGCTCATTCACGGGCGGCTGCTGATCCTGAACGTCGGCCCCGCAGGCGTGGCCTTCGACAAGGCCACGGGCCGCGTCGTGTGGAAGTCGAGCGGCAGCCGCAAGCCCGGCCACGCTTCGCCGATGCTGGTGTCCGGGGCGCGCGGCCAGACGCTGCTAATGCTGGCCGAGAACCAACTGGCGCTGGTCGATCCCGCCACCGGTCGTGTCCTCACGACGCAGACGTTGCCGGCCGGGGACCGCGCCTACAAGATTGCCGACCCGCTTCTCGTGGGCGAGGGGATCTTCGTCACGGCGTCGTACGACAACTTCTGTGCGCTGTTCCAGATCGGCTCCGGTGGCATCCGCAAGGTCTGGGAGAACAGGAACCTCGTCTCGAAGGTCCTGAATCCCGTCCTCATCGGCGACCACGTGATCGGCGGGCACCGGGAGCGGAGTTTCCGCTGCATCAGCGCCGCCACGGGCGAACTGAAGTGGGACGAGCGCTTCGCCGGCAACCCGATCCTCGTGGGCCGGACGTGTCTCATCCTCACGACCAAGGGCGAACTCGTTCTGGCCGACGTGAGCCCGAAGGCGTACAAGGAACTCGCGCGCCGGCCCATCATCGGCGGCAAGTGCTGGACGCCGCCCACCTTCGCCGGCGGCCGTCTCTATTGCCGCAATGCAGCCGGAGACGTCGTCTGCGTTGACCTTACGGGGACGTAGCGGCCGGAGGGCCGCCAGCCGCAGGCCAAGGAGAAGGGGCAGAAGGGCCTGGACTGTCGCGCTTGCGGATGCAGAGACGTCCGGGTAATGTATACGTGCCGGGCATCAGGTGGCCGGATCATACGTCGGCGGGAGTTCTTTTGCGTGGGGTCTTATGCAGCAGACGGCCCTGGCGAGGGGGCTTATGCAGTCTGTGTACTCACCGTTCGGCAATAGGGGGAAAGAAGGACACCCATGAAAACAATCGTCAAGGTGGGGTTCATTGCCACGGCAACCGTGCTGGCGATCCTGGGCACGGTGGACGCACAAACCGGCCCGGACCGATGGCAGGAGGTAAGTGCCGTCAAAGATCGAAAGACGCACATGGTTCCGCGGACGTGGACCCTGGACAAGTATCCCGACGCACCGACGCTGAAACCACACTCGAAGGTAACCGTTCTCGACCAGGACGGACCAGGCGTGGTTACGTTATTCCATGTTTCGGACTACGGGCGTGGCGACGACAGCAGGCTCATTCTGCGCGTGTGGTACGACAACGAGGAGAAACCGGCGATTGACATGCCGTTGATGGATTTCCTGGGAGATATCCAGTCGGCGACGAAGCCGTATCACACGGTCCATTTCTCCCATGTCCGAAAGTCCCACAACTTCCGCCTGCCTATGCCGTTTCGAAAGCACATCAGGATCGAGGTCGAAAACCCGACCGACGGCGATCTGTTCGGATACATGGACCTCCAGTGGGACGAGGTCAAGGCGATCCCCGAAGCGTGTGGCTACCTGCGGGTTGCGTATCAGAACGGGCATTTCGAGTTTCCCCACGAGGAGTTGGTTCTGTGCGATATCCAGTCGCCGGGCGCCATTGTCGCACACTGGCTGCAACTGGAAGGCGACCACAAGGCGTGTCGCGGCGGACAGGGGATCTGCGAAGGCAACCATGAAATCTATCTCGACGGCGACACGAAACCGACGTACGAAAGTCTCGGAGCCGAGGATTTCTACGGCCACTCCTGGGGATTCGGCGGCGTTGAATCGGACTCCTATGCAGCCATCGTCCGTCACGAGGAAACGCGCAAGGGCGGAACCCTGGCCGCCATGGTTCGTGCGCGGGATACCGACAAGATCACGTTCAGGAAGTCGTGCAAGGTTGTCTTGACCTATAAGCACGACCTCGGCCCGCCGTACAATCCCAAAACAGGAAAGGGCAAGGCGCCCGCGCTTCAGCCGTTTGTCGACGGCGCGAGCCTGAGAACACCTTACCGGAGTTGTATATACTATTATGCGCAGAACGGCGCACGGTAATTGCCGAACCCGCAACGACCGGCACGCCGTCGGCCTGGCCGCTCGGGAGCAGGCCGTAGCGTTTCATCTCGCGCAGACAGGCCGGCCGAACGGAAGATCGAATTAAGTCTCATGGCCCTGGAACTCCAAGGACCTGAAGACTACGATGGTCTACACCCACGTGCTCAACCGTGGCGCGCATGGCGTCAAGAACCCGGCGGACACGTTGTGAGGTGTGACGGGATCTTATGCAGTTTGTATACTCACTGTTAGCCAGTCGCAGGACACCAACGGTTAACCGGATGAACGAACTTGGACCGATCGATCTGAAACGGCGCGAGGGACACGAGCCGTTTCACGTTGAGGGCCGGAGGTTGCTCTTCGACTTGCTGAGCTTCTGGCAATGGAGTTCTTCAGATGTCGTGAGCAATGCGACTCGGGGGGTGCTCGCGGAGTACCTTGTTGCCCAAGCCCTCGGCGTTGCCGGAGACACGGTCCGCGAGGAGTGGGCCGCATACGACCTGAAGGCGCTCGATGGCACACGCGTTGAGGTTAAGTCCGCGGCCTACATTCAGAGCTGGCATCAAGACCGACTCTCGCGAATCTCCTTTCGCGTGCCGAAGACGCGCACTTGGGACAGGGACACTAACCGGCAGGGCGAGGATACTCGACGACAGGCGGACGTGTATGTTTTCGCGCTGCTCGCACACACCGATCAGAACACTCTCGATCCATTGAACGTAGCGCAATGGGAGTTTTTTGTGTTACCGACAACGGCACTCGACAACCGAAAACGAAGCCAGCACTCGATCACACTGCCGTCACTGAGGAAGCTGTCCGGGGAACCGGTTAACTTCTCCAGGCTCAAACAAGCCGTTGAAGAAGCGGCAGAGAATCAGAGGGGGCTGGCTAACAAGGCGATGCAGCAGGACGGCGCTTTGCGCCGCCACGGATCGCCAAGGCGTTAGCACGGGAGATAAGATCTGAATGGACATCGAATCTGCGAAGCACGCCTACCTTGAGAACGAAATCTGGATTCTCACTTTCGGGGGAGCGTTCCAGCACGCATCTATATACAATGCCACAGCGATCGGCGCATCAAAGCGCAAGTTCCGTGACGCGATCAAGCGAAGAGTACGGGAACGCGTTCGGTCGAAGTACGCTCAAGGCGATGTCAGTTCCGCCGAGCACACCCAGCAAATCGCCGAGCTCGCAGCATGGGCGTCGGACCACTACGGCCGTCTACTGGCCAACGGCAGGCTTCGCTTGGGCGTTGCGCAGAAGCTTCTCAATCTCTACCTCAAGTATCTCTGGTGCTGGGGTGGGTTTCCCGAACCACCGCATTGTCCCTTTGACAGGACGATCATAAGGAAGCTCCGTTGTGGCCATCAGATCAACTGGACGGACATGGATGACATAGAAGAGTACAGGATGCTCGTCAGAGCTGCGGAAGAAGCTTCGGGGGGGCAGATTCCCGTGGCACAATGGGAGTTGCGAGAGTTCAACCGGCAGTAGAGGTGCTAACATCCGCTTATGCGGCGCGTTGCGCCCACGTGCCGCCAGGCGCCGTAGGGCCGACGTCCACATCCGTAGCAACCTGCCGCTCGCGCCAGTTTTCACGTCCGATTCAGCACGTCTCGTGTCGGTACAGGGCGGATGATGCAGGCGGCTGCCGTCGCCGGCGAGACGGCGCTATTGTGCGGGCGGCTCGTGCCAGAACGAGCGCCAGTATTCCTGTTCGAGGGCGTAGGTATCGACGGGCACGCCGTCGGCCTGGTCTTTCGGGAGCAGGCCGTAGCGTTTCATCTCGCGCAGATAGGCCGGCCGGGGCTGAAAGCCCGCCATGTCGAACCGTTTGATCTCTTCGAGGCGCTTCTTGCCCGCCACGCACAGGGCCAGCAGTCTCCGGTAGTCGGGGTCACGGGTATCGGCAAACACCGGTTGCCCCTTGTCTTTGCCTGGGCGCGCTGCGCACTGCTGGTAGCCTCCTGCGGATTCTGCCAGAGGGGCCAGCAGGATGAGCGACTTCTCCGGACGGGTCAGGTTGAAGACACGATGCCTGCTGAAGCGCAGGCGTTTATCATCGAGGCTCATCTTCCAAAACGAGATGCCGATCTCGTCCGAGAGCGCCTTGGGCAGCGGGCGCCCGCCCTTGGCATGACAGGCACCGCAGCGGCGCCGGATGACCTCGGCGGCGGCTTTCGTCTCGGGCCAGTTGGTATCGGACCGGTCGAGGCGGTTCCGCGCGTAGCCGCCGATCATGCCCGTCCCCAGGGCCGCGTACGTGCCCGGATACGCCGCGCCGGTGTCGAGCCAGAGGCGCACGACGCGGCGGTCGGCGTCGCCCATCTCCACGCCGTGATGCGGCTGGAGGCCGAACGCCTTCGGGTCGACCTTCTTCATGAGCGGGGCCGCACCGGAGCCGAGCGCGCGGGGCGGGTAGTTGCTCCTGGGCAGGTTGCGCCCGTCGGCCATCTGCCGCCGAACCGTGAGGGTGAAGTAACTGTGTGAGAACATCGGCCCGCGGTCGCCGGTCAGGATGACGCCTCCGGACCGTGGTCCGCCCGCCCGGGTCTTCTCGTAGCCGTGGCACTTCGTGCAATGGCGGTCGAGCACCGGCTGGACGTCGCGCGGGAAGTCGAGCACGCCCGGCATCTTATGGACCGGCGTGATGGGGTCGGGCCGGCCGCGGAAACGTGCCGCCACCAGGTCCTGCCGGGCACGGGTCTCGCGCCGCTCGTGGCAGCCCACGCAGCCGGTCACCTCGCCCGGCTGCACCGTGACGAACGACTGCATCCGCTTGACGGCCAGGTTGTTGGCATCCAGGGCGACGAAGAAGACGCTCCGCATGGCGGGCACCTCGAAGTACGCCGAGCCGTCCGGCTCGACCGGCACCGTGCCGAGGACGCGCTCCAGGGTAAACGTGCCTCCGTAACTCATCGGGTCCATGCCGCCCGTAAAGTTGATGGGCTTGGGCAGGGTCTCCAGGATCAGGAGCCGCTTGATCTCGCCCGGCTCCACGCCGGCCATGTTGCGGCCGCGGTTCACGTCGACGAGCATGAGGCGTCCGGTCGGCTCGGCGCGATCGATGCGGCAGGGGATGACGGGCTCTCGCGGCCGCGCGCGAAGCGGACGCGGTTCGTGCAACTGGAGGCCTGCCTTGCGGTCGGCTTCCGGCAGCGTAAAGAGCGTTGTCGTGGCGCCGCGACCGTTCATCAGGAGAAGTTCGTGCCCGCGCGCCACGAGGAAACAGTCCTCCGAGAACGGATACGGGTCGCGGAAGTTCGAGCCCCGGCTGATCGTCCGGGCCAGGGGACGGGCGTCCGGCCCGCCGCGAGGATCGAGGATCGTCACCGGCCCGTCGTGCTCGCGGCGACCGTGGCCGGGCGAGAAGATCGAGACGACCTTCCCTGTCCCTGGAATCGGCTTCGAGTCGATCATCACGATGCCGCCGTGCATGTTGCCGTAATAGGCCATCTGGCCGGTGCCGTCCGGGTTGACGATCCACAGGTGATGGTAATGGACCTGGCTGCGGTCCACGTATTCCCACCGCGTGTAAAGGATGGTGCCGTCGGGCAGCGGCCAGGGGGTGTTGTCGTGCTCGTTGTTCGAGGAGACCATGCGGATGTTCTTGCCGTCGGGGTCGCAGCGATAGAGGACGCCCACCTTCGTCAGCCAGCAGTTGACCCAGCGGTTGCACCGGCCGGAGACAAAGAGGAGATCGCCGTCGGGCAGGTACGTCGGCTCGATGTCGTCGTACGGGCCGTCGGTCAACTGGCGCAGGCCCGAGCCGTCGGCCTTAATCTCGTAGAGGTGGTAGTACGGGCTGCCGCCTTTTCGGTACGAGAAGAGGATCTTCTTACCATCGTAGTGGACCTGTGGGTCGCGGACGGCGCCGCCGGGGTCATCGAGGAGGCAGGTCAGGTTGCCCGTCTTCAGGTTGAGCCGATAGAGTTTTCCCCCGTCGCCGTAGGTGGGGAGTTTCTCGCTTTCGGCGTAGTATCCGAAGTTGGCGTACCAGTGCCCGTCCTTGCCGGGTTGGCGTGCGGCAAAGATGAGGTCGCCGGCGTCGGCCATGGGTCCGGCAAGGGCGTCTTCCAAGAGCGTTTCGGCGTCGGTTTCGAGTTTGGGCGGCCGCCGGTCGGTCGTCAGCAGAAGATAGTCGTAGACGATCCAACTGCCGGTCTCGCAGTGGATGGTGATGGTGTTGGAGCCCGCGCGGATGGCCCCCTTCGGGACCGCGAAAATCATGCTGCCGGGCTTGTGCCACCCACCCGGATCGGCAGCGCCGCGACTGACACCACGCGGGGCACGCCGGGCGGGGAGCGACTTGCCGTTGAACGACACCGTGACGAGCGGCGGCTGGTGGGTGTCGGCCAGGCCGACGAGAAAAAAGAGCGGCCGCGCGGGGACCTTCCCGGCCGAGTACGTGATGGTGAACGTGTGCGCACGCCCGCCCGCCCACGTGTCCATGTTGCTTGGATGGATGTACGGCCACTGGCTCAGGCGGCTCACGCCGACCGTGAAGACGACCGGCTTCGGGAAGACTTTCAGGTAACCGGGCCACAGGCGCTTCGTCAGGCCGAACTCGGCCGAGAGGCCGTCCGGTTTGCCGATGCAGAAAAGCGCCGTGTGCTTCTCGGCGGCAAGGGCGGCGCCGGTTGCGAGCAGTAGCATTGTCACAGCGATAACGGCGATTCGTCTGCGCACGGAGGCTCCCCTCGAGAACGGTTTGGCCACTCGCCCTAATCATAGCCGCGCGCAGCGCCGATGTCTACGCCGCGCGCTTCCCGCGCCGGTCCCGTCCGGCGGCAAACGTTGGCAACCCAACTCATGGCGTACGTCGCCGGCGGCCGATAGAATGCACGAGGCGCAGGGGGTGCCGCGAGACCGGAAGATTTCGAAGCCAGGAGGCAGACCATGCCGGACCATGCCGTCAGTCCCGA
The DNA here is from genome assembly GCA_964539385.1 of uncultured Anaerolineales bacterium. GTDB lineage: Bacteria > Planctomycetota > Phycisphaerae > FEN-1346 > FEN-1346 > JAUVZF01. The sequence continues at coordinate 792 of CAZIJC010000194.1, read as the reverse complement.
TGGAGAGACGTTCGCCATTCCGGGCCCGGACGAGTACGCTCCCGAGATGGAGCGTCTCGAACGGCTCGTCGAGGCCGCCCGGGCCGAAGACAAGGAGATCGTCGTCGTCATGGGCGTGGGTTTCGTCGGCGCCGTCATGGCGGCCATCATCGCCGACACCGTGGAGGAGAAGACGGGTCGCCCCTCGAAGTTGGTCATCGGATGCCAGCGGCCAAGCGTGCGCAGTTACTGGAAGATCCCGGTGCTGAACCGCGGCGAGTCGCCCGTCAAGGCCGAGGACCCGGAAGTCGAGCCGATGATCGCCCGGTGCGTCCTCGAAAAAAAGACACTGACCGCCACGTTCGCAAGCGACTGCCTGCGGTTGGCCGACTGCGTCGTCGTGGACGTTCAGTGCGATTACTCGAAGAACGACCTGGGCAACATGCGCTCCGGCGAGACCGACATGGCGGCGCTGGAGGCCACCATGCGGGTCATCGGCGAGAAGGTCTCCGCGCACTGCCTGGTCCTGATCGAGACGACCGTCGCGCCGGGGACGACCGAGTTCGTGGCGATGCCGATCATGCGCAAAGCCTTCCGGGCGCGCGGAATCGAATCGGAACCCGTCCTGGCCCACTCCTTCGAGCGCGTGATGCCCGGCCGCGAGTACGTCAAGAGCATCCGCGACTTCTGGCGCGTCTGCTCGGGGTGCACCCCCGAGGCCCGCCAGAGGGTCGTCACGTTCCTCAACGACGTGCTCAACACCGACGAGTTCCCCCTGACCGTCATGGACCGGCCCATCGAGTCGGAGACCAC
>CAZIJC010000193.1:0-8158 GCA_964539385.1 uncultured Anaerolineales bacterium | reverse complement strand
GATCAAGGCCCAGTACCCGGACTGCATCCTGTTCTTCCGCATGGGCGACTTCTACGAACTCTTCTACGACGACGCCCGCATCGGGGCCAAGGTCATGGGCATCGCCCTGACGAGCCGCACCAAGGGACCGAAGCCCATCCCGATGTGCGGCTTGCCGTATCACGCGGTGGATTCGTACCTGGCGAAGATGATCCGCGCCGGTTACCGCGTCGCCATCTGCGAGCAGATGGAAGAGGCCGCCACCGCCAAGGGCCTCGTCAAGCGCGACGTCTCGCGGCTGGTTACGCCCGGCACCCTCACCGACGATGCGCTCCTGGAGGACAAGGAGAACAACTATCTTGCGGCCGTCCACCTGGACGGCGAGCGCGCGGGCCTGGCCTGGGTGGACCTGTCGACCGGCGGCTTCTGGGTCCGCGACGTGGCGACCGGCGCCATCCTCGACGAACTCGTGCGCCTCCGCCCGCGCGAATGCCTCGTTGCCGACGGCGCACGGGAAGCGGCGCACGACCTCGTGAAAACGATCCGCGAGACCACCGGCGCGGCCATCACCGAGCGGTCGGGGTTTGTCTTCGACCGCACGGAGGCCGAGCGGTTGCTCACGGCCCATTTCGGCACCGACTCGCTCGACGGGTTCGGCATCTCGGACCTGGCGGACGGCGTCTCGGCGGCCGGGGCCGTCATCGATTACCTCCAGGATACCCAGCGGACCCAACTCGGCCACATCCGCCGCATCGAACGCGTCACCGGCGGACGGTGGCTCTACCTGGACGAGACGACGCAGCGGAGCCTGGAACTCGTCGAGACGCTCCGCGACCGCCGCCGCGAGCACAGCCTCCTGTGGGTCCTCGACCGCACCGAGACGGCGATGGGCGGGCGGCTGCTGCGGCGGTGGATCACCTTCCCGCTGGCCTGTGCCGACGAGATACGCCAGCGCCTGGGCGCCGTCGAGGAACTCGTCCAGGTCGGGGACCTGCGCGAAGACCTCGCGAAGCGTCTCTCGGATACGGCCGACGTCGAGCGGATCGTCGGCCGCGTCGCCACCGGCCGCGCCGGGCCGCGCGACCTCCTCGGCCTTGGTCGCACCCTTGCCGCCCTGCCCCCCATCAAGGCGCGCCTGACGGCGCGAGAGAGCGGCCTGCTGGCCCGGATCGAGGCCGACCTCGACCTGATGGGCGACGTGCGCGAGGTCCTCGATGCCGCCATCGCCGCCGACGCGCCGCTGCGCCTCAGCGACGGCGGCGTCATCAAGGCCGGCTACAACGAGGAACTCGACGGCCTTCGCGACGTCGGGTCGAGCGGCGCCAAGTGGCTGGCGGGGTTCCAGGCGGGCGAGATCCAGCGAACGGGCATCTCCACGCTCAAGGTCGGTTTCAACAAGGTCTTCGGCTATTATCTTGAGGTCTCCAACGCGCGCCGCAACCGCGTGCCGCCCGACTACGTCCGCAAGCAGACCCTCAAGAACGCCGAGCGGTACATTACGCCGGCGCTCAAGGCCCACGAGGTCGAGGTCCTCTCGGCCGAGGAGAAGGCGCGGGCGCTGGAGGCGCGGCTCTTCGAGGACGTTCGTTCGCGCGTGGCCGGCCAGACGGCACGCCTTCAGCAGACGGCCGAGGCGCTGGCGCAGATCGACGTGCTGGCGAGCCTGGCACGCGTGGCGGCCGAGAGGGGGTACGTGAAGCCGGCCATCGTTGAGGAACCGGTCCTGGAGGTCCGCGACGGCAAGCACCCCGTCCTGGAGATCGTGCTCGGCTCGGAGTTCGTGCCGAACGGCGTGGCCCTCGGCGGCGACGGGCCGCTCATCGGCATCATCACCGGCCCCAACATGGCGGGTAAATCGACCTACATCCGCCAGGTGGCACTCCAGGTGCTCATGGCCCACATGGGTTCGTGGATTCCCGCCCGAAGCGCCACCGTCGGCCTCGTGGACCGCATCTTTACGCGCGTCGGGGCGTCGGATGAACTGGCGCGCGGACGCAGCACCTTCATGGTCGAGATGAGCGAGACCGCCAACATCCTCAACAACGCCACCGACCGCAGCCTCGTCATTCTCGACGAAGTCGGCCGCGGCACGAGCACCTTCGACGGCGTGGCCCTGGCGTGGGCCGTCACCGAACAGGTCGCCTCACGCCTGCGCTGCCGCACCCTCTTTGCCACGCACTACCACGAACTGACGGAACTGGCCGACGTCTTGGGAGGCGTCGCCAACTTCAACGTGGCCGTGCGCGAATGGCAGGACCAGGTGGTGTTCCTCCACAGAATCATCGAGGGCGGCACCGACAAGAGTTACGGCGTCCACGTGGCGCGGCTGGCGGGCGTTCCGAAGGAGGTCGTCGAGCGGGCGAAGCACATCCTTGCCGAACTCGAAGCGTCGCACCTCGATGTCTCCGACCGTCCGCGCATCGCGCCCGCCGAACCGGGGCCGCAGGTCCGACGGGTGCAACTCACGCTCTTTGAAGGGGAGGGTGCGGCCATCGCCGAGGAGATACGCCGGCTCGACCTCGACGAAATGACCCCCCTGGACGCCCTCAACAAACTCAAGGAACTCAAGGAGAACCTCTGAGGCTGAGGGAAATCGCTGCCACGCCCCAGACGTTGGTGCATCCGGGCTTTGTATTGACATTCCGCACACCGCCTGACACAATACGACCGGAAATCGTGAACGGGGAGCGCACGCAGGAACCCACTATCGGGGAGACCACGAGACCATGGCGACGGACAAACTATACACGACGCACGATATCGAGGGCATCACCGTCGTAACCTTCCAGCAGAGCCACATCCTCGATGCGATGACCATCGAGCGGATGTCGGACAGCCTCAAGCAACTGATTGATGCGTCGGAGGGCGGAAGGTTCATCCTCGACTTCGCGCGGGTCACGTACCTCTCGTCCAGCGCCTTGGGCATGCTCATCGGGCTCCAGCGGCGGATCGTCCAGCAGAAGGCCACCGTGAAACTGGCGGGAATTCACGACGATATCATGGAGGTCTTCCACATCACCAAACTCGACACCGTCTTCGATATCTACAAGGAAGGTCGCGCTGCCCTCGAAGCGTTCCGTAAGAATCTCTAGGCCGGGAGGAGGCGCATGAGGGACGCCGCGCCCGACGCCATGCTCTGGCGCCGGCGCCCCGGTCGTGCGTGCCCGCCGTCCGGCGGCTCGCAGGCGGGGGGCGGCCCGGGATGCCGGCCTATGCCAGTTGACTGGACGATTCGAGGCGCGGCGATTCTCGGCGACCGGCGCCGTCTGGACCGGGCCGATGTGCTGGTTCGCGACGGGCGAATCCGGCGGGTGGCGCCCGGCCTGGAGCCCGCCGCCAACGACCTCGACGCCACGGGCCTCGTCCTTTCGCCCGGATTCATCGACATCCACTGCCACAGCGGGTTTGCGGCGCTCGTGTATCCCCGGGCCGAGAGCAAGGTTCTGGCGGGCGTCACGACCGACGTGTCGGGCAACTGCGGCGCGAGCCCGTTTCCGTTGGTCGGCGAGTTCCGCACGCGCCGGCAAGCCCAGTGGCAGCGGCACGGCCTGACGCTGGACTGGCAGTCGGCCGCCGAGTACTTCGACCGGGCCGAAGCGTCGCCGTGCAGCGTCAACCGCGCCCTGCTGGCCGGGCACGGCGCCGTCCGGGCGGCGGTCGTCGGCTACGCCGACCGCCCCGCCTCGGCCGACGAGCGGGCCGGGATGCGCCGATTGCTCGCCGGGGCCCTCGAGGCGGGCGCCTGGGGCCTCTCCTCGGGCCTCATCTATCCGCCCGGATGCTACGCCGACGTGGACGAACTCTCGGACCTTGCCCGGTGCGCCGCCGACGCCGGCGCGCTGTATGCGAGTCACATCCGAAACGAGGGCGACACGCTGCTGGAGGCCATCGATGAGTTCCTCGAAGTGGTCCGTCGCTCCGGCGTCCGCGGACAGTTGAGCCACCTGAAGGCGTCCGGTGCGGCCAACTGGGTGAAGATACCCGAGGCCGTCCGCCGCCTGCGCGACGCCCGCTCCGCCGGGCTCGCCGTCACAGCCGACCGCTACCCGTACCTGGCCAGCATGACGGACCTGGACTCGATGCTCCTGCCGAACTGGGCGGTCGAAGGCGGACGCGAGGAGCAGCGGCGGCGCCTGGCCGACCCGTCCACCCGCCGCCGCCTGGCCGCCGACATCCGCCGCCGTCACCCGGAGCCGGACTACTTCGAGCGGATCCTCATCGCCTCCGCCGGCGCTCGCGGGGCGCACGACGTTGTGGGCAAGACGCTTTGCCAGGTTGCCGACGCCGCCGGCCGCGACCCGATCGACGTTGCCTTCGACCTTATCATCGAGCACGAGGCGCAGGTCAGCGCGACGTACTTTTCGATGAGCGAAGAGAACCTGCGCGACATCCTCGCCGAGCCGTACGTTGCCGTCGGGTCGGATGCGGGCCTGCGCCGCCTGCCGGACCTGGCAGGCGGGAAGGCCCGGTGCGGCCTGTCGCATCCGCGGGCCTACGGGACGACGGGGCGGTTCCTCGGCACGTACGTTCGCGAGGTGGGGCTTATGGACTGGCAGGAGGGCGTGCGCCGTCTGACGAGCCTCCCGGCCGACATCCTGGGCCTCGCCGACCGCGGACGCCTCGTCGAGGGCGCCTGGGCCGACCTGGTCGTCTTCGACCGAGACGCCGTCGGCGACCGTGCCACGTACCGGAGGCCGTGGGTCACGCCCGCCGGCATCCGCCACGTCTTCGTTAACGGCGAGTTGGTTGTGACCGACGGGCGCCACACCGGCGCCATGCCGGGCCGCGTGCTGAGGCGAGGCGTCCCGTGAGACCGCGGATCGCCATCACGGCCGGCTTCCACGAACGGGACGGAAAACCGCGCGTGAGCCTTCCAGCCGCGTACGTCGATGCGGTTGCGGCCGCAGGCGGCAGGCCGGTGCTGCTGCCTGCGACGGGCGGCGACGCTGCGAAGGAGGAACTTCTTGCCGTGGCCGACGCCCTGCTCCTTTCCGGCGGAGGCGACCTCGATGCCGCCTTGTGGTCAGAGCCGCTTCATCCGACTGCAAACGTGATGCACCCCCGCCGCCAGAAGGCCGACCTGGCGTGGCTCCGTTTGGCCGACGCCTGCGGCATGACGGTGCTCGGCATCTGCCTGGGCTGCCAGGAGATGGCCGTCGCGCGCGGCGGTCGCCTCATCCAGCACCTGCCCGACGAGCCGGGGGACGTGGCGGACCACGGTCGCGGCGGGCAGGTGAGAACGAGGCACCCGGTCACGGTCGAGGCCGACTCGCTGCTCGCGCGCATCGTGGGGTCGGAGACGTTCGAGGTCAACAGTTCACACCATCAGGCGGTGCGCGAAGCCGGGCGCGGCATGCGCGTGGTCGCCCGCAGTCCGGACGACGTCGTCGAGGCGATTGAAGAAGCGGCGGGCGGCCGGTTTTTCCTGGGCGTTCAGTGGCACCCGGAGAGTATCATCGCCGAGCCGCCGCACCTGGCCCTCTTTGAGGCCCTGTGCCGGGCGGCGTCCGAAGTTCAACCTTCGTGACGGGTGGTGAGTCTCGCGGTGACCGAAACGAACGGGCGCTTGCCGAGCCGTGCCGCTTCCGTCCGGCGCTACGAGCCGCTGGCGCCGGCGGCGCTTGCCCTTGTGGTTGGCATCCTGGTGGGCGAGTTCCTCGGCGGCGGGATGCTGCTGTGGTGCGGCGTTGCGGTCGCCGCGGCGGTTGCCTGGGGTCTCCTGCGCTTGCGCCGCGCGGCAGAGCGCACACTTCTTGTGCCGCTTCTCATCCTGCTCCTTGCGGCTGGGGCAGCGCGGTACCGGGCGAGCGTCGAGCCGCCGCAGGATGATGTTGGGCGGCTGATCTCCGAGGGAAGCCGCATTGTCCTGCTCGAAGGGGTCGTCGTGCGCTCCGCCCGCCGCACCCTGCCGCCCAAGGACGTGTTCCTGCCCTCGGTGCCATACTACCTGCGCAGCAAACTGACCCTGGCGTGTGAGCGCGTGCAGGTTGACGGCCGGTGGGCGCCTGCTCGCGGCCGTGTGCATACAAGCATCCGCGGTCGGCTTCCTGAGACGGGCGAGGGCGCGGGCAACCTGGGCGACCGCATCCGCGTGCTCGGCCGCCTTGCCCGGCCGATGCCGCCCGCCAACCCCGGCACGTTCGACATGCCGACGTACTTTCGCCGCCAGGGCATCCGCGCCTGCCTCTACACCGACCGCTGGGAGGCCGTGACGGTGGTCGAGCCGGCGGCCGATCGGCTCCGGTGGATCGTCGGCGCGATGGGCCGGTGGGGCGTGCGGCGCTTCGAGGCGATGCGGAGCCCCGAAGGACGGGCAGTGGCGGCGGCCATCGTGCTCGGCCGGCGAGACCTGCTCCGGTTCGACGCGGGGCAGGCCGAGGGGGCTGACATCGAGCGGGCGTTCATCGTCACCGGCACGGCGCATTTTCTGGCCGTCTCGGGGTTCAGCGTCGGCCTGGCGGCGGCGGTGGTTCTGCTCATCGCTCGGCTGGTTGGCCTGGGCCCGCGTCCGACGGCGGTCCTCGTGGCGCTGGTGGTGCTGGCCTACGCGCTGATGACGGAACTGCGGGCGCCGGTCGTCCGTGCCGCCATCCTGATCTGGATTCTGTGCGCGGCGTGGATGGTGGGCCGCGAGCGGATGCGGCTGAACTCGCTGGCCGCCGCCATCCTGGTCATTCTGCTCATCCGTCCGGGCGACCTGTTCACGACGTCGTTTCAACTCTCGTTCGCGGTCGTCTTCGGGATGTTCTGGCTGGGGGGCAAGGTGGAACGGGCGGTGTTTCGCCGCCGGCCGGACGATGAACTTCTGACCGGCGCCCGCCGGCCGGGTGCGTTCTCGATCCCTCACTATCTGCGTCAGACGGCCGCCTTGTCGGTCTCGGCGGCGCTGGTAGCCGTGCCGCTGGTGGCGTATCGGTTTCACCTGGTCGGGTGGCTGGCGCCGGTCGGAAGCATTGTGCTGGCGCCGCTGGTGTTTGTTCTCATCGCCGGGAGCATGGCCCTTGTGGTGCTTGGCGCCGCGGCGCCGTGGCTGGCGGACCTTCTGGCGGCCGTCCCCGACGGTATGGCCCGGGCGATCGTCGGCGTCGTGACGGCGCTGGCGCGCGTGCCGGGCGGCCATTTCTACACGGCCGGCTTCTCGTGGCTGTGGCTGCTCGTGGTGTACGGCCTGCTGGCGGCGTGGGTGTGGCGCGAGCGGCTGGGTCTTTCGCGCCGGCGCCTCGCGGTCGTCGTGCTTGCGGCTGCGGGGGCATTCCTCTGGAGCGGGGGCCACGTGGCGCCACGCTGGGCGAGGGTCACCTTCCTGTCGGTGGGCAGCGGCAACACGACCCTGCTGGAACTTCCGAACGGGCGAAATCTGCTCTACGATGCCGGTTCGTCGCTCTCTTACGCCCGCGCGGCCGAGGCGGCGACTGCACCCGCCCTGTGGTCGCGCGGCGTCGAACGGATCGACGCGGTTTTCTTGAGCCACGCGCACTTCGACCATTTCAAAGACGTCCTGCCGCTCGTGGAACGTTTCGGCGTGAGGCAGGTCTTCGTGCCGCCCACCTTCCTGAGGAAACGACTGACCACCGACGACGTGGTCGTCGAGGCGCTGCTTGCGCGCGGCGTGAAGGTGGAGTTCCTCAGTGCCGACGACCGCCTGGCCGGCACGGGCGAGACTCGCATCCGGGCCGTGTGGCCGCGCGGCAGCGCGTCGATGACGCGGGAGATCAACGACGGGTCGGGTGTCCTCGAGGTGTTCGACCACAGCCGGCGGCTTCTGCTGACGGGCGATCTGGAACCGGACGGCATCGCCGGCCTGATGGAGGCCGAGCCGTTTCTTCGGGCCGATCTTCTGCTCTGGCCGCATCACGGTCATGCCCAGGAGGCCGTAGGGCGTCTCGTGCGGCACACCGGCGCCGAGGTGCTCGTGATCTCGGCGGCCCGGCAGTTCAAGCCGCCGCCCGCACCCGCATGGGTGACGGCACGGGGCATCCCGTGTCTCCATACGGGCGTCTCGGGCGCCGTGACGGTTGACCTGGGGTTGGGCGGGCTGAGGGCCGCGACGTTCCGCGGTGGCGTCCACGCCCTGACCGGCGCCACGCCCTGAGCGGCGCGCGGCGGGCGATGTGGGGTAGCGCGGCCGTGGCGACAACTGATTGGGCTGGTAGCCCAGGGGCTTGCGCCGCTTACTTAC
>CAZIJC010000192.1:0-8168 GCA_964539385.1 uncultured Anaerolineales bacterium | reverse complement strand
CGTCCGCCCTTGATCTCGCGGCACATCTCGGTGCCGAACTGGAAGTTCAGACGCTTGTTGTCGATCGACCACGACTTGTTGGTCAGCATCAGCAGGCCGTCGTCGGTGTCGGCCAGAAGATCGTCGAGCGTGCCGGCGTCGCCCGGCAGCAGGTTCACGTTGGTCATGCGAATCAGCGGGATACGGTTCCAGCCGCTGGCGCGCATCGTGCCGCTTGAGGTGCGCCCGATGGCGGGGGCCGTCTCGCGGCTCGAGAGGTATCCGACGAAACGGCCGGCCTCGACGATGGGCGTCCGCTGGGCGGGCACGCCCTCGTCGTCGTAGCCGAACGTGCCGAGGCCGCCGGGGCACGTCGCGTCGGCCACAATGTTCACGTTCTCGGAGCCATACTGGAAAGTGTCCAGTTTGTCGAGCGTCAGGAACGAGTCGCCCGCGTAGGCGATCTCCATCCCCAGCACGCGGTCGAGTTCAATCGGATGGCCGCACGATTCGTGCACCTGGAGGGCCAACTGCCCGCCGTCGAGGATGATCGTCCGTCGGCCTTCGGGGCAGGGGGGTGCGGCCAGGAGTGCTTCGGCCTCTTCGGCCACGCGTGCGGCCTCGCCCACCAGGTCCATCGCCTCAACGAACTCGTAGCCGCCCGTGGCGAAGTTGCCGCGGAAACTGTTCGGGTACGACCGGACCTGAAGATCGCCGCCCGAGATGGCGGTGGCGGCGATGCCCCCGCCCGTCTGGACGACGTGCTGCTCGATGCGCGCCCCTTCGGTGGAAGCGAAGTGCTGACGCGTCTCGTACGCCGCGAAAAACGCCTGGGCAAGTTTGACGTTCGTGCCCGTCATCGCCTTCGAGGCCGTCACGAGCAACTGGAGTTTCTCTTCGAGCGGCACGTCGAACGGGGGTCTCTCGTGCGGCGTCTCGTAGTGGTCCACCGCCGGTTCGACCGGCGCGAGCACCACGGGTTCGCCGGCCAGGCGGGCGCTCGCCCGCGCGATGGCCACGGCCTGCCTGACGACGTCCTCGACGGCGGATTCCTCGAGGCGGTGTGTGCCGAAAAAGCCCCACGCCCCGTCCACGATGACGCGGACGCCGAAGCCGGCCGATTCGCTCTTGGCGATGTGCTCCGGCCGCCCGTTCTTGACGGCCAGGTTCTCCTGCCGGTCTTCGCGGACGCGGATGTCGCCGTACGCCGCCCCCGCCTGCTGCAACAGTTCCACCGCCCGTTCCAGGAGCGCTTTCACGCCGCGTCTCCTTTCCGCCAGATTCCCGGGGCGAGTATAGGTGTGCCGGTGTGGGGAGACAAGCGAGTTCTGGCCGGTCGTCCGCGGTGCCGAAATCCGCAATCCGCCGCAGCGTTCTTGCCGATGGAAAGAATAGAGGCCCCAGGCCTGAGCGTGGAGAGTTTGCGCCGTGACGCCGATTGTCGTAACGGACCATCTGGTGTTCGATCCCGTGATTCCGCCGCTGTGGGTGGTGGCGGTTACCCTTGCGCTCGCGGTCGTCGTGGTCGCCGGTGCGCGCCGGTGGCCGCTTGCGGGCGGGCGATGGGCAACGCTGCTCGTCCTGCGGCTGCTCGTCGTGGCGGGCATCGCGTCGCTGATGCTGCGGCCGTCGGTCCGGTGGCAGGGGCGGCGGGAGGTTCGCGGGGAGGTGGCTGTGCTCATCGACGCCACCCGCAGCATGGGCTTGCGCGATGCCCTGGGGCCGGACGGAGAGGCCGTCACCCGCATCGGGGCCGTCCGGCACGCTTTTCTGTCTGCGCCAGGACCGTACGGCGACCTGGCGGCCCGTGCTGTCATCCGTCCGTACGCGTTCGGCACGCAGACGCGGCCCATCGATCACTTCGCGCCGACGAGCGAAGACCCGCGGACCGACCTTGCCGACGCCCTCCAGTTCGCCCGGAAAACGGGTCCCGGACCGTTTTTGACGGCGGCTGTGATTCTCGTTGCGGACGGGCGCGCGAACCGGTCGCAGGGCTTGGCTGCGGCGGCCGCGCGGCGGCTGGCAGAGCGCGGCGTCAAGGTCCACACCGTTGCGGTGGGGAGCGAGACGCCGACCGACCGCGCGGGCGACGTGGTGGTTCGCGACCTCAGGGCCCCGCAGCGCGTGTTTGTCGGCAACCGCCTCGAGGTCCGTGCCGTCCTTAAAACGCTCGGCCTGAAGGGCAGGACCATCGAGGCCGTCCTGACGATGAACGGCAAGGAGGTCGCCCGCCGCCGCGTGGCGCCCGGCGAGAACCGGACGGTCCAGGAGTTGGTCTTCACGCCGATGGCCGATGAGGCGGGTCTCACGCGCTTGGCTCTTGCGGTCGCACCGCTCGATGGCGAACTGGTCACGACGAACAACCAGGCGTTGGGGGCGGTTCGCATCGAGAAGGGCGGCATCCGCATCCTGTACCTCGATGGGCGCCTGCATCCGGAGGGCAAGTACATTGCCCGCGTCCTTGGCGAGGCCGTGGAAATGGACCTGTCGCGCCGGATTCTGGTCGGCGCGAAGGCCGGCGCCGCGGCGCCCGCCCCCGGCGACCTCGACGGCTTCGACGTGGTCATTCTCGGCGACCTGCCGGCCTCAAGTTTGTCTCGCGCGACGATCGCGCGGATCGTCGAGCAAGCGAGGAACGGGAACCTCTCGGTCCTGACGCTGGGCGGCCTGGCTGCCTACGGCGCCGGCGGATGGGCCGCCACGCCGCTGGCCGGTATCCTGCCCGTCACGATTCGCTCCGGCGACGGCCAGGTGAAGGGACCCCTTCGCTTCAAGCCAACGGCCGCGGGTGCCAAGCATTTTGTCTTCAACCTCGATGCCCCGGCCGCCCGCCCGGTGGATTTCGATGCCCTGCCGCCGCTCTCCGGCGCCAGCGCCGTGGGACCGGTCCACGCGACGGCCCGGCTGCTGGCCCACTCGGAGAAGGGGCATCCGCTGCTGGCCGTCCGCGAGTTGGGTCGGAGCCGCGTGGTGAGTCTGACGGCCGACACGACGTGGCAGTGGGTCCTGGCGCCCCCCGAGACGGGCGGCGCCCGTGCCCATCGGCACTTCTGGCGGCAACTTATCCTGTGGCTGGCCGGTCGTGACGGTCGGCCTCGGGCCGACGTGTGGGTCATGACCGACCGGACGCGCTACGTGACAGCAGAGCCGGACCGTCCGCCATCGGTTGAAATCACCGTCGGCGCCAAGGGCGACGAGACGCCGCGCGTCCGCCTGACCGGACCTGCGACGGTGCTCGTGCCGATGAAACGGTGCGGCGAGACCCCGCGCGGGACGGCTCCGTCGCAGTGGCGAGGTGCCTTTCCGCTCGCTGTGCCGGGCACGTACACGGTCGTGGCGGAGGCGGCGGTCGGTGGCCAAACGAAACGGGCCGAGACGCGGTTGGTCCTCGAAGAGCAGGACTTCGAGATGGCCGACGTGCTGGCGGATCACGCCAACCTGAAACGCATCGCCGAGGCGGGTGGCGGCACGTTTCGCACACTGGACGGCCTCGGCCGCCTCCTGGCCGAACTCGCCGCGGGCCTCACGCCGCAGTACGAGGCGGCCGAGCGGCGGCTGCCGCTTGGCACGGGACGCATCTTCCTCGCCATCGTCATCGCCCTCCTTGCGGTGGAGTGGCTGCTGCGGCGGCGGTGGGGGATGGCGTGAGCAATTGCGGATTTCGGCCGGCCACGGCACCCTCATGAGGCATGGCACACTTTCGCGAAACAGCGAGCGAAGGCGTGATACCCAGCCCGATGTGAGCCTTTCGTCACCGGGCTCTCTCTTTTAGATCCTTACGGAAAACGCTGCTGAGATTCTTGACCTGGAGGTGGTCTCATGACCTTGTCAGGGCCGAGGTAATGTCCGCAAAGAAGGAGGGCCATCGTCATGATCACCACAAGGACGATGGCGACGACCTTCCAGTGTCTCCTGATTCGAGTTCGCAATAACGGTGACATGGCGGCGTGCACCAGAGTGCGAATAGGATCCTTAATCGCGGGCTGAGACAGGATTAGTGATTGCTCGGTTGTTGCGCAACGCTTCGCTCTGGTCGATGGTCAGTGGCTCATGAAGTGACTGCGAAGACCTCCTTGAGGTCGGGGATTTCCTCCCCGTGCTCCAGGCGATCCGCCATCGCCCGTAACGCCAGAGCCTTGGCCTTGGAGACGGCCTCCTCCTGGGTTTGCCCGTAGGTCATAACCCCTGGTAGATCGGGCACTTCGGCGATCCACCGCCCGTCGTCTTCGCGCTGGACCTCGACGATCATCGGCTGCACCTCCTACCGTCAATATACCCGCGCCGTGCTCACCGGACAACGGTTTTCTGGTCGGCCCGAGGTGAGGTGCTCGCCGCGGCGTCCCTTTTGCCTTGAATTCTCCTATTATGTGGGTACACTGTTGGGTCGCTGCATCGCACAGCGGAAAGGCTAAGGAGAACCCCATGGCGAACATTTATCAGGGCAAACTGGTTGCCGGCAAGCACCGGTTTGGTGTGGTCGTCTCGCGCTTTAACGAGTTCATTACGGCGAAACTGCTGGGCGGGTGTCTCGACGCCCTGGAGCGGCACGGCGCGGCGTCCGACGCCATCGACGTCGCCTGGACGCCGGGCTCATTCGAGATTCCGGTCGTGGCGAAGCGGATGGCGGAGAGCGGCAAGTACGCGGCCGTTATCTGTCTCGGGGCGGTGATTCGCGGCGCTACGCCGCACTTCGACTACATCGCCAACGAGGTGGCCAAGGGCATCGCCCAGGTGGGCCTGGCGGCCGGCGTGCCGACCGTTTTCGGCGTCATTACCGCCGACACGATCGAGCAGGCCATCGAACGGGCCGGCACGAAGGCGGGCAACAAGGGCGCCGACGCCGCCGCCAGCGCCATCGAGATGGCCAACCTCCTGGACGGGCTCGGCAAGAAGAGGTAAGTCCGCTGCGGCGACAGGCATCCGGAGCGGTCGGGTGATGGGCCACGCCGCGCGTCGGAAACGCTCGATGACGATTTCTCGCGCCGGTCATTTCCATCTCGTGTGCCTCGGCCTTGTCGGCCTGTTGGGCGCGGCGGTTGCGAGCGGCGCCGAACCGGCCGCGATACGTTTTCTCGTCGGCCGCGCGCCCCGTCACAAGATCGATTCCCGTCTGTTCGGCCATTTCATGGAGCGCGCCAGTTGGGGCGAACCCGGCCCGGAAGGGGCGCTCGTGCCCGGGACGCGGCGGCTCCAGCCGGGCGTGGTCGAGAAACTGCGCGAGATGCACATCCCCATCGTCCGCTTCCCCGGCGGCACCGACGTGGACTACATCGACTGGTTCGACATGATCGACGGCGTCCCCGGCCGCAAGGGCACGGGCCGGCCGGTCACGGTGGGCCACCGTGGCGGGCGAATCACGAACGACTTCGGCCTGGACGAGTTTCTGCGGCTGTGCGAGGCGCTGAAGGTTCCGCCGCTTTTGGTGGTGAACTTCCGCGATGGCTTCCTCAAGAAGAAGCCGCTTGCCGAAGCCGCCCGCCACGAGGCCGCCAAGGTTGCCTACTGCAACGCCAGCGTCGGCGCGAAGTTGCCCGGGGGGATGCGCGATTGGCCGGCGGTGCGTGCGGCCAACGGGCACGCCAAACCCTACGGCGTCCGGTACTGGGAGATCGGAAACGAGACGTGGGCGTTCGCCGATGCCCTGCGGCGGCAGGGAGTTTCGGACGAACGGATCGCCGAGTGGTACGTCAAGTCCCTCGCCGGCACCATCGACGCGATGCGCGCGGTGGATCCCGAGATCGAGATCCTGGTGGACGTGCAACTTGAGGGGAGCAGAAAGATCCGGGTCACGCGCCGCATCCGCGAGACGCTCGGCGACCGCGTCCAGTACATCGTCAGCCACACCTACGTGCCGTGGGGCATCCGGAGCATCAACCGCGACGGCAACGACGTGCCGGTCGAGAACCTGATGTCCGAGGAGATATGGAACGCGTGGGTGGCAGTCCCGCAAATGGACTCGAACGGCCTCTCGACGTTCGACTGCCCTGCGCTGCGACAGGCCCGACGCCTGGGATACCCGCTCGCCGTGACGGAGTGGAACTGGAACGGCTGGTGGGCGCTGGGGCGGGGCGGGCGGGGGAAGCGGCCCGCGCTGGATTCGAGTTTCGCCAAGGGCATCGGTGCGGCGGGGTATCTGCATGCGTTTATGCGCCAGGGCGATGCAATCGCGATGGCCTGCCAGTCGATGCTTGTCGGCAACCGGTGGGGCATAACGTGTGTCCGGGCCGATCCCGAGGGCAAGACGCCGGCCTATTTCATGCCCACCGGGCAGGTTACGATGTTCTACGCCCGGCATCACGGTGACCGTCTGCTGGAGGTGAAGAGCGAGAACGTTCCGACCTTCGCGCAGCCGTATCGCATGCAGGGGTTGGGGCCGAAGGGGAAGGTTGCTACCATCGACGCCCTCGCGACGGCGGATGAGCGGAGACTCTTTTTTCATGCCGTCAACCGGCATTTCAGCCGGGCGTTTTCGGTCGCAGTCGATTTAACGGCCTTCGATAAGATAGACAACACCGCAACGCACCGTATACTGGAAGGGCGGCTGAGTGACCGGCCGGCCGAGGGCCAGCCGCGCGAGATCGGCCGGTTCAGAAACGAGACGGTTACGCCGAATGGCAAGGTGCTGCGCGTGACGTTGCCGAGACGGTCGGTGTCGATCGTTGAGATTCCACGTGTTGTCGCGCGGTGATGGTACAGAGCGGAGTCGGTCCTTCTCATGAAGCGTCGCGAACAGTCACGGCAGATCGCCCTTCAGGCGCTGTACCAGTTGGACCTCAGGGGCGAGGAGTTCGGCCCCCAGATCGTGGCGTTCCTGCGCGAGAGTACGCGCGACCCGGAGGTCTACTTCTTCGCGCGGCGGCTGACCGAAGGCGCCTGGCCGTGGCGGGCGGAGGCCGACAAACTCATCGACCAGGCCGCCGAGCACTGGCGCATCGAACGCATGGCGCCCATCGACCGCAACATCCTGCGCCTGGGGACGTGGGAAATCTGTGAGGCCCCGGACATCCCCGACCGCGTCGCCATCGACCAGGCCATCGAACTGGCCAAACGGTTCAGCGCGGCCGAGTCGGGAGCGTTTGTCAACGGCGTCCTCGACCGCGTTCTGCGCCTGGCGAAGGGGGAGGCGGCGGTGCCCGCTTCCCGCACCGCCGAAGAGCCGCACGCCGACGACGAAACCGCAGCGAATCCGCAGTCCGAGGAGTGAACCGCCCATGGTGCTGGGCAACTGGCTGGGCAGACTGACGTCGGGACTCACGAAGACCCGCTCCAAACTGGCCGACGGCGTGCGAGACCTCTTTCGCGTCGGACGCAAGGTCGATGCCGAGTTCCTCGATGAACTCGAGGAGACGCTCATCCTCGGAGACGTGGGCGTGGCGACGACCCGCAACATCGTCGAGGATCTCAAGGCCCGCTACCGCGACCGCGAAATCACTGCCGACGACGACCTGCTGGCCGTCATCAAGAACGACCTCAAGGGGGGCCTCGGCCAGGCCGACCGCTCGCTCATCACCAACCCGGACGGGCCGACCGTCTGCCTGGTGGCCGGCGTCAACGGCAGCGGCAAGACGACGGCGGTGGCACGGCTGGCGCGGCTGTTTCTGGAGGAGGGCCGCTCGGTGCTCCTGGCGTGCTGCGACACGTTCCGCGCGGCCGCCGACGAGCAACTGCGGATCTGGAGCGAGCGCGTCGGCGTCGATATGGTCCGGCACAAACCGGGCTCCGACCCCGGGGCGGTTGCGTACGATGCGGCCGAGGCGGCCGTCGCTCGCGGCATCGACGTGCTGCTCGTCGATACCGCCGGCCGCCTGCACACCCAGGATCACCTCATGCGGGAACTCGGAAAGATACGCAACGTTCTGGCGAAGAAGATCCCGGGCGCCCCGCACGAGGTCCTTCTGGTGCTCGACGCCACGACCGGCCAGAACGCCATCGCCCAGGCCAAGCAGTTCCGCTCTTGCATCGACGTGACGGGACTGTTCCTGGCGAAACTCGACGGTACCGCCAAGGGCGGTATCGTCCTGGCGGTCAAGCAGGAACTGGGCATCCCGGTCAAGTTCGTCGGCATCGGCGAGGGCGCCGACGACATTGCCCCCTTCGACCCCGACACGTTCGTCGAGGCCCTGTTCGGCAGTGGCTCGTAGCCGCACGCGCCGCCCGGGCGCCGGTTGTGCTGACGGGGTGTCTGACGC
>CAZIJC010000191.1:0-8169 GCA_964539385.1 uncultured Anaerolineales bacterium | reverse complement strand
CAACCTCAACTACTTCCACTGCACCGTCGGCCGCGAGGACGTCTGGGACAAGGGCTCGAAAGACGGCGAGGCCACACGCGAATACTGGAGCGGCCTGTTCGGCTACGGCTTCGGCCTGTGCTTCACCACGCACCACCAGTGGCACGGCGAAATGCGCGCCCTGCTCGGCCGCGACCGCGCCAGGACGATGGGCGTCAACGGACACACGTCGTTCGAGACGTACCTGACGGGCGGCCCGTACGGCAAGGGGCAGTGGGTGCTTCTCGACCACGACGTCTCGACGGTCGTGTTCACGCCGGACGGCAAGCGGCTCATGGGCCTGATGGAAATCAGCAACGACATGGCGTCGGTCAAGCGGAGCCATCGCGAGCGCGGGTTCATCCCCGGCGGGCTGCATCCGAGCGACCCCGGCGCCTACGAGCAGGTCAAGTGGGCGGGGTACGTGACCGGCTACGCCGCCGTCCCGCCCATCGTGCATCTGCGGGCGGGCGAGACGCTGCGGCGGTATCCCGCACCCGGCCTCGACGACGGGAACACCTTCGTCTACTGGGGCATCAACTACAACCAGAAGGGCATCCCCGGACCGGCCCGCGACCGCACGTGGGTGAACCAGCCCGAAGCGATGTACGGTTCCGGCCGGGCCGCCCCCTACAACGCCGGGCAGGCCCGCTTCGCCAACGCCGTCTACACGCTCGCGCCCGACTTCCGTTCCGGCACATACACCGAGGCTGCCATCGACGAGTCGGCCAGTCACGTCACGCTGGAGTGGTACAGCCCGTACGTCATCGCCGCCACGCCGCCCCGGGAGAAGGCCGCCGAAAAGTGGGGCATCTACGAGAAAGGCTGCACGAACGGCCTGGTCGTTCGCGGCAAGATGACGTGCTCCGTCTCGATCTCGACCGACCAGGGCGCCACGTGGCAGGAGGCCGGGGCCGCGACCGACGGCATGGACCTGACGGACCTCGTGAAGGGCCACCGCCAGTACTGGATCCGTTTCGGCGCCGGGGCGAAGGCCCTGGCCGCGTCGGCCCTGACGATCACGACGGTCTGCCAGTGCGGACCGACCGTCATCCCGCACGTGAAGGCGGGGAAGAACCGCGTCACCTACGAGACGTCGGGACGGGCCGTCCTCTCGGCCGGTCCGAACGTCGATCAGGCCAAGGCGCACGTCGTCGAGGGCGGCATGGACTCGCCGACCGTCACCCTCGAACTGGCGGCCCCGCGCGGGGCGAAGGCCGTTCACGTCTATGCAGCGGCGCGGGTGCAGAGCGGCAGTCCGCCGGCCGATTCAGCCTACCGCATCGACTGCTCAACCGACGGCGGCAAGACGTGGACGCCCGTCCTCGACGACTGGAAGATCGTCCGCCGGCCGCCCGAGCCGAACGACTGGTGGAGCCAGACCTTCCCCTTCGCCGACGCCCCCCTCGACCGAATCGCCGGGCCGGTGCGGGTGCGTTTCACGAACACGGCCAACCGCAAGACCATGCGGGCCGAGGCCCACCTCGTTTACGAGGTCGCCAACACCTCGCCACTGGCGATCACCTATGCGTGGAAAGACGCCGGCGGGAAGACCGGCAAGGACGTTCACCGCACCCGCCGCGGACAGACGAAGGCGACATGGACCTTCGACGCCGGGACCGATCCCCAGACGTTCTGGGTCGAGTACGCGGCCAACTAGGCCGTGCGTCAGCGACGCGATCGCGGGCACGAGGAGGGTGGCATGGCCACGCTTGCGTGGCCATGTTTTGCCCGGTGGGTATCCCCACCCACCGCGCCGTGCCGCATGTGCCACGGCCGGTCTTGTCCGGCCGTGCGTTGTTGGCGTTGTGATGCCCCTCGCCGGTTCACCCGCCGTATCCCCGCAGGTTTAGACACGGCCTTTCAGGCCGGAGACCCCACCGCCCAACGGCCTTACTCCGTTTTCCTTCCCCTCCCCCGCACCGCTTTGTACCTGTTCAGCGCCGCGTGGCCATGCCGCGTGCCCCTGGCTCGGCCTCGCCGCCTCCGTGGCCTTCGTTGATTGGGTTTGTCCTGGTTGGGAATTGTGTTGGGGTTTGGTCTACAGGGAGGCCCTTAAGCCGCAACGAGCCGCTGGAGGAGGCGATCACCGTCAGCGTCACGCTGAAACCGACCTATGCGGACAACGCGCCCGAGTGGATGGAGCTGACTTAAGGGGAGTCCTCAGTTGAATCGGACCTTCTGGTCCTGTCGACCAGCCTGAAAGCAACAATGGGCACGGCGATGCCCACTGCCCAACCGCACACGAGCGCGATAGGACCGAACACGAGGGATGGAGGGCCTCCGCCCATGATGAATCCGCCAACCATCAGCCACATACCGACACCTCCGAGTAGCCCGAGCAAGCTGTTCACGGCGAGGCAGATTCCGCGAGCCGGCGATCGGAATGCGCAGCCTGCGACCAAGCCTGTCAAGACTGGTCCAACCACGCATGCGACAGCAATGCACCAGAACAGTTTCATGGGCAAAGTCCTTGAGAGCGGGCAAGTCTCTCGCTTTCACCACAAGTCTACTGGCACGAGGAAATGACGTCAAGTGAACCGACCGGGCCAACAAGGGGAGCGCCGATGAGAATGTTCCCGATCACCTGCCGCCACTGACGCGTGGCCGCGTCCGGCACGTGCACCTGGGGTAGCCGGCCGGCCGTTTCTTCGGTCTCGCCGTTTACCGTTCACCCGTAGGCCGCGGCGCGCCGCGGCAATCATGCTGAGGCCTGCGGCCTGGCCCGGCCTTCCAGCCAAGCGACCCCACCGCCCAAGGGCCTTACTCCGTTTCCCTTCCCCTCCCCCGCACCGCTTTGTACCTGTTTAGCGCCGCGCGGCCATGCCGCGTGCCGCTGTCGCCGCTCCGTTGCACTTGCGATGTGAATTCACCTTCCCCCCCCCCGGAATACCACGGGGGTGTTTTCGCTTCCCGCGTTCCGACCCGTGTGCTAGGATGCCATGGCGGTGGAGGCCGCAAAGAGAGGGATGAGTTTTTTGTTGCTGAGGCTGCGATCACAGTGCATTATGTATCGGGCGTTTCGATGCGCCTTCAGAGATGGGGGGATCATCATGTCTGACGACATTTACTCCATCCTTGCGGACTTAACGGGAGAGGAAGCGCTGTTCGCGCAAGAGATTGAGACTGAGACAGAGAAGTTGCTCACTGGGTCGGGCCTCGGGTACAGCCAGCTCGACGAACTGTTGCTCTTGCTGGGATATGATCGGGTCACGCCAAGTTTTTTCCAGTACCTCGTCGACGGCGGAACCGAGTACCAGAACGGGGCGGCTTTCCGGTCCATCAAACAGCTTCGCGATGGAGTCGAACGCTTCCGCAAGCTGGCGATTCTCAATTTCGGCAATGTGAAGTTTGGTTTCAAGTACTTCACGGACCCGGCAACGGATCTGGCAGACGAGTTGGCAGGCACAACGCCGGTCGACTTGGAGGAGTTCCGGTCTCGGCATGAACCCTTACTTCCACTCGCGCCGATTCCAGGGGATAAGACGTATTACCTTGGGTATCTCATTAAGCGTGAGCTCGACGAGCGCATCGGACGCGACGCTGAGGACGATGAAGCGCAGCGGCAGCTTAAGGAGCGTGAGGGGATCGTTGAAATGGGCCACCGGAATCACCATGCCTATCTGGCCTCGGACCACATGGACGTGTATGTGGCTACCTCCATGCGGGAGCGCCACGAGTACCAGGCTGTCAGCCAAGTCCTCCAAGAAGTGTTCCGGGACCCGAAGCTCAAGGAGCTGAAGTTGCGGTGGTTCGACCCGACTCAGGCGTACTGTGAAGATCGCATTGACAAAGGCCTTGCCGAAGGCTTGATGCTGAAGCGCGCAGCCTGTACCTTGTATCTTGCGCAAGAGAGCGACACGCTGGGCAAGGATTCGGAACTGGCCAGCACTCTGGCTCAGGGGAAGCCCGGGATCGCATACATTCCCAAGGTGTCCCAGGCGGAGCAGGGTGCTTACGTGGAGAGACTGCTTGAAATGGTTGCAAAAGGGTCCCCCGAGTCGGATGAGCGCGAGATCTTACTTGGGCAGCTTAGGGTGTTTTCTCCGAAGGCAGCGTGGGAGGACAGCGAAGTCCAAGGCTGGGCAGCGAACCACGAGGCGATGGACCTGGCCGCCGCCAAGAAGAAGCTGGGTGATGCGATTCGCGAGCACTACGACAAGCGTGCAGCCACGCTTGGCAAGTTGCACCCCCTCGGCATCCAGGTTAATCTCGCGTCTGGCGTCGCTAACGGTGTGCTTGTCGCTCGAACGCCGCAGGAATGCGCAGGGCTGATTTACAGAATCCTGACGAGGAATCTCGAGTTCCGAATCTGCGAGAAGATGGTTGAGGACACTCGGTATTTGCTGCTGAAGGAGACGATCACCGACTCGGTATTCCGCGTCGTCACGGGAGATAGTTTTCTGACCAACGCGTTCTGGAACTTCTACCTCGCGAAATGACTTTTGACGGACGCGGCCACTTGCCGATTAGGGCTTGGGCAGTTACAATCAATGTGGCTTTTTCCAAGGAGAGCAACTGATGGCCAACCGGGATTTCATGAGTGGACGTCGGGGTCCTTACGCGCCTAAGTCGCTGCCGCCGTCTATCCGGCCGACCCCTCCGTCCTCGCTGGCAAGCCGTGCTGCGGCTGGTCCATACAGTCTCGCATCGGCCTCGAAGCAGACCAAGTCTTCTAAGAGCAAGGGGCAAGCGCGGACTAAGCGGTGAGTCTGCAGGGCTTAGCGCCCCTTCGTCAAACGGCTGTTGAAAAACCCCAGCACAGGCAGTGTCCCTCGTTCTTGCTCTAAAACCCCACTCTATGTAGGGGTCAGGGACCGGGAGATTCCGGGGAGATTCCGGCAGGATTCGGTGACACCCACAACCGCCCTCCTGTCAAGGGCGATCTTGCCCCGCCCTTGTTTCGCCAGGACCGTATGGGGAAGGTGAGTCCACGGAGTCGTTGGTTGGTGTCGTGCGTCGTGCGGGACCAATCACAGTAGCGGCGCATCGAAGACGTCAGCCTTTCCCGATACGGGTCCGTAGGACAGGGCTTGATTTGGGGGTTGGGCCGGCGTACCTGGTGACCTGGGGCGTTGCCCCAGGCTATCGAATTCGAGCCTTTCAGGCTCCCGCCGTTGCCAGCCGCAATCGGCTTTCCCCACTTTCCCCGCCGCCAGCGGGCCTTTGGCATTCGGCATTTGGCATTTATCATTCGGCATTTGGCCCTGCGAGTACGCGCTCCCCTCCGGGTCGCGGCTAAAAGGGCCGGTGGCCGTTTGCCGTTCGTTCCGCACTCCGCATTCCGAATTCCGCAATGCACCCGCTCCCTTGCGGTCGCGGCTCGGAAAGGGCCGTTGCCGTTGCCCTTGGCCGTTACCCAGTAACCGCCGTTCTCTGCGTTCTCCGCGTTCTCTGCGTTCAAAGCCGTTGCCGTTTTCGACCCGATTGTTAGAACTCTAACAAAAAATGCGCCCACCCTCGATTTTGTTAGAACTCTAACAACTTTTCGGCCCTCTGCAGCCTTCCCGTCCGGCCTGCCATTGTGGCATGGTGACTTACATCAATTTCGCCCCCTCAAAAACCCCTCAAAAACGGAACAAAACCGAACAAAAACCGACAAAAACGGACACCAAAACCGCAAAAACCTATCCAAAAACAGCGCGTTTTGCCTTACCTATCTTAACATCGGGAGCCAAAAACGCCCCTCACGGCCCAGAAACGGGGTTCCGCGGCAAAAAAAACGCGCATTTGGGGGCTTCGGCGAGGTGAGAATTGACGTAAGTGTTATAGAGCGAGCGGCATGTAAGCCAACGGCGAGACCCGTTCGACTCGCTGCGCTCGCTCAGGGTGACAGGTGGCGAGCGGCATGTGTGGGCGGCCCACGGGCCATCCGTCAGGTCTGACACAGGTCGCGCATGAAGAAACTCGGGTCGCACGTCAGGTTGACGCCGAGGCGTCTCAGGCCCGTTTCGTCGCCCGGCCTGGGGATGTGTGTCAGGTGCATATCGCAGCCGCGAACCTCTTTCAGGCGTTCCATCGCCAACTGGGCCGTCGGGTTGGTGGCAGCGCTGATCGACAGGGCGATCAGAACCTCCTCCAGGTCGAGGCTGAGCGCCTTGGACGACAGGACGTCGCGCTTCATCCTGGCGATGGATTCCAGGATGTTGGGCGCCAGGAGGTGGAT
Source organism: uncultured Anaerolineales bacterium (assembly GCA_964539385.1). Classification (GTDB taxonomy): domain Bacteria; phylum Planctomycetota; class Phycisphaerae; order FEN-1346; family FEN-1346; genus JAUVZF01. Next base: position 1,985 of record CAZIJC010000191.1, on the reverse strand, counting down.
CTTGTCGGGTATTCCCGCGAGCGTCTTGACGGCATTGAGGACGAGGCTGGAGGCGGCGTGCATAAGCGGCGAGTTGGTGCCCGTGACGATGCGTGCGTCGGGCAGTTCGACGGCTGCGCCGCAGAACATGCCCTTGTTGCCCTTGCCCAAGCGGCGTGCCGCCTCGGCGGCTTCGCGTGCGGGTGCCACGACGCGGCGCCCGAGGGGGTCGAGCCCCATCTCTTCCATCAGCAGTTGTGTGCGCAGGACGGTTTCGGCCCCCGCATAGCCCATGACCTCCTCACAGGCGGAGCGGAAGTAGCGGCGGATGATCTCCTGCCTGGCGGCCTCGCGGCAGACGGCGTCGTCGATAATGGCCAACCCTGCCCGGTTCACGCCCATGTCGGTGGGCGACTCATACAGGCGGGCATCGCCCATGATGCGCAGAAGGATGCGTTTCAGGACCGGGAAGGCGTCGACGTCGCGATTGTAGTTGATGGCCGCCTCGCCGTAGGCCTCCAGGTGGAAGGGATCGATGAGGTTGAAGTCGCCGAGGTCGGCGGTGGCCGCCTCATAAGCAACGTTGACCGGGTGTTTCAGCGGCAGGTTCCAGATGGGGAACGTCTCGAACTTGGCGTACCCCGACCGGACGCCGCGCTTGTGGTCGTGGTAGAGTTGCGACAGGCAGGTGGCCAGTTTGCCGCTGCCCGGGCCGGGGCCCGTGACGACGACCAGGGGCTTTTGCGTCTCTATGGCGGGGTTGTCGCCGTAGCCGGCGTCGCTGACGACCTTGTCGACGTCGGTCGGGTAGCCGGGCGTGGCGCGATGGGTGTAAACGCGGATGCCGAATCGCTCGAGTTTGCTCTTGAACGTGACGGCGGCGGGCTGGTCGTCAAACCGCGTGATGACAACGCCGCAAACCTCCAGGTCCCAGTCCCGGAGGTCGTCGATGAGTTTCATGGCATCGACGTCGTAGGTGATGCCGAAATCGGCCCGCAGTTTCTTGCGTTCGATGTCGCCGGCGTAGATGCACAGGATCATGTCGGCCTGACCCTTCAGTTTCTGGAGCAGCCGCATCTTGACGTTCGGATCGAAGCCCGGCAGGACGCGTGAGGCGTGGTAATCGAAGAGGAGTTTTCCGCCGAACTCCAGGTACAATTTGTTCTCGAACTTCTCGACGCGCTCCAGGATGGCCTCGGTCTGGTCGCGCAGGTACTTCTCGTTGTCGAAGCCAACGGCGCGCTTCGTGGGTGCGATCTCGGATGACGGTTCGGAAGCGGCGGGTTTCGCCTCGGTCATGGTCGTGTCCTCTGGTCTCGCCTGCGTGTTCTTGCGTATAAACGGCACCGTCTGCCGCTAGCCGCGCCAGGCAGCGGGCCCATGCTACCGCCTTGGCGCAAAGCCTGCAAGTGCGCACGACTCTGAGAAACCCGGCGGGGCGGTCCACACCCGGCCGGGGGCCGGCCTCGCTCACAAAAAGGAGTTTCGCAAAAGGCCTTGACAACCGCTCCGCCGTCGGGAAGGATACGCCCGCGAACGGGCGGTGGGGTGAGGATCTGCAAAGGAGGTGGCCGTGGCCGGGACACTCGTTGGAAACGCTTTGGTCGGACAGTCGGGCGGTCCGAGCGTGGTCATCAACCAGAGCCTCGTGGGGGTGATCGAGCAGGCCAGAAAGCACCGCCGCATCACGAAACTCCTCGGCGCCCGTCACGGAACGCTCGGCATGATGGCCGAGGATTTTCTCGACCTCTCGCGGGTGGGGGCGCGGCGGCTGGAGGCGATCGCCGCGACGCCCGGGGCCGCCATCGGTTCCTGCCGCCACAAGCCTGACGAGGACGACTGCGCCAAAATCCTCGACGTCCTCCGCGCCCACAACGTGCGGTACTACTTTTACATCGGCGGCGACGACTCGGCCAAATCCACTCACATCATCGCCGGTATGGCACGAGACGCCGGGTACCGCATGCACTTGGTGCACATCCCAAAGACGATCGACAACAACCTGG
>CAZIJC010000190.1:0-8201 GCA_964539385.1 uncultured Anaerolineales bacterium | reverse complement strand
GTAACAAGGTAGCCGTAGGGGAACCTGCGGCTGGATCACCTCCTTTCTAGGGAGAACCTGGAACCGGACCGTTCGCGGTTCGGCAAATCGTCAACGCACTCCCGCTTTGCCAAGGCTCGAACTGTTACCAGTGCGGAATGCGGAGTGGACGGCGAACGGCACGGCAGTGGGCTGTTGCCGTTCGTTCCGAACTCCGAACTCCGCACTGGACAGGGGGCTCATAGCTCAGTCGGCTAGAGCGCGCCCCTGATAAGGGCGAGGTCGGTGGTTCGAGTCCACCTGGGCCCACCATCTCGATTGCGGAATGCGGATTTCGGATCGGCAATACGAAATCATCAATCCGAAATCCGAAATCACTGGGGGCCGTGGCTCAGTTGGGAGAGCGCCTGGTTTGCAACCAGGAGGTCGTGGGTTCGAATCCCATCGGCTCCACCATCCGCCGTCGCTCGCCGTGGCGAGATATGGCGGATGCCCGCCGAAGCCTCGGCGAAGGCGGGCAGCCTGATTGCGGATCTCAGATTGCGGATTTCGAGATGGCCGGGACGAACGGTCAATCCGAAATCCCCAATCCGAAATCCGAAATGGATTTGGCGTCGGGTTCTTTGAAAAGTGAATAGTGGCAAAGTGGCGAGTAGGAATCCACCACTGTATCTGTTTAGTGGTGGGCGCTGAGGCGTGACGACAGTCCGCCGACGCCCTCTGGGCGACGGCGGAGGTTCTTGGTTCCGGCCCCGCATGGCCGAGAGGTCAGGCGGTGCGCGAGCGAGGCAAGAATTAATGTGGTCAAGTTACTAAGGGCGCACGGTGGATGCCTAGGCGCTGGAAGGCGATGAAGGGCGTAGGAGGCTGCGATAAGCCAGGGGTAACTGCCAACCAAGTGTTGATCCCTGGATTCCCGAATGGGGCAACCCGAGTCGGGCGGGCAACCGTCCCGGCTCACCGGCGGCTGAATGCATAGGCCGTCGGGGCTAACCCGGGGAACTGAAACATCTTAGTACCCGGAGGAGAAGAAAGCAATTGCGACTCCCCAAGTAGCGGCGAGCGAACGGGGACCAGCCCAAACCCACCTTCGGGTGGGGGTTGTGGGCCCGGACATTAGGAGACGAGAAAGGCCGGTCTAGCCGAAGGATCTGGAAAGATCCTCCACAGAGGGTGATAGACCCGTAGGCGAAAGACGGCGGGCCCTCCGTCCGGTGACCCAGAGTAGCACGGTGCTCGTGGAACTCCGTGTGAAGCAGGGAGGACCATCTCCCAAGGCTAAGTACTCTCCAGCGACCGATAGTGAACCAGTAGGGTGACTGAAAGGTGAAAAGAACCCCGTCGAGGGGAGTGAAAAGTACCTGAAACCGTGTGCCTACAAGCGGTCGGAGCCCTATGGTCCCTCTTCGGAGGGACAACGGGTGACGGCGTACCTTTTGCATAATGGACCGGCGAGTTAGCCTGTGCGGCAAGGTTAAGCCCCACCGGGGCGGAGCCGTAGCGAAAGCGAGTGTTAAACGCGCGACCACAAGTCGTACGGGCTAGACACGAAACCCGTGTGACCTACCCATGGGCAGGTTGAAGGTCCGGTAAAACGGGCTGGAGGACCGAACCCACTAACGTTGAAAAGTTAGGGGATGACCTGTGGGGAGGAGTGAAAGTCTAATCAAACCGGGAGATATCTTGTACTCCCCGAAATAGCTTTAGGGCTAGCCTCGGGCCACTACGTCACGGGGGTAGAGCTACTGAATGAAAATGGGGCCCGCAAGGGTGCCCATTTCAACCAAACTCCGAATACCGTGACGACTATCCCGGGAGTCAGACGTTGGGTGATAATGTCCGGCGTCGAAAGGAAAACAGTCCAGACCGCCGGCTAAGGTCCCAGAGCCGTGCTAAGTGCGTAAGGAAGTCCGAGTGCTAAGACAGCCAGGATGTTGGCTTAGAAGCAGCCACCATTTAAAAAGTGCGTAACAGCTTACTGGTCGAGCATTTGGGCGCCGAGAAGGAACGGGACTAAGCATGGCACCGAAGCCGCGGATTCGGACGCCTACGGGCGACCGAGTGGTAGGGGAGCGCTGGTAACCGCGATGAAGGCATACCGTGAGGAGTGCTGGAGCGTTACCAGGTGAGAATGCCGGTGTAAGTAACGATAAGACAGGTGAAAATCCTGTCCGCCGAAAGCCTAAGGTTTCCTGGGGAAGGCAAGTCCGCCCAGGGTTAGTCGGACCCTTAGCCGAGGCCGAGAGGCGTAGGCGATGGGCAGCAGGCTAATATTCCTGCACCACCTCTGACGGGTTTGAACTTGCGGAGGGACGCCGATCTTTTTGGAGAGATGCCGGTCGGAAAGGGCAATCCCGCAGGCAAGGGGCGAGCGGTAGGCAAATCCGCCGCACTCAAAGCCCCAAGCTGCAGGGCGAGGCTCGCTTTGAGAGCTGAGTCTCTGCGAGATCGGCCGAGAAAAGCTTCGTAAGGACTTTCAGGGGTGTCCGTACTAAAACCAACACAGGTAGGCGTGGCGAGAAGCCTCAGGCGCTCGAGAGAACTCTCGTGAAGGAACTAGGCAAAATGACCCCGTAACTTCGGAATAAGGGGTGCCTCCTTGTGCGCAAACCCTGCGCGCGAGAGGCCACAGCAAATCGGCCCTGGCGACTGTTTACCAAAAACACAGGTCTCTGCAAACTCGTAAGAGGACGTATAGAGACTGACGCTTGCTCGGTGCCGGAAGGTTAAGGAAGGCGGTTATCCCCTTCGGGGGAGAAGCTGGCGACCGAAGCCCCGGTTAACGGCGGCCGTAACTATGACGGTCCTAAGGTAGCGAAATTCCTTGTCGGGTAAGTTCCGACGTGCATGAATAGCGTAACGACTAGGGCACTGTCTCCACGAGAGACTCGGTGAAATCGCAGTGGTCGTGAGAATACGACCTACCCGCGGCAAGACGGAAAGACCCCGTGGACCTTTACTGCAACCTGGTATTGGGTCTTGGGCATGTATGTGTAGGATAGGTGGGAGGCACTGAACCGGGGACGCTAGTCCCCGTGGAGCCGTCCTTGAAATACCACCCTTATGTGTCTAGGATTCTAACCACGTGCCGTTAGCCGGCCGTGGAACAGTGCTAGGCGGGCAGTTTGACTGGGGCGGTCTCCTCCTAAAAGGTAACGGAGGAGTACAAAGGTACCCTCAGCACGGTTGGCAATCGTGCACAGAGCGCAAGGGTAGAAGGGTGCTTGACTGCGAGTCCGATGGGACAAGCAGATGCGAAAGCAGGTCCTAGTGATCCGGTGGTTCCGTATGGAAGGGCCATCGCTCAACAGACAAAAGGTACCCCGGGGATAACAGGCTGATCTCCCCCGAGCGTCCATAGCGGCGGGGAGGTTTGGCACCTCGATGTCGGCTCATCACATCCTGGGGCTGAAGAAGGTCCCAAGGGTTCGGCTGTTCGCCGATTAAAGTGTTACGCGAGCTGGGTTCAGACCGGCGTGAGCCAGGTCGGTCCCTATCTGCCGTGGGCGCAGGATACTTGAGAGGGTGTCACTTTAGTACGAGAGGACTCCGTGGCACGTGCCCAGGGTGTACCTGTTGTCGCGCCAGCGGCACCGCAGGGTAGCCAAGCACGGAACGGCTAAACGCTGAAAGCATCTAAGCGTGAAGCCCTCCTCGAGATGAGGTATCCATGTCCCATCCGGGACGAGAGGCCCCTGGAAGACCACCAGGTTGATAGGCCGGACGTGTAAGGGCAGAAATGTCCTCAGCAGACCGGTACTAATGGCCGATTACTTGACCACATTAATCCTTTCCTCGCATGACGGGCCGCTCTTCGTGAGCGAGCGGTCTTGCGAAGCAAGGAAGCGCGCCTCAGCAACTCCCCTTTGCCACTATTTCACCCGACGCCATTTGCCGCCCGGCCAGGACAACGGGCGCGAAGCGCGTCCGAGCCGCGAGCGCAAGCGAGCGGTCGCCTTTGACAACCGAATACCAGGCGCCTTCGCGCTATGTTGTCATGCTGAGCGCAGCGAAGCATCTCGCCGTGCAGTGTTGACAATCGCAGACCAGGCGCCTCTGAAAATTTCCGGTGGTTTTACGGACGGGGCCACACCTGTTCCCATTCCGAACACAGTAGTTAAGCCCGTTCCGGCCGATGGTAGTCCGCAAGGGCGAGAGTAGGTGGCCGCCGGAGTTATCCTTGAGAGCCGGGGTTGCATTTGCGACCCCGGCTCGTTTTAATGATACCTTCGTACGCGCAATCCGCACGAGAGGAACCGTCGAACGTGTCCGGAGTATGATGTTGGAGCGCCCGTCAAGGTCGTGCGCGACGGCCCTTGGCCGACGCGCTCCTCAGAGCGGCCTGGCGGGCAGGTGAGAGTCCTGTTAGGGGGAAACGACATGTCAGGTCACACTGTACCACCCGGTCCTGTATCATCAGGCCCTGGCGCCCCAACGCATCTGGATCAGAACGCTGCCATGAGGTACTTATGTCACGAAGATTCTCTTATGTGGAGCTGGTTTCATATTATGGCCGTCGTTCAGACTGCTGCGCTTGGTGCCGCCTACGCTACTCGCCATTACCCGGCGACGTGTACCGTCGTCCTGATCCTGGGGGCCGTCATGACACTGATGCTCTTTTTGCTCGTGAAGCGGAGCGAGGCCTACCGTGATGCGATCGAAAGACTATGGCTGTCTAGCAGTGCACGGAGAATGCGTGTCAAACGTAAGTGGTACGCTCCGCTGCGTGGCAAAGAAATAGCGTGGATCATAGTTATTCTCTCTATCATCGCCGACATTCTTGGTGTGCTTGACGTCCTATGGGGGTGGTTCGGCCTGCTTTCCGGGAGTGGCTCCAACACATGGCCGGTCTCCTTCCGTGTCCTCAAAGGGTGGTTCGGCCTGCTTTCCGGGAGTGGCTCCAACTGACCGGCGGCCGCTGCGGCGCGTTGACGCGACAGTGGCGCGGGCGCCCTTGTAGAGACAGTCGTGAGGGAGAGAAGAGCCTGTGGCCTCATCCTCGAAGAAACCGGCCGTCATTCTTGATTACCGCGGCGTCCTGGTGGACGACGAAGCCGTCCACGAAGAAGCCTTTGCGCGCGTCCTGAAGGACACGCTTTGCATAACGCTGACCCCTGCGTTGTACCAGGAGCACTTCTGTGGCCGCTGGGGCAAGGAGGGCTTCAGAGCCTTCCTGGAGGCAGAGTTCCCCGAGGCGCTCGAACGGGTCAGCGTGGAGGAACTCCTCGACAGAAAGCAGAAAGTGTACCAGTCCATTGTGGAACCGCAGAACGTGCTCTACGAGGGCGTGCAAGAAGTCCTCGAGGAACTGTCTCGTTCCTTCCGCCTGGCCATCGTCACGTCAACCAGCCACGGGGAGTTGATGAGCGTGCTCAAGCGCCACCCCGGCGTATTGGCAAAGGTCGAGAAGAATTGTATCATCACTGCTAAGGACATCGATAAGGGAAAACCGAAGCCCGAAGGCTACTTCAAGTGTTTGGGGAAGCTGAAAATTCTGTCTCCAGAGGTTGTTAAACAGGCCGTAGACGCGCAGGACGAACCTAAGCGTCTTAAGGCCGTCTTGGATGAAGAGGCGGTTCGACGGATTCGACAACAGGCCGTGGCCGTCGAGGACTCGCCTCGCGGTATTCAGGCCGTTAAGGCCAGCGGCATGCGATGCATCGCAGTCAAGCATACCGAGCCGGAGATCGCCCATTACGGTCCCGATAAGGTCGTGGATAGCATCCGGCAGATTACCAAGGACCTCGTCTGGGAGGTTTTGCAGATGCCGCCCGACGCGACGTAACGTGATTTCGACTCTCCCCCGAACCGCCGAGACACGAAGGGTCCATCCGCCTTACAGCACCCACGGCGACCGCATCGGACGGTCCAGCAGCCGGTTCGCCTCCTCGTCGCCGGTGAACTCTTCCTTCACCGGGTCCCACTTCAGCGGCCGCCGGAGTTTGTACGCGATGTTCCCGAGGTGGCACACGCTCATCGTCCGGTGCGCGATCTCCACGTCGCACACGGCCCGCTCGCGCGTGCGGATCGCCCACAGAAAGTTCCCGCCGTGGTCGTCGCTGCGATACAGGTGCACCTCGTCGGCTCGCGTGTCCTCGCGCGCCAGGCTCGCGGGCCAGGTCCTGAGTTTCCCGCGATTCACCGCGATCTTGCCCTCCGTTCCCTCGAACACGACCGCCCACTCATCCATGCGGTTCATGTGATAGACGCTCACGCCGCACGCATACCGGAACGTCACGCCGTTGTGACCTCCTGAACCGGGCGGCAGAATCTCGGTCGGCCCCGTCTCGTCGGCCGCCAGGCCCCACTGGGGAATGTCGAAGTGGTGGCTGCCCCAGCCGGTCATGCCGCCGCCCGAGAACTCCTCGTAGCCTTCCCATCCGCTCAGGCAAATCCGTGAGTTGTACGGCCGCCACAGCGCCGGACCCAACCACAGGTTCCAGTCGATGTCCTTCGGGCACGGCTCGCCCGGCAGATTGCACGGGCGCGCGGGCCCGCCCACGTACACCTCCGCCCGCTTCAGCGTGCCGATTCGCCCGCTGCGGACCATCTCGCAGGCGAACCGGAACTCCCTGGCGCTTCGCTGCTGGGTGCCGTGCTGAAACACCCGCCCGTACCGGCGGATCGCCTCAACCATCGCCCGGCCGTTGCGTATCGTCAGCGTGCTCGGCTTCTCGCAGAACACGTCCGCGCCGGCCTTGGCCGCCGCCACCGAATGCAGCGGTTTCCACTGCGTGGGCGTCGCGACGGTTACCGCGTCGATGTCGCCGCGCGCCAGCATCTCCCGAAAGTCCCGGTACACCGCCAGGCCCTTCGCCTTGAACGTCTCGCGCCGCCGGCCCATCACGTCGCAGATGGCCACACCCTGGACGCCCGGACGCCGGGTCAGGTTGCCGAACACGTACGTTCCGCGTCCCCCCATGCCGATGCCGGCCACGTGGATGCGATTGCTGGGGGCCGCGCGGCCGTCCGCCCCCAACGCCGACGCCGGGAGGATCACTGGCCCGGCAAGCGCTGCCGTCGCTGCGCCTTTCAGAAAGTCCCGTCGGTTCAGCCGCCGCTTTCGAGCCATGCGAGAATCTCCCGAACGAGGGGTCCCAGGGACCGCGCCCGGCCCGACTTTAGTTGCGGTCAAACCCGTTGTCAACACTTGCTGGTCTCGCCCCGTATGATGCCCTTGCTTTGCGGCGTGGCGGCTTTGCGCGAGGGCCGCCCGGTTGCTTTTTTCATTCGCACCTTCCCCCCGCGAGGTCTATTCTCATGGCGTGTTCCGCCGACTGGGAGCCTTCCACATGGGCGTCAACCCGCTCTACAAGGACGATGAGCGGTGGATGTGTGAGGCCGTGCGTGCGGCCGCCCCGGCGGTCGCGCACGTCGCGGCCTGCGAGATGAGGCGTCCCGGAATCATCATAGGCACTCTCGCGTTCTGCCTCGCCATGGCCGGCTTGACGCCGGTGCTGTCGGCCGCCCGGGAGACCGTGTTGCCTCCGGTTACCTTCTACGTGGCCGCCGGCGGCGACGACGCCTGGTCGGGCAGGCTGGCCGAGCCAAACGCCGCGCGCACCGACGGGCCGTTCGCGTGCGTCGCGCGGGCGCAGAAAGCGGTCCGCCTGTGCCGCGAAGAGGGCAGGTTGCCCGCGCCCGTCACGGTTCGCTTTCGAGGGGTGCATCGCCTGAAGGCGCCGCTGGTCTTCACGCCGGCGGACTCGGGCTCGGCCAAGTGCCCCGTTACCTATACGTCGTATCCGGGCGAGCGGGCCGTGCTGTCCGGCGGGCGCGTGATCGCCGGTTGGCGCAAGGGCCCGGGTGGTGTGTGGACGGCCCAGGTGCCGGAGGCAAAAACCGGCGCGTGGCGGTTTCGGCAACTGTTCGTGGGCGGCAAACGAGCACGGAGGGCACGCAGCCCGAACCACGGCACCTTCCACGTTCCGCGCCTCATCGGCGACACGCCGAAGACGCCCTGGAACAAGGGCGTCGATGGGTTCCACTTCAATCCCGGTGACATCCAACCCTGGCCCGACCTGCAGGACGTCGAAGTCATCGTCTACCACTCGTGGAACACCTCCCGCGTTCGGATCGCCTCCGTGGACGAAACGAACCGCATCGTCACGTTCACCGGGCCGACCATCTTCCGGCCGCTGGCGTGGGACCCCGACCAGCGATACACCGTGGAGAACGCCGCCGACCTGCTCGATGAGCCCGGGGAGTGGTACCTCGACAGG
>CAZIJC010000189.1:0-8284 GCA_964539385.1 uncultured Anaerolineales bacterium | reverse complement strand
GTTTTTGTTCGGTTTTGTTCCGTTTTTGAGGGGTTTTTGAGAGGGCAAAATTGACGTAAGTCACTAAGCCCAAAACGCAGCCGGCGCGCGCGGCCGCGCGGAGGCCGAAAAGTTGTTAGAACTCTAACAAAATCGAGGGAGGGGTCCGGATTTTGTTAGAGTTCTAACAAAACGGCAGGGAATGGGGAAGGAGGAGCGCCGAGCCCGCTGCGGCAGCAGCGGGGCATCAAGGAATAGGGAAGAAAGCCATTGCGGATTTCGGATTTCGGATTGCGGACTCGTGCTTCGCAGCGAAGCGCTGCTTCGCAGAGTAGCATTTCGGATTGAACGGCAACGGCTTTGAACGCAGCCGGCCACGGCACGAGCCGTATCCGTGCCAGGGTGCCACCCACTTCACACGTCTTCGCGCGGCCCGTACGGGCCGCGCAACGGGCTAAGTGGCGCTGTAGTGTTAGTCCTTGCCCAAACAGAGGATACCGCCCGCCTGCGGCCGTGTCCAGCCGTGGCGGCGAAGCGGTGCCAGGACTGCATTCAGGCGCCTCGGAAGTTACCGGTCGCTCTTCAGTTGTGACTCGAACTGTTCGAGAGCCGCTTTCAGATTGGCCCTGGCCGTTTCGTCCTTGGCCTCCTCGATGGCGATTTGGAGGCGGGCCTTGGCCAGCCGGGGGCTCAGGATGTGCTTCATCACCACAAGACACAGCCTCCGACCGAGGCAGTTCTCGGCATAGCCGCCCAGTTTCTCGATCACCGGCCCGACGGACGGCATGCCGATCTTGATGAGCGACTCGACGGCAGGATACCAACCGGGACCCTCGGCGCGGCCCGGACCCTCACGTCCGCCGGCTATCAGGCTTCTCGGGTTGCGGTATGTGAGGTTGCCCAGAAGGACTGGCACGGCTTCCCCTCCCCTTAGATCGCCCAATAAGAGTATGGCCATGTGTTTGGCATCATGCCAGGGGTACTCGATCATCTCGATGTTTCCACTCTTCCCGATCATGGGTTTGACATCCTGCCGGGCCAGAGCAACGAGAGCCCTGATGGTCTCGGCGCGCTGGGCACAGATCCTCTGCGCCGCGGCTTCGCGCACATCTTCCTTGTCCGACTTGAGGCCTGTGATCTCTGAAGGGGCCTCCGCCTGAGCCTCGCGGCCGGTAGCCGTGGACAATGCCAGGCACCCGATCATAAACCATGTGGTCAACTTCGCCATCGTGTGTCTCCTTTCACGCCTTGCTGGCAGATCCGCCTGTGTGCTTGGCATGCCCTCCACCAGATCATGGCAGCGGCGGCGGCTCCGCCGGGATTGTCTGCCACCCGGCGCCCAGTTTCTGGTAACTCCATTCAGGTCCAGGTCCTTCCGGAGAGGCCCCGGCCCTCCTAAGATACATTGGGTTGCTCGGCCTTGGCTTGAGGTAAATCTGGCTGTGCCACCGAAGGAAATCGGAGCAGTGGTACCAAGTGCCGTACAACTTGACCCTAGCCCACTCCCGAAAGTTATGCACGATAAAAACATACTTGCCGCTCGATGTGAGTCCCATGCCCCAGCCCGGGCCATCTATCTGGTAGATGTGGTCCGTGCTGGAGGGGGTGTTGTCTATGCGGTCTGACCCCGTGTCATCGTACCACTTGTCGGTTTTGTCACTGAGCACTGTCCAGTCACCCCCTCCTGGAGGGACTTTCCAAACCTTGCCGCGCAGTTCTCTCTTGAAGTCGAAGGTTACTTCGTCTTTGACGCCTTTGGGGCTAACGGTCCCCTGATCCTCCATGGGGTTACGGAACTTATTACAGTATGTATCCCCGTCTCCTGTCGTTCCATCCCCATCGGCGTCCTCGTAGCTTATCTTCCCGTTACGGTCGTTGCTGTCTAGAAATTCCCTATGTCGCACGCTGCAATCGTCTTGCTGTTGGCCCCCAAAGACCCCCGTAAGGGTGACTTCAAACACGCTGATCTTCACGTAATCACCTCCGACGTTTGGCGTGGCGCCGACGTAGACGCCTTTGAGTTCAACATCGCGAAACGTCGCGCTTCCGGTGCGCCCTTCCAGATAAAGCGTAATTGGCTGGCCGGTGAAGTTCACCGTGTTGTCGCTCGCGAACGGATTCTGTTTGCTCCGGTTAACATAAACTTTTACCTTGGCCTCATTGAACGTCAGCCGAATCAGCCCGTGAATCGAGGACGGCACGATCTCCACGGTGAACTTCCACAGGTCGTCGTCCTCCGTGCACCCGTTTCCGGAAACAAGCGAATCATCTTTGTCTGCGGTATATGTGGCACCCGGAGAATGGTCGTCCGGGTTCCAACCGTCCTTGTCATCATCGTCCCAGTTGACGTTGACGTACCAGCCTGGATTCTCCTCTTCGGTCTCCGAGAGGAACGTTTCGTCGGGCCGGTACGCCTTCAAGTCCACCGAACCCGCCGGCTCTTGGCCCGTTTTGGGATCCGAACCGGTATCGCCTCCGCGGGCGACAGGCTGCCAAAGAAAAACCGGCAGAACCGCTCCAAGGCCGACGCCTGCCAAAATCAACAGCACGAACCACCGGCTTCGACTGCGTTTTCCTGACATGATTCTACTCCTTTCGTCTTTCGGGTGCATGGAGTTTCCTCATTCTCGTTCGGCAGCCTGCTTCATGGTTCCGCCTTTCCGAGCCCCGTTTCTTGCCTGTTCTCTTGGCGCGGGACGGCATCGGCCACCCTCTCGGCCTGACCGTCTGCGGGATGCTCGCGAAGATAGTCGGTAACGACTTGGTAGCCTTTGCCCTCAAAATCGTGGACGCCATCCCACCGCAGGGCCTTTTCGATCTGGCGGGCCGTGGTGCGGCCGAGGAGGGTCTGGCCGGCTTCCCATTTCTCATAGAGGCCGAGGCGCCAGTAGCACGTCGTGGCCATTTGGTAGAGGGGCCGGCGGGCCGGGCCGGGGTCGGTCCGCTCGATCGCCCGAAGCAGCCACTTCAGCAGGCGCGCGTAGTGCTCGCGCCCGTCGGTCGCCTGCCAGACGGGGTTCCAGAGGCGCATCGTCTCCAGTTCGCCGAAGAGCCGCCGGGCGGCCTCGGGCTCACTCGCGGCCGGGGCGAAGCGGCGGGCGCGGGCGCCGGGGGTGCGGATCTCGCGGAGGATGGCCGCCCGCGCTGTTTCCCGCTCGGCCCGCTCGGCCTCGTGCTCCTCGACGGTCCTAAAGTACGGGACGGGGTACTCGTCCACCAGGTCCAGGAAGATACCGGAGAGGTTCGTGTTGAAGGAGTGGTTGCGGTCCTGGTGGATCGTAAGTTCGCACGGTCCGCGGACGAGGAACCGCTTGTACACGCCGTTCCAGAAATCCTGCACCCGGCCGCGGGCGACCTCCGGCCGGCGCTCGAAGCCGTCGATGTCCCGCATCGGCCGGCCCGCCGGGTGCGCCCGGATCGACAGGCGGTAGTCACGGAACCGGTTGTTTCGCTTGTGCCCGTCCTTATTGAACCAGTAGAGGGAGAGGGTGAAGAGGCCGTCCGGCACCTTCAGGGTACAGTAGAGATGCGGGCCGTCCTTGGCCCACGGGTAGGCCTCGCCGGGGAAAAAGGGGACATTCTACTTTTCCGGCTCCTTTGCCCGACGGCCACAGGGCCGCAGCGCCGGTTTCAGGCTCAGTCACCATCAAAAAAGTAGAATGTCCCCTTTTCTTGTCCCCTTTTCTGCCTTTTACGCCTCGGGCGAACACGCGCGGCGGAACCCGGGCTTCCTGAAGTGCGTCAAAGGAGTATCGGACGGACGCATGCGTGGGAGGTGGCCGGCCGCTTCAGACCGAGGCGCGCCAGCGCCGTCGACAAGAAAAGGAGGTGCCCTCATGGCCGTCGGCGCACGCCTGTGGCTTCGGATCGCCTGTCTGCTCGGCATGCTCGTCGTGAGCGGCTGCGCCGTGGACCTCGACGCACAGTTGCGGCATCTGCAGCAGGAGAACACCCTCCTGAGACACGAGTTGGCCATCCACAAACTGCGGGCACGCGGCGTCCAGGTCGACACGCTCGAGGGCCCGGACGGCAAGACCCACACCCACGTCTCTTTCAGGAAAATGTATGAGCGGCGCGGCCTGGCGGCGCAAACGTCGCTGCCGTTGCCGGACCAGTTTCGACTGCTGGCCGATTTGCAGGGCTCGGTCCACGTCGACCTCACGGCCACCTGGGTGACCGACAAGGACCTGGAATCACTCTCCCGCGCCGCCAGCATCACGGGGCTGGATCTCGAAGCAACACAGGTGACCGATGCCGGCCTGCGGCACGTCGGCCGTCTGACGAACCTGACCCGCCTGAACCTGCGGGACTGCCCCATCACGGACACGGGCCTTGCCCACCTGCGGGACCTCGAGCGCCTGCAAACGCTGAGCCTTCAGGGCAACAAGACCGAGCAGAGTGTTCGCATCACCGACGCCGGACTCGCCCACCTGGCCGGCCTCAAAGAACTGCGCTCGTTGAACCTGACCTGTGCAGCCGTAACGAACGCCGGCATGGCCTGCCTGACCGGGTTGGCACACATGAAGGAACTGTGCCTTGCCGACACCCAGATCGGCGATGACGGTCTGGCGCCCTTGGCCGGCATGAAGAACCTGGAGCGACTCAACCTCTGGCACGTACGCAACGTCACGGACGCCGGCCTGCGGCATCTGCGGGGCCTGCAATCACTGAGGTTCCTGGTCCTCATCCATACCAAGGTGACCCTCCATGGCGTCGAGGGGCTCAAGAAGGACCTGCCCTCGGTCCAGGTGCGGCTGACCAACGCCGACCCGTTCTATCAATAGCCGCGACCCAGAGGGAAGCGCGTACTCGGGCAAAAAGGGTCCTGGAACCTTTTTGCCCCGCCGCCCGCCAGGGAAAAGAGCCACACCCGGCTCACTCGTCCTGTTCGTCGGCCGTCACTTCCAGCGCCAGCAGTGTGACGTCGTCTGCGAGGCGACGGCCGCCGGTGGCGCCGCGGACGGCGTCGAGGATCGAATCCAGAAGCGCCTCGATGGGCAGCAGCGACGCCGTCCGAACGATCTCGAACAGGCGGTCGGGGTTGGCGGCGCGGTTGGGCTCGATGCGTTCGGCGCCGTCGGTGTAGAGGATGAGCCGCTGTCCGGGTTCCAGGCGCCGGCAGCCGGCCGCGAACGTCGCATCCGGAAAGATGCCCAGGAGGGGGCCCTCGCCTTCGAGTTGCTGGAGACCGCCTTTCGGTCCCAGCAGCAGCGGCTTGGGGTGACCGGCCCGGGCGTAGGTGCACTCGCGCGTCGCCTGGTTGTAGATGCCGTACACCATGGTCACGAACGGCGCCTCCTGGAGTTCGGCCGACACCAGGTCGGCGTTCAGCAGGCGCATGGCCTCCTCGGGCGGGACGAGGTCGTACTGGTTGCCGTGGATGCGTTTCGTCTGGAGCCCTGTTCTGACGAACACCGTCAGCAGGGCCGCCGGAATGCCGTGGCCCACGGCGTCGGCCACGTAGAACCCGACGTGCTGCTCGTCGAGGCGGAAGACGTCGTAGAAATCGCCCGCGACCCAGGCGGCGGGCTCGAGGCGGGCGGCGAACCGCACCGATTCGAGTACCGGCAGCCGCTGCGGCAAGAAATCCATCTGCAACCGCTGGGCCAGACGCAACTGCTCGTCCAGGCGACGCGAGTGGCTCCGCAGACGCCGCAGCGCCCGGGCGCCCGTCCGTTTCGTGACGAGCAGACTCGCGATCCGTGCCGCAACCTCTTCACCGTCATCGCCGGCGTCCACGAAGCCCACAGCGCCCGCGCGGTACAGGGCGATGCGGTCCTCGCGCGGCAGGTGTCCGCCGACGACAAGCACGGGCAGCGGGCTGTTGCGCAGCCGCGCGGCCGTCTCGACGGCCCGTTGGAGGGCCCCCGGAGAGCCGGGCGCCAAGTCCACGAGAACGGCGTCCTGCTCTGCGAAGCAGCGTGCAGCGCGGCCGGAGTCGGCGTCGAAGTCCTCTCCAAAGGAGTCTGCGATGGGCACAGCATCCTCGTCGGCAATCGTGACGGCAAAGAAGGCGGGGTCGAAGGCGGCCGCCAGGGGGGCGGCGGTTTCGGCGCGGCCGGTAACCAGAAGCAGCCGCAGCGGAGGGGGCGGGGGGGCATCAGCCGGGCGAACGGACCCACAAGACGCGGTCGTCGAAGAAACACACGCTTCGCTCATAACTGCTCCCGCCGGCCTTCTGGGTCCGGGTTCCGTACTCCCAGATGATGCGTGAGTGTCCGGCCGCGCGTTCGGCCGGGAGGGTTTCGTCCCGGCGTTCTTCTGTGAAGCCGCCGAAGGTGTCCGTTTCGGCGCCGCCGGCGCCCGGTTTGACAAGGACAAGGACAGGATCCTTTTCGGACGGACGCCTTCCAGCATCCGTTTTCAAGGCGCCTCCGTATGGACCGGGTGGAGGCCCCCAGGCCATCCGGACCTGCAGCGGCGTCATGCCCTCCAGCACCTCGCGGCGCAGGATGGCGTCCTGAACTGTTTTCGGCTGTTCGGCCCACGTTTGATAAACCCCAATTTCCTGAAGATAGGCCAGTCTGAGGCTCACGGGCCGCCTTGTGGCCTCCATGTAGGCGTACTTGGCCTGCTGGACCGGCGTCATGAGGTGCACGTAAACGTCGCGCCGGGTCTGCTTGCCGCCCCAGCGCCAGCCGCGGCGACCGCACCCGGCGCAGAGTCCCATCGCAAGCACAAGGACGAGCACGCCGGCCCGGTACGGGGCCGGACTTCGGATTCTCCGTGCGGCGTTCACCCCCGACGACTCCTCCCCAAAGCCTTGACCTACAAAGACTTACGCCTGATCATCGCACGCGCCGGCTGCCGTGCTTTCGCTCGCCGGCGCGTCCGCCGGCGCCTGACCGCTCCCTTACGGTCGCGGCTAGTCAGGCACGCGAACTAGCCGCGCACGTCAGTAAGCGGCTGGCCTTGCGCTCGCGGCTCGGAATGCACCAGCCGCTGCAGGTCCTCGAAGAACTCCGGGTACGTCTTGGCGACGCACTGCGGATCCGCGATGCGGATACCGGGCGCTGCCAGGCCGACAATCGCCATCCCCATCGCCATGCGGTGGTCATTATAGGTGGCGATCCGGGCGGGCTGAATCGCTTTCGGCGGCACGATCGACAGGCCGTCCGGATGCTCCTGGACCTTGGCCCCCAGCCTGCGGAGTTCCGTCGCCAGGGCCGCCAGGCGGTCGGATTCCTTCACCCGCAGGTTCGCCACGTTCTCGATGACCGTGCGGCCGCGGGCCAGAAGTGCCAGCGGCGCCAGGGTCAGCACCATGTCGGGCATCGCGTTCATGTCGATTCGGATGCCCGACAGGCGCTCGGGGCCCGTCACGGTCACGCCCGCGTCGGTCCACTCGACCTCGCAGCCCATCTCGCGCAGGACGGCGGGGAAACCGGCCGCGCCCTGGACGCTCGCGCGCGTCAGACCGTCGATGGTTACCCGCCCGCCGGTGGCGGCCGCGGCAGCGAGAAAGTAACTCGCGCTGGCGGCGTCGGGCTCCACGGCCCAGGTGCGGGCGCGATAGAAGGCGGGCGCGGGCACGGCGAACCGCGCGTAGCCGTCGCGGGCAACCGCCACGCCGAACGCCTGCATCACGGCCACCGTCATGTCGATGAACGGTTTCGAGACGACCTCGCCCGTCACCTCGATGGTTACCGGCCCCGCCGCCGCAGGCGCCGCCATCAGCAGGCCCGACAGGTACTGGCTCGAGACGGCCCCGCTGAGGCTCACCGTGCCGGCTGCCAGGCCGGAGGTCTCGATGACCACCGGCGGACAGCCGGTGCCCGTCTCGCTCGCGGCCCGGACGCCGAGCGCCGCCAGGCCGTCCAGGAGGTCCTGGATCGGTCGCTCGCGCATCCGCGGCGCCCCGTCGATGCGGTACCGTCCGCGGCCGGCCGCCACCAGGGCCGTGATGAACCGCGTGGCGGTGCCCGACTCGCCGGTGTCGATCTCGGCCGGCCCGTCCGGAACCCGCCCGCCGCAGCCCGAGACGCGCATGCGCCGTCCGGCCTCATCGACCTGGACGGCGATGCCGATCGTCCGCAGGGCCCCGGCGCAGACGTGCGTGTCGTCCGAGAGGCCGACCGCCTCCAGGACGGACTCGCCGTCGGCCAGCGCCGCCACCACGAGCGCCCGGTTGGTGATGCTCCGCGACCCCGGCGGCCGAATCGTGCCGCGCACCGGCCCGGAGGCGGGCGTTATCTCTCGCGCAGACATGCCGCAGACTGTAGCGGCCAACGCCGCCCGTTGCAAGCGCCATGGGCGCCACGTGTCGTGGGCGGGCTGCCGTGCCACCCGGCGGGCGTGGAACTTC
>CAZIJC010000188.1:0-8289 GCA_964539385.1 uncultured Anaerolineales bacterium | reverse complement strand
CCAGCGCGTTTTGCCTTACCTATCTTAACATTCGACCCCCAAAACCCCCCTCACGGGCCAGAATCAAGGATCGGAGCCAAAAAAAACGCGCATTTGCCTGTTTTGGCAAGGTGAAAATTGACGTAAGTCTTATAGAGCCAGCCGCATGTAACCGAGCGGCGAGACCCGTTCGACTCGCTGCGCTCGCTCAGGGTGACAGACAGCCAGCCGCATGTAACCGAGCGCCGAGACCCGTTCGACCATGGCTGGCCGCCGAGGAGGCAGAGGAAAGCCGTGCGGGGAGCGACCTTGAGGGGAGGGCGTGCGGCCTGTTTGCCGATCCTACTCGCTGCGCGCCGGCGCCGCGAGGGCCAGCAGGGCCCGCGCAGGGGCGTCCTCGGGATATCGATCGAGATGCCGGCGCAGCAGCCGCGCGGCCTCGGTGCGGCGATCGCGACGCAGGTGCAGACGGGCCAGATACAGTGTGGCCAAGCGCGACGGGCGTCCGTCGAGCGTGCGGGCATGGGCGTACAGCGTTTCGGCCTGCGGCCAGTCGCTTGCGGTTTCGGCAAGGTGCCCGGCCCAGACGTAAACGGCCGGGTCGGCTTCGCCGGCATCGATCAAGCGGTCGAGTGCCTGACGGGCGGCGGTCGTCTTTCCGCGTCGAAGAGCCAGGCGAGCCGCCACGAGATGCATGGCCCGCGTGTATGCCTTCTCGCCGACGCGGTCGAGCCACGTTGTCAGGACCTCGTCCTGCCGGCCCATGTCGGCGGCGCTGAGCAGCAGTTCCATCACGCCCGTATCGGCCGAAGCGGCCTTGCCGAGAGGGCCTTCGAGGAGCGAGCGACCGTGCTTCACCACGGTCGGCCAGTTGCCGGCGGCGAGTTGTGCCGTCAGGAACTGTCGGTGCCGCACCAGGTTCGACGGCTCGCAAAGGAGGCTTGCCTCCAGGGCGGCGATGCGGTCAACATCCTCCTGCGCCCCGGACCGGGCGAGCGCGACCTGCTGCCAGAGAGCCGGGTCGGTCGGGCTGGTCGTGAGAAGATACATAGCCGCTCGCCTCGCCCCGGCGTGGTCGGATGCGTCGATGCACCGCGCCAGGTCGAGATGCCGGAATCGCAGGTCGCGGGGGAAACGGAGAATCCCCTTTTGCACGAGCAGACCGGTCAGACGCCGGTCCTGGAGTTGCCGCGCCGCTTGGGCATACAGCAGCAGGAGGTCGGCCTTGCAGGTGTCAGGCGAGGCGAATCGTCCGAGCAATTCGGCCGCCTTGGCCCATTGCCCTTGTCGCGCGCGGACCTGTGCCAGTCCGACGCCCGCCTCCTTCATCGAGCCGTCCATCGCGAGGGCGTCGTGGTAGGCGCTCGCCGCGTTGAGCAGGTCCGACTGCCGCACGTACGCGTGCCCCAGGAGCAGGTGACGCAGGGCGTGGTCCTGTCCGCGGAAGGCGTTGAGGCGTCTGATGGCCTCGGCGTGCCGGCTGCCCTCCAGGTCCCTCTGCGCAGCGGACAGGAGTTCGGCCACCTCGGGTGGCAGCCTGACCGGTTCTTCCGCGCCGCACGCCGCGCTCGCCAGCGTCGCGCAGAGCGCAATGGCGAGGGCGGCGGTCGTGCCTCGTCGGTGTCGCACTACTCGAGCCTCCATATTAGGTTCAGCGAGACGGCGGCAGCAGTGGGCCGGTCGTTCCGCAGCGCCGGCCGGAACTGAAGCGACCGGCCCACGCGCCGGGCGGCGTTCTCAAAGACGCCCGGGGGCGTGCTGTTCAGGATTTGCACGTCGGTCGTGCGGCCGTCGGCGCCAACGGTCAGCCGCACGCTCGTTTTCCCGGTGACCCCCCGCATGCGGGCCCGACGAGGGTAGTAGTCCTCCAGGTTGGGCGGTTGGACGAGAATCGGCCCGCGGCTGGCGCCGACCTTGCGTTTCGGCGTCGGCCCGGCCTTCGGCACACGACGAACAGGAGCCGGCACTTGGGGCGCCGAATCGGCCACCTGAACCGAGTATGGGGGAACGTCCAGCGACGGCGCTCGCACCGCCTCGAAGATAACGGGAAGCGCTGCCGACGGCGACGGGTCCACAGCGGGGCTTTCCGGAAGCGGCGGTACAGGCAGGCTCGGTTCGGGCGGCGCGGGCACGTCGGCGGCAACGTCGTTGGGGGCTTCGTCCGCTTGGTCGATCTCTTCGGGCGCCGCGTCGATGACCTCGACCGGCACCGCCCACAGGGGTGTCGGTCGCTCACCCCGGCTCTGCCCCATCCAGGCGACAAGGAACGCAACGAGAAGGACGTTCAGCACGAGCGTCGCCAGCACGGCCGCGCTGTGGCGCGTCCAGCGTCTTGCCGGTGGCTCGTGCATACGATGGGTCGCGGCCGCTTTCATGCCGATGTCCTCGAATCCGTCTGCGGTATTCAGCGTGGCAAGGCTGCCACGTTCACCGTTTCGGCTCCGCCCGCCTTGCAGGTGTCGAGCACGCGCAGCAGCAGTGCCGTAGTCACCTCGCGGTCGGCCTGGATGACGACGGTTCTCGCGCCCAGGTCGTTCAGGGCGGCCTCGATGGCCTGGGCATCGTCGGGACTGATGGCCCTGCCCACGACGTGGACGGTTCCCATCTTGGTGATGGCCACGGGCAGGTAGCGTGTCGTGACCGGCCGGGCCGACCGGCTCTCCGGGCGGTTGACCACGACGCCGGCGTCCTGGGCGAAACTCGTCGAGACGATGTAGAAGATGAGCAGGATGAAGACCATGTCGATGAGCGGCGCCATTTCGATGACCGCGCCTGCCCGCTCCCGCCGCCTTCGTGTCAGGATGCCGCGTTGCATGGTGGATCCTCCCGAGGAGCGCTGCGCGCCGCTTGGACCAGGCGGGCCAGGTGCTCCTGATGCCGCAGCAGTATGCGCTCCGCCAGCAGGCCGGGCGCGGCAATCGCCAGGCCGTACTGGGTGGTCAGGAGGGCTTTGCGTATGCCTTCGCTCATCTCCGTGATGTACCCGCCGCGAAGGATGCTGCCGAACGTCTCAATCATCCCCGTCACGGTACCCAGCAGGCCCAGCAGGGGCGCCACGACGATGCATGCCCGGATGAGGCCGATGCGTCGTAGCCCCTTCAGCGCGATGGCGTCCAGCGCGGCCGCGCCGGGCCGGAGACCGGCCGATTCCAGCCGCTGAATCTCCGACCGCGTTGCGAGGAAGCGCTCCAGGATAAGGTAGCCGAGCACCACGGAGAGCAGACCGAGGGCGATCATCGTATAGCCGCCGCTCGCGAACCACTCCCAGGCCGCGTTCATTCCGGTTCGTCCTCCACCCGCCCGCCGATGCCGAAGACCTGGACGGCATTGTGCTCCAGCATCGCCTCGCGCCGCTCGACCCAGCGTCGGAGCCAGGCATGGGCCAGGAGCAGCGGGATGGCCACCATCAGGCCCAACTGCGTCGTGATCAGTGCCTCGGAGATGCCCCCCGAGAGCAGGCGTGGGTTGCCCGTTCCCGCCGCTGAGATGGTGTCGAACGTGGCGATCATGCCCGAGACGGTGCCCAGGAGGCCAAGCAGCGGCGCCACCCCCGCCAAGGCGCCGAGGAGCGATAGGGACCGTTCCATCTTGGGGACTTCGGCCAGAAGGGCCGATTCCATGGCCGCCCCGCGCTCCTCCTCGTTCTTGCCCATCGACTCGACGCCCGCCAGGAGCACGCGTGCGGCGGGGGTCCTGGAGCGGCGGAGCACCTCGCGAGCCGCTTCCACGTCGCGCCGCTCCAGGCACGGAAGCACGTTTTGTATCAGCAGCGGCGGCGTCTTTGTGAAGACGAGGTAGATGAGCCGCTCGAGAACCAGGATCAGCCCCAATGCCCCGACGGCGAGGATCGGGTAGACGAACAGCCCCCCCACCTTGAGCCAGATTCCTGCGCTCTTGGGTTCAGATGGGGCACGGTCGGCCAGCGTGCCGTCGATGTCGAGCGGTAACCTGGCGAGATTGCCGCGCGCCGCAGCGTGCAGCGCGCCGGCCTGGTTCTCGCTCAGGTAAGGGCCGGCGACCAGCCATCTGCCGTCGTTCATCTGTCGCAACAGGCCGCAGGTGTCCCGCGTGTCGCCGCAGGCGAATGTCGCGAAGCGGCCGAGGCGAGCGACGGGCACGTTGCGCTCGTCGCCGTTTCGCGCGACGATCGGTTCCGGCCGGACGGTGATGCGCGCGTCCTTCTGGATGTCGGCGAGGCGCTGCTGGAGCCCCTGCCACAGCGTCCGCTCCATCGCCTCGATGGCGTCGGATGGAGCGATGGTTACTCCTGCCATGCCGGCTGCCTGCATGATCATGCTTCGGATTCGACGGTCCGTCATGGGGGCGGCACGCTGGAGATCGGCAGAGGTGGCTTCGAGGCGGCGGAGGGACTCCTGCGCGCGGTCGGCGTCGGCTTTTGCGCGTGCCAGTGCGTCGTACTGCTTCTGAAGTCGTGCGGCCACGGTCCGGCGTTCGTCGAGACGCTGCTTGCGTGCATCGGCCAGGTCCTTTTCCGCCTCTTGCCGCGCGGCTTTGGCCCGCTTCAGCAGGTCAGCCGGCGAGGCGGCCGCACGGGTCACGCCGGGGATGCCTGCCACGACCACCAGCGCCGCGACAACCACAATGGACGGACAGCGGACCAAGTTCACGGTCTATTCCGTTCGGCTCTGGTTCACGGGCAGCAGCACCCAGTCCGGGGCGGCGTGTCCGTCGGCGATGGCGAAGGCCTTCCGGATGGCAGCCTTCTCGTCCGGTGTCTTCGACGGACTCAGGATCACCTTGCCGGATTCGACAGCGGCGGCGCCCGTCTGTTTGCCGTCGAGCGTCATCCACCAGGCCGCCACGGCGCCGGCACGCAGCAGCCTGACCGTGACGGTGCGACCGCCCAGTGTGCCGACGATGAGTTCGATGTTGGCTGTGGCGGTGCGGTGGCGCAGCTCGTCGAGGCGTCTTGCGTCGGCGGCGAGGCGTTTGGCGGGCTCCGTGATGGCGGCGGCGGTGTCGGGCGGGACGAGGCCGGGCAGCGACTTTGCCGCCAGCGCTTCCAGGGCCTTCTCAAGGCGCTCGGCGAGAGAGTCAATCATGGCCTCGACGTGTTCGAGTCGCCACTTGGCGGTGGTAAGGTCCTCGGTGCGGGTCCGAAGATCGGTTTCCTGGCGTCTCGCCTTCTCGGCAAGGGCCTGGAACCGTTCGGCTTCGCTGCGGACGGTGGAGGCCAGGAGTTGGAGCCGCTCCTTCTCCATCGCCCAGGCCTCGCGCTCCTTCGCGAGTTCGGTGCGTGCCGCGTGGGCGGCCGCCAAGTGGGCCTGCACCTTCTCGGGGACGGTGGCGGCGTCTTGCGCATCGTCCGGCCCGGCCGCGATGGCGAACGGGAGGGTCAGCAGGCAGGCGGCGAGGAGCGGCAGCCGTACGCCGCGCGGTGGCGTGTGCGTTCCGCGCGGTGGCTCTCCTGAGCCACCGCGTCGAGAGCGCGGCGGGCAAGACTGCCCGCCGCGCAACACCGGAGGCCCGCCGCGCAACACCGGTGACCCGCCGCGCAACACCGGTGACCCGCCGCGCATTGGAGTGGTGTGTTCACCCATGCCGCTCTCCCGCTGGATCAGGCTTGTGGAACTCGACCCAGACGCCGTAGTTGACGTCGTCGCTTCCGGGCGGCTTCGGAAGATGGATGCGGTAGTTGCGGATGCCGAGGTCGTCCATGATCTGCCGAAGTTCGTCCGTCGCCTCCTGGCGGTCGTACGCCATCTTCTTGCCCTGTCTTGCGCGGATGCGGCGCGCGACCTCAACCGGCAGGTTCTCGGAGAAGCCCCTTCCGATGTAGGCCACGGCGCCGGGCTTCAGGACGCGGTACACCTCGCTGAAACCCTTCTTCCGGTCCCCCCAGAAATGGTAACTGCCGCGCGACACGATCACGTCCGCGTAGTCGTCGCGGAAGGGCAGGTTCTTGGCATCGGCGCAGATCGCGCTGACACGGTGTCCCAGGCCATGGGCGTCGGCGAGGCGCGTGAAGTGCGGGAGCACCTGCGGGTTGATGTCGGCGTTGATCCAGTGCATCCGCGTCCGCTTCGCGAGTTCGATAATGAGCGTGCCCGGACCGCTGCCGACGTCGATGCCCAGTCCTTGCTTGTTGGCGAGATGGAAATCGCGGACGATCTGTTCGGCCAGCGGGGCATAGACCGGGGCCAGAATCCCCCGGCTGGCCCGGACGATGCCCGGAGCGCTCTTACCAGGGTTGCCTTGCGTGTTCGCAGGCGCGGCGGCCGTCCTCGCTCGTGAGGATTGGAGCGGACCGGAGCAGCGGGCCATCGCGGCGGCGCTAACGACCGTTATCAGAAGCAGTAAGGTTTGGCTTCTCATGGATTCCGTAAGGCTGGAGTCGGCCGGGCCGCCGGCCGTCATTTCACTGTTATGATACGTGGCGCTTGGAGCCCCGGCAAGGCCGACTTACCAGGCCAGGCTCACGCCTCCCGTGTACCGGACGCCAGGGTGCGGCCACCCGTGGACCGTGGAGTAGTGCTGTCCGCCGATGTTCTCGACCATCAGGAACGCGCGGTGCTGCTTCTTCGGGCCGAAGTAATGGGTGATCTTGGTGTTGACCTCGGTAAAGTCACCGAGGGGAGCGGGGGGGGCGCCGGCCGGCAGGAAGCGCTCGTTCTCGTAATCGCCGACGCGCTTGGTAAAGACCGAGAACTCCCACGAGTCGCCGAACATCTGCGAGACGCCGGCGCCGACGACGAGGTTGGGCACTTCCTGGTCGTTCTCCCACTCGCCGCCCTGCTGTTGGCGAGCCGTCATCACCGTCGCGTTTGCGAAGAACTGCGTGCCGGTGTCGAACCGCTTGCTCCGCATGTCCAACTCGAAGCCGTAGGACTCGCGGTCGCCATTCTGGAATACCTGGACACGTTCGCCGTTCACGAGCGCGGTGGCGTTCTGGCCGAGGGCGGCGTTCTGCTGGTCCACGTAGAAGAAGGTGCCGATGACCTCGCCGAAGTCGTCCCAGGCGCGCTTGAGACCCGCGTCGTACTTGAAGCGCGTCTCGGTGCCGGGGCGCTCGCCGGCAAGGGTGAACATGCCGGGGCGCGAGGCAATCTCGCCCCACGCGAAGTTGCCGTGCAGCGACCACTGCTTGCTCAACGGGTAGGTGGACCCCAGGGTGTAGGTGCCCAGCGGGTCGGAATGTTCGTCTTCGATCAGGACGCGACGCAGCCCGCCGGCGCCGCTGCCCTCCACGCTGAAGCCGCCGAACCGCTTGATGTACTCCCACGTCGTGCGGTACCCGGTGTTAACGGTCAGGCGGTCGAAGGCGTGCTCGTCCACGATGAAGGCGGTGTAGGTCGAGATGTCGCCGGCGTTGCCCGCTGTGGTCGGCGTTGCGGCATAGAACCGCTTGCCGGTAGGCGTCCGCCAGCGGTTGAAGGTGGTGCCGAAGCGCAGGGTGTTGGCGTCGCAGGGCCTTAGGCCTTGGACGACCCGGGCGCCGTACTCGTAGTCCTCCTCGAGCCAGTCGAATTGCTGGTCGCGGTGGCCGAAGAAGCGGCGGATGCCGTAGTTGCCCGTGATCTCGGTCCAGGCCCGCTCGTTGGGATGGTAGTGTGCCTTGCCGACGAACAGGTAGGTGCGCATCGGGTCATACATGTCTTCGCGTGCCAGGAAGCGGGGGTCGATGGCCCCCTCGCCTTTTTCCAGTTCCCGTTTGCCGAAGAAGGCGGCGTGCGTCATCGACAGGGTCAGCGCCTCCGAGACGTCGTACTGCACGTTGGCGTAGAAGTTGGTGATGTTTTCCTCGGCGTTCATTTCCTTGTCGCCGTCGGTGTGGCGGAACCCGGCGCCCAGGCCGATCGACATGCGGTCGTTCCCCTCGCCGTAAGTCACCTCGGTGCGGCTGAGGTTATCGCTGCCGTAGATCTGCGTGACCGTGGTCTCGGGTTCGGTGTAGCGCTTGGGCACGAGGTTGATCATGCCGTTCATGCCGCCCGGCCCGTGCAGGAGGACGGCCGAGGACCGGAGTACCTCGATCCGCTCGAGCGACCGGGCCGGCAGGTAGTAGTCCGTCTCGTGGAACTCGCGGAAGTACGCACCGTCCACCAGGTACTCCGGGTAGGGGTATGTTTGCCCGCGGACCGAGAAGAACTGCTTGACCTTGCGGCCGCGGCTCTCGGTCCAGGCGCCGGGAACGTACTTCATGGCGTCGATGACCGAGTAGGCCTCGAGCCACTCGATTTCCTGCTCGCCCACGACGCTGGTCGCGGTGTCGAGGCCGGGCGACTCGGTCAGTGGCCGGAGTCGCAGGTCGCGCGGCGGCAGCGCGATAAAGATCGGCCGCTCGCCCTG
>CAZIJC010000187.1:0-8296 GCA_964539385.1 uncultured Anaerolineales bacterium | reverse complement strand
AGGTGCCGCGCTACGCGGTGGGCAAGATTGCCCACCGCGCGAGGATCCGCTACATTCAATCGTGGGCTGCTCTAAACCCCGACAGCGCTTCGGCCGCTCGGCAACTGGGTCGTGCCTGCGCCAATCAAGGCGATTATCAACGGGCGGCGGTCCAATTCGAGCGACTCGTCCGGCTCGAGCCCCAACGCGCACAGAACTATCTGGAACTTGGAACGTTTACTTGAAAGGCTTTCGCTGGGGGCGGTCCGGCGAAGGTTTGCCTTTGGAGCGGCGGGGAACGCGTAGGGTGCCGACGCCGCCGCCCTCCAGCCAGGCGCAGGCGTGCTGCCGGTGCCGGCCGACGCGAGCGGTTCCGCTCACCTGCCGAAGCAGGCGATACTGCCGTCTTGCATCGCAACGTAGAGGCGGCCGGAGGCTGCGGCCAGGCCGTTGAACACCGGCGGGGCAGGCAGCGGGCATTTCCAGAGCGCCTTGCCGTCGGCCTTGTTGCAAGAGGCGAGCACGCCTCCCTTTCTTCCTTCGAACGCGCCCAGCGGGTCTTTGGGATCCACCACGTCCGGAAGGCCGGCGACAAACAGCAGGTCGCCGGTGGCGACCATGGCGTTGACCCGTACGGGGATGCGTCTCTGCCAGGTCTGCTTGCCGGTCCGGCTGTCCAGTGCAAAGAGGAGGTAGCCTTGCTTGGCCGGTGTGAAATAGACCTTGGGGTCGAGCCCGCGGAGCGTGTCGAACATTCTGATGACGTAGGCGGCCCGAGCATCGTGGACGATGAGCCGTCCGTAGGAACTCTGCGGGCCGAACGTCCACGGGCTGCGTTTGAAGAAGGCGTTGTCGAGCAGGCCGGCTTTTGATCGCACGCGGCTGCTCGCCGGCTTTGGCGGAGGCTTCTGCGGCTTCAGGCTTGTGTCGAAAACGAGGTGCCGCATGTAGATGCGATTATCCTCGCCCTGGAGGATGTCGGGCAGCGCCCCCATCGGAAGGCGGTAGTTCTGGGAGATGTTGTCGACGTCGTAGGCCGGACCTTCGAGCCGGGTCCGACACCGGACCTTGCCGCTGACGGCGTCGACGCCGAACAGGTAAATACCGCCGTCCACGTGCGAGGATCTTCCGGCGGCAAAGTAGGCGGTGCCGTCGCGAACGAGCACGCTGCCGTGCACCGGCCACGCCGATTCGAGTTGGCCGAAGGCGCCGATGCGCCTGTCCTCGGGCGCGGCGCGGAACCGCCAGACGAGTTTCCCGTCGGCGGCACGAACGCAATAGACCCACCCGTCGGCCGAGCCGAAGAGCACCGCCGACCGGTAGTAAGTCGGCGGGGAATCGATGCGTGCGCCGGCGGCGAATTCCCACTGTTGCTTGCCGTCGGCCGTGTTCAAGGCGACGAGGCGGTGCTGGTCCACCAGCGCAGCGAAGAGCCTGCCGCCGACCACGACCGGCGGAGCGAGTCTTTTCCCGACGTCCTCTCGCCACAGGAGTTTGGGCGCCTCCGGCACCGCCGTCTTTGCCGAGCCGCTGCGCATGGCGTCGTGGCGAAAGGCGGGCCAATCTTCGTCGCCTGCGGCAGCGCCGCCGGCCTGGCCGAAGGCGGGGCCTCTTTCGAGCGTTTCCGTTTCCTGGCGGCTTGCGCGGCGGTGGAGTTCCGGAATCGCGGGCGCCATCGCATTGAAGCCGTTGAGTTTCTCGTCGATGTAACAGACGCACGGGTGTGGGGGAGCGTATTGGAGGCCGTTTGCCGGCATCATTCCCATGTGGCAGGTGCCTCGCAGCCAGTTGTGGATGGAGTGCTTCCCGTTCTGGAGATCGACGTACTCGGTGCCGCGCCGGCTGGCCAGGATGTACCGCGACGTAGCCTTGTTGCGGTAACAGCGATGATGGTGGTGGGTCTTGAAGATGTTGCCGAGGGGAACCTGTTTCTTCAGTTTGCCGGTGTGCAGGTCGTAGCCGTTGACGGTGGCGGGCCAGGCGCTTCGCCGGTTGTCGCCTTCGAGTTTTCCTCGTTCGAGTTCGGCGCTCCAGGTCCAGACGAGGCCGTCGATGACGAAGACGTCTTTCCACTCAAACCAAAGGTGCTGGAGGTACTTCTTGGGCTGCGTCCAGAGGATGCGGCCCGACTCGGTCGCGAATGCCGCCAGTTGGTTCGGGCTCGCGTGCACGACGACGCCGTCGTGAACGATCAACGTGCCGGTCCACACGGTTTGCCGGGCGTTGATGCCGCCGGCCTTGTAGTCGGCTTCCACCAGCGGAAACGGCGTTTTCCATTTTTGCTTGCCGGTCTCGAAATCCAGGCACACCACATTCTGACCGTCAAGAAGGGCGACGACCGTGCCGTCGGTTGCCGTGTTCAGCGTCGGATCGACCTTCGCAGGCGGTACGCTGCCGCGCATCGCCCGGAAGCGGTAGTAATCGGTGGTCGTCCCGCCGTAGTCGTTCTCAGACGTCCACAGGTGCTTGCCGCTGCCCGCATCGACCGCCATGACGGCGGCGCGGTTATCCCGCAGTACGGTCAGAACCAGGACGCCGGCCTGGTGCAGAATCTCGGCGGTGTGAGCCGTCCCGTCATACGTCTTGAGCACGTTACCCGTTCGTGCGTCAAGTTCGCTTACCGGGGCGCGATACCCGAGTGTGACGTACACCTTCTCGCCGGCCGCAACGAGGCGCTTCTGGATGTTGAGCGGAATATCGCCTGGCCTGGGGCTGAACCAGGACCGCTTCCACACGCGCCAGCCCCAGTCCTGGATGGGGACCTTCCAGAGGGGTACGCCGTTGAAGGCGTCGCGTGCGATGAGAGCCCACTTATCGGGCAGCGGATGGTCGCCGACAAGGCTGATGGGCGCCTCGTCGGCGATGTAGAACAACCTGCCCCGCGCGGTCACCAGCGTCTTGACACTCGCGTCGCTTTCGTGCGAGCGCATCCATAACGGTCCGCAGATCCACCGATAGTGCTTGGGCGGGGCCACGACCGTGTCCTGTGCCACGGGGTTGCCGTCCGGGCCGTGCAGATAGTGTGTCCACTCGTCGATGTTGCCGGGCCAGGGCTTGACCGTCTTTGTCCAGCCGCCGTCCGATTTCAGATACGCCACGCCGCGCGGGCACAGTACGCGCATCACCTCGGCCATCGAAACGTCGCCGAGGTCCTCCGCAACGATCAAGTTCGCAAGGTTTTCGGCATACGGCAGCCGCACGCCTTCGAACCGGTCGACCGACACGCTGCCGTACAGACCCATGGAGCGAATGTGCTTGCGGGCCGCTGCAACGTTGGCGGCATCGGTATCCAGGCCGTGGACGAGGTAGCGGTCGCCCGCGTGCAGGGCGGCGGTGAGTCGGCCGTCGCCGCAGCCCACGTGGATGATGAGCCCGCCATTGAGGCCGGTCGCGTTAAGGATCTGCCTGGCCTCGTCGGCCGTGGCGGCCTGGGCGGCTTCGGCGCCCTGCATCACGAGCCCTGCCAGCGACAGAGCCGCCACGAAGCAAGCGCAACTCGCTCTTGCGAGACCCATTCGCCGTCTCCTCTCTTTGGTGCGTGTGTGCCCCACCCGCGAGGATGGCCCTCCTTCGGCTCGTCATTATGCCGTGCAGGCGCCTCTTGCACAAGTCACCAGAAGGCTTCCGCATGATGGCGTTCCCATTCCACCACGCATGATTTGGAGCGTCTCGCGGCGGCCTGGGAAGGCCGCCGCGCGGTTCGTGCGGGCAGGCTCAAATAGTGCGAATGACGTCGCGCGTCCGCGGAACTCACCACGCCCCCGCGCGCAAGTGCCTCACCTACCGGACTCCGACAGAGGTCTTCTGGCGCCGACCCGTTGCACTTACGATGTGAATTCGCCACCCCTGGAGAAGGTACTCCCTCCGGCCCTGGGCGTCAACGGTGGCTGCGACACGCGGCGTTTTTGCGTTGCCATCGCGGGCCCGTAGCGGTACGTTCCGGACCGTGCGGCCAACGCAGCCGGCGTCGACCAAGCGTTACCCGCCGGGCGATCGGGGTCGGTGACAGGGAGGAGTCTCATGCACGAGAGCAAGCTGACGCGTCGGACGTTGCTGAAGGGTGCCGCCATGGCAGGCCTGGTCGTGACCGCGCCTTACGTCATCCCTGCCAGGGTTCGAGGCGCCAAGGGGGCCAAGGCCATCTTCAACGGCAAGGACCTGACCGGCTGGGACGGCGACCCCCGGTTCTGGTCGGTCCAGGACGGCGCCATGACCGGCATCACCACCAAGGAGACCCCCACGCGGGGCAACACGTTCATCATCTGGCGCGGCGGCGTTCTGAAGGACTTCGAACTCCACGTCGCGTGGCGCCTCGAAAATCACAACTCCGGCATCCAGTACCGCAGCAAAGACCGCGGCAAGTGGGTGGTGCACGGCTACCAGGCCGACATGGACGGCTCGGGCACCTACACGGGCATCCTCTACGAGGAGGGGGGCCGCGGCATCGTCGCGCGCGTCGGCAGGAAGGTGACCGTCGGGCCCGACGGCAAGCCCAAGGTCACCGGCACCGTCAGCGACCCGAAGAAGGTCAAGGACGCGATCAAACTCAAGGACTGGAACCAGTACGTCATCATCGGCCGCGGCAACCACCTGGTCCAGCAGATCAACGGCATCGTCACGGTGGACGTGACCGACGAAGACGAGAAGCGCCGCGCGATGGAGGGCATCCTGGCCTTCCAGCTCCACGCCGGCGGGCCCATGAAAGTCCAGTTCAAGGACATCACGCTCCAGGTCCTCGGCGACGCGTAGCGGGGGACCCTTGACACGCACGGTTATGGGTGTCCCCGGAATACCCGAAGGAGTTTCCCCATCCGTCTCAGGTTGGGGGTATGGTGACCGCCCTCTACTCCGTCCTTATGGCGAACATCTTTAGCCTGAACCGCAACTTGGCGAACGCGACGTTTATTCTGACACACGCCATCTGCTTGGCAGCCATCGCGCTGGCCAGCGTGGTATCGAAGGCCACTGGCTCCCCGTCGCTATCTTGGTATACTCAGGCCGAAACGAACACGCCGGCCGAACGTCTTCTTATTCTGCGGACACGGTAGTGAGACCAAGGAGCGTGCTCATGCGATACGTTGCCGCGTTTGTGTTGGGCTTGGTGGTCGGCGGATGTTGGGGCGGCTCGCCGGACCTCGTTCATTCCGGGCCCGCCACATCCTCCCGGCATTCACCCCAACTGGAGGCGCTGGCTGAAGCCCTCAAGAAGGCGGACGACGCCGCCACGCGCGCGGACCTCTGCCGTCGGCTGTACGCGCGCGGGCCGGACGGCCACGCCGTTCTCGTGACACTCTTCGGGGACCCGGACTTCGTCAACAAGAAGATGACGACTAACCGAGACGACTACTTCGGCCTCGGATGGCTCAGCTCTGTGAGATCCGAAAGATCCACGACGGGGGTCATCACCTACCACCACTTTCCCATGGGACGCCCCTGTTTCACGGACATGCGTGATGGCACTTGGCATCGGACGCCGGATCTGGACGCGCGACTTCTAGAGCGGCTCGCAACAGACGACGGGTACCTTGACCGGTTCATCCGCGCCAGGCATAAGGTGTGGCTCAGTGCGGAGGCCTGTGTTGACGAACTGACTCATCCCGCGTCCACGGCCGCCACGCGCCGGCTTGCTCACCGATATCTTCGAGACTATGCTGGACTCGCCCTTCCTTATGAACCGACGGCGCCGATCGAAGCAATGCCCAAGGCAATACAGGAGCAACTCCTGCAATGGAAGGAAGAACATTGCGAAGGGGCCTCGTCGCATAAGGGTCCGTAACGAAAAGGCGAATTCACATCGTAAGTGCAACGGGTCGGCGCCAGAAGACCTCCGCCGGAGTCGGAAGCGGGCCGCCTCCGCCATAGTCCCGATGGTCGGGACGGCGGCTGGATTCTGAAGCGGATTGCTTCCAGCCGTCTGTTCGGTGTCGTCGCTTGGGACGCACCAGATTACGATAGTCGCCCCGGCCCTGAAGGCTCTTCTCTTTGGTGCTCGTCGTTCTCGTTGCTGTTCGATGCTGCGGCATCGCGTGCCTTACAGACACGCGTTCGCACCGTCCGCAGGTTTGTCCCCAGGTTTCCCGGACGGTCGCGGGTCGCGCCGCAGAGGGGGTCCCCGGCCGCCGTCAGACGGTTAAGAGGCTGTTTCAAAACCCGATTTGCCCAAACGCCCGGGGGCATGGCAACCTGCCGTTAGGTGGCCATGAAGCGGGACCAAGCCCATGGCCACGCAAGCGTGGCCATGCCACCCGCAGGTTATGAAACAGCCTCTAAGCGGAAGGGATTCCACTTGACGGGCCGGTGCCTGTAAGGTATATGTTAGGTATTCGAGGCGCAAGCCGACGAGGACGGGGCCGGCACATGGAAAACCTGTTTTCCACCGTGGAGGAGGCCGGCTACAGGTCGCGCCCCGCCCCAGGGTTCCGGCCGCGGCGGATCGTCCTGGCCAAGGGCAGCCGGACGAGACCCGGCCGTCGCAGGATGGCCGAGCAGATATGCCGGGCCTATCCCGAGGCCCGGGTCATTGAGCAGGCGGAAGTTCCACACAACCGTGTGGACCTGGGCGAGGCCGATGCCGTGGCCGCCCTGCGGCGCGGCAAGCGCACCCTTGTGCTCGCCGAACACCGAAGCGCCGTCCGGCAAAGCGCCGAGCAGGGAAACACGTGCCCGAACTACTGGCACTTCTCGCCGTACGGCTTCTGCCCCTACGGATGCCGCTACTGTTACCTTGCCGGCACACCGGGCGTCCGGTTTTCGCCGACGGTCAAGGTCTTCCTGAACCTGGCCGAGATCCTGGCCGAGATCGACCGGGTTGCGACGCGCCTGTCTGAGCCGACGGCGTTCTACCTCGGGAAACTCCAGGACGGCCTGGCGCTCGACCCGCTGACCGGCTACTCGCGGACGCTGGTCCCCTTTTTTGCGGGCCATCGGTATGCGCGGATGACGCTGCTGACGAAGTCGGCTGGCGTGGAGAACCTGCTGGACCTCGACCACGGGGGACACACCATCCTGTCCTGGTCGCTCAACCCCGCCGAGACGATCGCGGCATTCGAGGCGGGCACGCCTCCCCTGGCCGAGCGGCTGCGGGCGATGAAGCGGTGTGCCGGCGCCGGCTACCCCGTGCGCGCGGTCATCATGCCGATTATCCCGGTGCCGAACTGGCAGCAGTCCTATGAAGGATTTCTCGATGGGCTTCTGGAAGGCGTTCCGCTGGAGCGCATCACCCTGGGCGGGATTTGCTCGTACGGGGCGGCACGCGGTCTCATGGAACGGCGCCTGGGCCGGTCGAACGCCATTTCCGACGCCTTCGACCCGAGCGGACCGTCGCCGGACGGCCGCTTGCGTTATCCCGCTCGCCTTCGGGTCGAACTGTACGAGCACATGATCCGGATCATCCGCAGCCGTGCGCCCGACCTGGACGTCGGCCTGTGCCTCGAGGAGGAGCACGTGTTTCAGTCGCTCGGCTTGACCGGCGCCATCGGCCGATGCAATTGCGTTCTGTGACTGTGGTGTCGTTACGAGGAGGCAGGCGGTTCGCATAGCGGGCCGGTCGCGGCCTCGGCCAGCGCTTTCTGATACTCCTCCCACAGGTCGGGTTGAGACCAGCCGGTGTCGATGCGCGACCAGGGGAGAACCTCGCCTCGTCCGCGCTCGCGATGGGCGTAAAAGGCCGGGTCGATGCCGGCGGCTTGAAAGGCCTTCTGCCAGGCCTCGGGGCGGAAGTGCTCGGCCCAGGCGTCGAACCGGGCGCCCGCGCGCCAGGCTTCGTAAATCACCGTGCCGACACGCCGGTCGCCGCGCGCCAGCACGCCCTCCAGGATGCTGCGGTCCACGCGATGGATGCGGACGTTGAGGCGCTTCGTCGCCAGCGCCCGGTGGAGCATCTGGCGAGCCCGCGCCAGGTACGCCTCGTCGGCCATCCGTGCGAACTGAAAGGGCGTGTGGGCCTTCGGCACGAAGTTCGACACGGCCACGTTGACCCTGCCGGGGCCTTTGCCGCTTTCGCGGCGCAGGTCGCTGACCTTGCGGGCCACCGTCGCGATGGCCTCGATGTCCTGGTCGGTCTCGGTGGGCAAGCCGACCATGAAGTAGAGTTTGATGACGTTCCATCCGCGCGACCAGGCTTCGCGCGCGCCCGCGAACAGGTGTTCATCCTGAACGGGTTTGCCAATGAGTTGACGCATGCGGGGCAGGGCGGCCTCGGGCACCATCGTCAGGCCGCTCTTGCGGACGCTTCCCAGAAGGCGCGGCACGAGTTCGAGTTGATCGTTGGTGCGCAGGCTCGGCAGGCTCAGGCTGACGCTGCGGGGGGCGAACTCGG
>CAZIJC010000186.1:0-8303 GCA_964539385.1 uncultured Anaerolineales bacterium | reverse complement strand
GCGACACAACCGTGACGCCAACGCCAACGAGCAGCACCGCCGCGGCGAGAAGGCAGACTTTGGACCTGCCGGGACGAACTGGAGACAACCTCATACCGTTCTCCCGCACCTTGCTGCCCACGTCACACCGGCGGTCCCCGAGTCGGGATTTCCCGGATGGACTCGCGTCCACGACCCTCGTGGGCCTTTTCGACAATTCTATCACGGTCCGGGAGAGGAACAAGCGTTTTGCCGGTCGCAGCAAGGGAAGCGCCCCAGACATCATACCCCCCTGGTACGGATTCTGGCGGCGGGGGCGGCGCCGGGCGAGCCGGCCGCGCAAAGGTTCACCGCCTTGAAGACCGACCGAAAACATGGGTACCGTCCCCAGGCTCCAGGCTCCCGGGAAGGACGACCTGAAGTACAGGAACTTGTGACATGCCTTTCAGATATGGCGGAGAGGGGGGGATTCGAACCCCCGGTGACCATAACAGCCACGCCGGTTTTCGAAACCGGTCCGTTCGACCACTCCGGCACCTCTCCGCTCGTGTAAGTTTTTCTCCAGAAGCCACTTACAGGAATCACCGCCTGGGGCACGGAAGCACCGGACAACCGTGACGACAACCGCCACGCCTCTCGGGCGGCCTGCTCAAACCCGACTCCAGGCTGTTCCCACGCTCATGCCCCATGTCCGAGGCTACTGTAT
This sequence comes from uncultured Anaerolineales bacterium, assembly GCA_964539385.1. Lineage (GTDB taxonomy): Bacteria > Planctomycetota > Phycisphaerae > FEN-1346 > FEN-1346 > JAUVZF01. The sequence continues at coordinate 7,618 of CAZIJC010000186.1, read as the reverse complement.
TCGGTGCCGGCGCGGCCGTCAAGCGGCTTCGGCAGGAATCCGCGTCCGGCCGGAGGACCGTCACCCGTAACGCATGGGCCAGAGGTGCCGGTCCGCATGTTACCCTGCTTTCCTCTGGTGGGCAACGGCTTCGGCCGTTTCCGACTAGTCCAGGTACGACTTCAGGATCCAGCGTTGCCCGTAGCCCATGATCCGGCAGAACCGTTTCTCGGCGTCCAGCATGGCCGAGGCGGCCCACCGCAGCACCATCCGCCCGTCCCGCCACCGGCTCACCCGACGGGTCCGACGCCACACGCCCGACGGCGGCGACGCGATGAGGTTCGTCGTCGTCAGGCAGCGGCGAAGGCTGACCGGCAGGCCCAGCCGGTTGACCGTGAACGTCTCCTCCAGGCCCTCGGTGAGGCTCGCGGCCGCCGACGGATAGTCGACCTCGAGCCACTCGGCCTGCTTCCGGAGCCGGGCCATCCCCTCGGCCCGCTCCAGAACCGTGCGAGACGTGTTCACAGGGGCGCGCGTTGTGACACATCCGCCAATATCATCTTAGCAACGCCGCTCGACCCATGCCAGCGTGGAGATAGAAGCACGCCCGGGCGGACGCGGGGAGGAGGGAGTGCGATCACAGCCGCTTCAGGGCCGGATGGCGCTTTCGGGAGGCACAGGGGTCGCGGATCGTCTGCCAGTCCCGATGGGCCGCCCGGTTGGAGAGTGCACGGAGTCACCGATGGCCAGTCTCACGCGCGTGCGGCGTTATCCCCGAGGACAAGGCCCCACGGTGAACCGGCGTGGGACTGCAAGAACTCACGCTTGCCGCAGGCAAGCGAGTCTCTTATTCTTGAGGCCCGATTGTCCGGTTCACGCTGAACCGGTACGGAAACCAGAATCAAGGAATCCGGCGTGCGAAGTCCAAGACGATGGGTGCCTGCAAGCCTGTGGGGAGCGGTTGTGCTGTTGTGCGCGACCGGCGGGCTTCCGGCCGCGAGCGTCGAGGGCCGGTACGTGCGGATCGAACTGCCCCAGCGCGCCATGCCGATGCGGGAAGGGCGGATCCTGTCGGTCGAGGAGATCCAGATCGAGAGCGGTGGGCGGAACGTGGCCCCCTCGGGCGAGGCCAGCCAGTCCTCGGGACGGTCGCCGGCGCAAGTCGCCATTGACGGCCGGACCGACCATTTCACGCACTCGGACGTCGGCGAGTGGGACCCGTGGCTCGAGATCGACCTCGGCCGAAGCGTGCGGATCGACAAACTGGTCGTCGCCAACCGCCCGAAGCTGCCGCAACGGCTGGACGGGTTCCTGTTGGCGGTGCTGGACGGCGACCGGAGGGTGGTTTGGCACAAGCGATTCCGCCAAGCCCGCCGCGGGTCGATGGAGATCGTACCGAAACATTTCGACGGACGCCACATCGGCGTGAAGGTCGCGCGGGGCCAAAAGGGCTGGTACGATGTATCGAAGGAAGGCCCGGCGGGGCGAGGGAGTTTCGATACGCCCACGCTGTTCCCTGTGGGCGATCTGGATGGGCTTGCCCCGCAGCAGATCAACCTGGAACGCCCGGTGGCCCGGATCGACCTTGGCCTTCCGCCGGACGCCGGCGCCCGCAGGCGCCTCTTCGAGCGTCGCAACTCGGACGAAGGTGTTGCCGCGCTGTGCGGGCGACTGCGAAGGGTTCTCAGGGCCCGGACGCCGGGCCTCGAGAAGTTCGAGACGCTCTCGGAAGCGGGGCAATATGACGGGGCGTTGGAGGCCTACCGCGCGTACTTCTTCAACAAGTTGGCCCATCCGGACACCTGCGGCGGGTCGCCGGAGAATCTGCTTCATCGCCACATCAGTGACCGGGGGAAAGCGGCCTTGCTGATGAAGCCGCTGCCGCTTGCGCTGGAGAAAAACGTCGCCGGCTTCGCGGTCGGCGAGATTCGCGGCGAGGTGCTCCTCGGCAAGACGGGCGAGCCGGGAACGGTCAACTGGGCGCCGGCCGACCTGGCCCTGCCCCCCGGCGTGACCTATGGGCGCGGGCCCGACCGCAGCGACTTCTGGCGGTCGCCCGAGGGCAAAGACCTCCAGCGGAAGATCGAACTCTGCCGGGCCATGGACACCCTCCCCCGAAACGGGGGGGACTATTACAGCGCAGGCCTGTTTCCGGCTCTGCTGTTCTCCTACGTTTTCACCGGAAACAGGGAGCACCTCGACCGCTGGTGCGCGTACGTGGACGACTGGTGCATGAACGCCCGCCGCGACCAGGACAACTGCCCGGTCAACATTCGGGCGGCCACCGAACTCGAGCCGCAGCAGATGCGATGCACGCTCATGCTGTTGCGGATCGTCCTGGACGAGCGGCCGGACTTTGCCCGTGACCTCGACGCGGCGACGCTGGCACGGCTGCTGATGCGGCTGACGGAAGACTTCGCACCCTACACCATCCGGGCCAAGCGCGCCGAACTGGCCAACTGGGGTATCATGGGCCTCTGCGACCTCCTGCACGTCTGCTCGCTCCTGGGGGAATTCAAGGCGATGGACTACGTCAACCGCGAGACGTGGCGGCTGTGGCGGAGCAACTTCATCCAGCACCGCACGCTGGACGGCGAGAACTGCGAGGCCTGGGACCAGGGTCACAACGGCGTCGACATCGAGCACGTCTACGTCTCGGTGCCGTTTGCCCGCCGGCCTGCCGGCATGGACGACTTGGACATGGCCGCCCTTTGGGACCAAGCCAGGCCCACCGAGCGGAGCATGCTGACGCATATCTCGCCGGGCGGCGACTACTGGCCGAGGTGGTCGCCCGGCGGGGGTTTCCGGTCGCTGTGGTCGGCCGGCGTGGACATGGCCCACAACTCCCTCACCGAAAAGTACCTGGTCATGGATGCCCACGAACGCTACCACCTGGACCTGATCGCAAACGAGCCGGGGGCCCGGGCGCGGATCGAAACGCTGCTGGCCGCCGGCAAGGCCGGCAAGACCCCGCCGCCCCCGTGCTCCGACATCGCGCCCTATGCCGCCATGTACTACCTCCGCGACAGTTGGCGCCCCGGGGCCGAGTACCTGCTCATGCAGAACTTCCTCCACCGCTCACAAGACACGGCGATCCGGGACGTGCCGCAGAAAAACCGTTTCGGCGGCAGCGCCCGGACGATGTACAACCTCTCGAAGAACGGCCGGGTGCTGATCGCCGCCAGCCCCGTCGCCGTGGACAAAAAGCCGGATAACCGCTGGCATGGTGCGGTCCCCACCGGTGGCAAGACCGCCGTCTGCGCCCAGGCGGGTCGGCACGTGGTGGACACCCGCTTCCACACCTCGCGGCGCTTCGACCTGGTCGAGGCCAGGCAGGACGCACCGTACTGCCGCCCGGAGGTTCCCGTCCGAGGCGACTGGTACGGGCTCTACGAGCGGCCAGAGGGCGTGGACAACACGCCCATCCACGACGTGACCGCTTGGCGTCAGGTCTTCCACGTCCGTGGCGAAGGCGTCTGGATCGTTGCCGACCGGATGGAGAACGCAAGCGGCCGGTCGCACGAGTACAGCCAGTTCTTCACACTGCCCGCACTGCTCCACGAGAAGGGCTATGCAGAGTGGGTGGAGTCTCTCGCGAAAGCGGGCCACCGGCTGATCCAGGTGGATCCGCAGCACAAACGAATCCGTACGGCCAACCCGGACTTCGCCAATATCTCGGTCTGGTTCTTCGGGCCCGAGATGCAGTTCGCCAGCCGCATCAACGGCAAACTGGAGCACGTCTCGATCGACGAGCCCCAGATCGAGGTCCTCCGCGCTGCCTTGGGCCGGGGCGAGCCGGTCCGGCGGGTGATCCAGAATCGCACGAAGCGTCCGGTTTCCATCCGGTGGGAAGGGCCAGGCAACCAGACCCTGGTGACGCTGCTGTGCACGCGTCCGGCGGCCCGGGAGCCGGGGCAGACGTTCGAGGGCGACCTTTCGAAGATCGAAGAGACAAACGGTCCCGGCGGCGTCCGCGGTTTCGCCGCCGAAACCCGTGGCGGTGCGAAAGTCTACTTCCAGGCCGGGCCCGAGCGAAAGAACCGTCTCCAGGCCGGGCCCGCCCGCGCCGAGGCCGAGAGCCTGCTGGCCGTGGAGATCGACGGCCGGCGATGCGGCATCGTGCTGGGCTGCGCCTCGCAACTCACCCTGGGCACACGGGCGTTCGAGCCTCCGGCCGAGAGTTTCGAGTACGTCCTCACCGAGGACAGGGCCTTTACGGCCACGCCGATCCACAGGCCCATCGACACCACGCGGATCTCGCCGGCGGCGAACGTCTTCACCGAGTCGGTCCAGGTCGCCTTCGACATCCCCACGCAGGACACGTCGGACATCGAGTTCCGCTACGCCCTGGACGGCCGCGACCCGACGCTGGAATCCACGCTCTATCAGGGCCCGTTCGAGATCGCGGAGACGACGATGGTCAAAGTGCGTCCCTTCCGCAAAGGGCTCGAAGACACCCCGTGGAACATACCTGGCGTCGACGCGGGTAAGACCGTCTCGGTCGTCTTCCGCAAGCAGACGCTCCGGCCGGCCGCGCAGGCCGAGGGCCTCCAGCCGGGCTTCCGATACGCGTATTTCGAGGGCGACTGGCCGACGCTGTTCACCTACGCCGGCTTCGACGGCGTGCTCGAGCCGGAATCGACCGGCACGGTCAAGGGGTTGCTCGACCCGCAGGAGGTCGAATCGCTCCGCAAGACCGAGCGGGCCTACGCCGTCCGCTACCGCGGGCACGTCCTCGTTCCGGCCACGGGCGTCTACTCGTTTTACGCGCCCGAGCACCTGTACACGACCACGATGGACGCCGGCTATGACCTGCGGGTGTTTGTCGACGACGAGGAGTGGTATCCCAACCCCGGCCTGCACTCGGAGAACATCTGGCACATCCCGCTTCAGCAGGGGCTGCACCGCCTCGAGGTGGCCTACACGGACTACCGCTGGAAGCGGTTCCGCGACGAGTACTGGATGAGTTGGCAGGAAGAGCAGATGTGGCAGGGCACACCGCGCCTGGAAGTCTCCGGGCCGGGCGTCAAGCGTCAGCCCCTCCCGGCCGAGTGGCTGCGTCACTGAGATCGGGTCCGCCGCCCTGAGTGCGGCAACTCATCGCCTTGTGTTTCGACGCGTTCCCACGCACCTCCGTCCCGTCCGACAACACCTGTCCCCTCTTCACCAGACCCATCCCCACAATCCGCACCAGTGGGTACGATGTCTGGGGCGCCTCCCACACCGTGCGGCCAAGGCGGTTGACCACCCGGCAGCGCCGCGGTATAGTGGAACGCAGCGGCGGTACTTATTGACTCTGGACTTTGAACCTTGGACTTTCTGCCATGATCAATCACGCAGCCATTATTGGCGACGGCGCGATGGGCACCCTTAGCGCCATCCTGCTTTCGCAGAACGGCATCGGCGTGCGGATGTGGTCGGCGTTCCCGGAGCACGCCAAGGCCATGCGCCGCGACCGCACCAACGAGCGGTTTCTCCCGGGTTTCCCGCTGCCGAAGAACCTGGTGGTCTCGGCCGACGCGAAGGAGGTAACCGAGGGAGCGGACCTGGTGGTCATCGCCGTCCCGTCGAAGTACCTTCGCGAGGTCCTCCAGCGCATCCAGAACGACTTGCCGCAAGAGCCGACCTACGTCTCGGTGGTCAAGGGCATCGAGACCGAGAGCCTGCTCCGGCCGAGCGAGGTGATCGAGAAGATTGCGGGCCCGCCACGGATCGTTGTCTTGAGCGGGCCGTGTCTGGCGCGCGAGGTCGCCAATGGGTTACCGGCGACCGTCGTCGTTGCCTCTGACGAGAAGGCGGCCGCCGACCAGGTCCGGAAGGCGTATGCCACGCCGTGGTTCCGCGTGTACACCAGCGACGATGTGGTCGGCGTCGAGTTGGGCGGCGCCCTGAAGAACGTCATCGCCATTGCGGCCGGCATCTGCCACGGTTTGGAACTGGGCAGCAACGCCGTGGCGGCCCTCGTGACGCGGGGCCTTGTGGAGATCACCCGTCTCGGCACCGCCATGGGCGCTCGGGCCGAGACGTTCGCGGGCCTGGCGGGCCTGGGCGACCTGGTGACAACGTGCGTCAGCGGCCTCAGCCGCAACCACCACGTGGGATTGGAGATCGGGCGCGGCCGGTCGCTGGACGAGGTCCTCGAGGAAATGGGCCTCGCCGAGGCCGAGGGCGTCCGGACGACGTGGAGCGTTGCAGCGTTGGCCGAGCGGCACGGCATCGAGATGCCGATTACCCGCGAGGTCTACGAGGTGCTCTTCAAAGGCAAGCCTCCGCCGGACGCGCTCGCCGACTTAATGCAGCGCAAACCGAAGGCCGAGGGCGCCGTGCGCTAGCCGATAGGAACATGCGGGGTGCCACTGGCGGCTTGCCCGCCAGTGCGTCGTGCAATCGGGCCGGCACTGGCTGGCAAGCAGCCAGTGGCACCCGGCGCCCCGTGGACGAGGGACGTTGGCAATGACCATCGCCACGACAATCGTCAAGACCGTCGGTGTGGGGCAGGAATCCGAAATCACCACGCAGGATGTGAAGGCTTTCGTGTTCTGGTGCGTGGTGATTCTAGCAGGCATCGCGTTCCTCGGGCTGGTGGTTCGTGCCCTGCTCGGGAGGCGTTTCTGGGAACTCCTGAGGAGGAAACGCACTCCCAGCCAGCACTCGCCAGCACCGGAAGTCGAGAACGACTCGCTCCAGGATACGTGATGGACTCGCCCGAAACGATCGACTTTTCGATGGAGCGGCTGATGCCGGTCATGCTGTTCGGCATCGTGGCGCTCGTCGCGATCTTCGCCATCCTGGCGCTGGTGCGGACCTGGGGCCAGAAAATGCAGAGGAACTCGGGGGCGTGCCGCGGGATCGACCTGGAGGACCTTCGGCGCCGGCGCGACGCCGGCGAGATCTCCCAGACCGAGTACCAGACCGTCTGCGCGAGCCTGACGAAGGGCGCGGCTGGTTCAGAAGCCGGGCAGAAAACGCCGATAAACCAGAAGAGTGCCGAGGAAGGCGACTCGCAAAGGAGTCCGGTGGATGGCGAAGCGTAGCGGTGGCACGGGTGGCCCGCGGCGGCGCGTCGCGTGCAGTTTCTGTGGAAAGACCGACCGCGAGACGGGCCCGCTGGTCGAGGGCCGCGGCGGGGTGTACATCTGCGCCGACTGCGTCCAGTTGTGCAGCTCCGTCGTTCAGGCCGAGCGCCGCCGCATGGGGCCGCGCCCCCTTGACATCGGCCGCATTCCCACGCCGCAGGAGATCAAGGACTTCCTCGACCTCTACGTCATCGGCCAGGAACTGGCTAAGAAAGCGATCTCGGTGGCGGTCCATAACCACTACAAGCGCCTCAGTCTCGGCGACGCCGGTGACGAGGACGTCGAGATCGAGAAGTCGAACCTCCTGCTGATCGGGCCGACGGGTTGCGGCAAGACGCTCATGGCGCGGAGCCTCGCGCACATCCTGAACGTGCCCTTCGCCATCGGCGACGCCACCACGCTGACCGAGGCCGGATACGTCGGCGAGGACGTCGAGAACCTGCTGCTGAAATTGATCCACGCGGCCGACTTCGACCTGGACGCGGCCCAGCGCGGCATCATTTACATTGACGAGATCGACAAGATCGGCCGCACCACCCAGAACGTCTCGATCACCCGCGACG
>CAZIJC010000185.1:0-8315 GCA_964539385.1 uncultured Anaerolineales bacterium | reverse complement strand
CCAGGAAGGGCTTGGAAACCGGGGTTGAGAGCACGGGACGCAACTCAAGCGAGGCGTTCCTGTCAGAAGGCGCCCGGATCGGTCGTGTGGGAGAGGGGCCGGTTGATGAAGCAGAAGCGTTGGTGGACCATCGCCGCCTGTCCGAAGACGAGCGCCGCAAGGAGGTCGCTGCCCTCCTGGTCGCCGGGTTTCTGCGGCTGAAACGCCGCACGGGGTGCGTATCCTCAAGGGCTTCCTCTGGAAGCGAATCGCCTGGCGGTGGCGGGCCAACGCCGAGGGGAACGGTTCTGGCAAGATGCGCAGGGCGATTGGTCAACGCACGCTGTTGCTCCTCGCGCGAGGCCGTTACCATAGCCAGGATACCTGCCTTGACGGCTTCGGGCAGGTGCTGCCAGGCGGCGACGACTTGGGCCAGATCTGGGGGCATTTCGGCTCTGTTTTCGGTGTTTTCGCCGGCGCGCTGAAACGGCGCTGAAAGACCAGGTGCGGCGGGCCGTAAGTCTTGGTTTCTCCAAGAGTTACGGAAAGGCGTCAGCGCTTTCGTAAAGCGGGGGTTCGGGGTTCAAATCCCCGAGGTGGCTCCATTGGTTCATTTCAGATTGCGGAACTTCGTCTTTCGTGATCGCCACATCGAAGCCTGACTCGTCCGCCGCGGGCACAGCGAGTTCGTTGTCCGATTCGCTGAAGGGGATGTGCGGACGCCTCTCCAGTCCCTTCTTGATGCGTTCGAAGGCGTTCGCTGGCATTCCGCATTCCGCGTTCGCTACAGGTTCTCGCCGAACAGGAAAGCCCGTGCGAAGCGGTCGCATATCTCCTGGTTCGTGAAGATGAGCGGCAGCAGGAACGTGATGTTGACGTTCGGCATCTGGAGGTGGGGCGCCATCCGCTCGCGCCAGCGGCTTCGGAACTTCAGCAGTTCGTCCTGGCAGGTGGTGCCTTCGGTCTTGCCGTGGTCGGCCGCCAGCGCCTTGAGGATGCACTCGGAGGCCACGTCGGCGCTCATGATGGCCGGATAGATCCCCTCGCCGCTCGCGGCCGAGGCGAAGCCGCCCGCGTCGCCGATCAGGACGGTGCGTTTCCCGACGTGGTTCTCGAATTCGACGGCGGCCCCGGCCGGCACGGCCGCGCCCACGGGGTCGGCAAGGTCCGCTCCTTTGGGCAGCATGTCTTTGGTCCTGAGGCCCTCGACCCAGGCCGCGTAGAGGTCTTTCAGACGCCCGACATCCCGCCCCCGCACGCCGACGCCGACGCTGGCGTGCCGCACGCCGGGAAACGCCCACGCATAACCGGTGGCCATCCCGAATCCGAGCGAGACGTGGATGTTGCTCGGGCCGAAGCAGGCGGTCCTCTGCCGGGCCGTCAGCGAAATGGTCTTCGAGAGGGTCACGACGAGATGCTCGTCGCCCCACCTCGGCCGCAGGCCGGCCGCGCGCGCGACCGTGCTGTGGACGCCGTCGGCCCCGACGAGAATCCGCCCCGTCACGCGCCGCCCGTCCGCGAGGACGGCGGCGACCTGGTGTTCGCCCGTCTCGACGGCGACGACTTTCTTGCCGAGTGCCGTCTTGGCGCCCGCCCGCCTGGCCGCCTGCACGAGGGCGGCGTCGAACTTGCGGCGCAACACGACGTGGCCGGCGTGCGCGCGGCCGCCGTAGCGGGCCTGCAGCGACAGGTCGGGCGAGTGGAACGTCAACCGCTTGAACGGCGTCGCCTTGACCTTGCGGCGGGCGGCGTCGATGAACGTGTAGTGGCGGACGGCCTTGTCGCTGAGCCATCCGGCGCAGGGTTTGGAACGTGGAAACCGGGCCGCATCGACGAGCACGACCTTCGCCCCGCCCCCCGCCAGGAACCTGGCGGCCGACGCGCCGGCGGGACCGGCCCCCACGATGACGACGTCATAATCCATCGCTCGCCCTCAATGCGCATCCGCTCGAATGATAAATGTTAAATGCCAAATGCCAAATGACCGCGCGACACCCAAAGCCGGCGCAGCCGGCTCATTTGGCATTTAGCATTTGGCATTGGCCTTACTTCTGTATCCTCTCGAACTCTTTCAAGAGGGCGTTCTCGGCCTCGCCGTACTGCTCGTACGTTTCCTTCAGGCGTTTGAGCATCTCCTCGAAGACGTCCTGGGGCACGTCGAATCCCCCGGCCTTGGCCTCCATCATGACCTGGAGCGTGTCGGTGATACTGTCGAGGTCGGAAGCGGTGGCGGCGAAGGCGCGGGCGGCGTCGTACAGGTTCAGCGACTCCACCTCTTCCTTGTCGGGCGTGGCGAACAGGCGCCACGGCGCCCGGCGGACCTCCTTCGCCAGGGCCTTGAGGTGCGTGCTCGTCTCGTGGAAGTTCTGCATCGTGGTGGCGATGCGTTTCCGGTTGGTCTCCATGATGGCCTTGGCGTTGGACGCGACGACCTTGAAGTCCTCGATGCCGGCCTTCAAGCCGGCCGAGGCGGCTCGGGCGTTGGCGAGAATCTCGCCGACGCCCGAGTCGGCCTTCTCCATGACGGACTTGGCGTGCGTCACGGTCTTTCGGATGTCGGGGCGGTTCTCCTGGACGATGGCTCCGAGGTTGGTGGAGGTGTCCTTGAGTTTGGCCGTGGCGTCTTTGAGGTTTTCGAGGATCGCATCGGCCTTCTTCTTGATGTTCTCGGTCACCTCGCGGGCGCTCGACACGGTGGCTTTGAGGTCGTCGCGGTTCTCGTCAAGGACGGCGTCCACGCGTTTGACGGTTCCCTTGACTTTCTCGGAGACCTCGACGAGGTTAATGCTGGTGGTCTTGAGTTTGCTGATGATCTCCGGCAGGCCCTTGCGGATGTCGGCCGTGACGGCACGGATGTTCTCGAGGATTTCGGAGACGTTCTTCTTCTCCTGTTCGCCGATGCCGAGTTCGTTGGCCGCGCCCGCAAACGGCGACTCCTGCTCGCCTGTCAAAGAGTCTTTTACGAGGGCACCGTAGCCCACGTTTTCGATGTTGATCAGGGCTGACTGGCCCACCAGGGCTTGGCTGATCGTAACGCGGGCGTTCTGGTAAACCTTGTATCGCTGCGGCAGTTCGGCCACGACCTCGACCACGTAGCACTTGATGTCGGTCTGTTGCTCGACGGCGCGCTGGATCTCCTTGAGTTGGATGTCGCTGATGCGTCCCACGGGGTGCCCGGCCAGCAGGACGGGGCCGCCGGTTTTGATGTTCGGTGCGGCGTCGAAACGGATCCGCAGCATCTGTTTCGGCTCGAACCAGTGCTGCCAGCCGCCCACGATGACCAGGATCGCCACGGCGCAGACCGCCATCACGAGCAGGAACGCCCCGGCCACGACGCGGTTGCGAGTGGGATGTCGTGCCATCAGCCATGTCTCCTAACGCCAGGGCCCCGACGGGGCGGCCTGTTCCCCGTTTCCCATTCCCTATTGCCTGTTTGGTTGCTCCACGCCGAGCAGGTCCGAGAGGTAATCGGTCTTCGAGATGCGAAGTGGAATCGGTCCGTCGGCCAGCCCCTCGACGAACTGCCGCACACGCTCGTCCGTCGGGTCGCGGAAATCCTCCGGCGTCCCGACCGCGATGAACTCGCCGCCATAGAGCATCGCGATACGGTCGCCGATTCGCAGGGCGCTTTTCATGTCGTGTGTCACCACGATGCTCGTCACGCCCAACTTGGTCCGCAGGTCGATGATCAACTGGTCGATGACGCTGGTGGCGATGGGGTCGAGGCCGGAGGTCGGCTCGTCGTAAAACAGGATCTGGGGGTCGCGTGCGATGGCCCGCGCCAGGCCTACCCGCTTGCGCATGCCGCCCGAAATCTGGCTCGGCATCAGGTTCTCGAAGTCCCGCAAGCCCACCAGTTCGAGTTTCATCTTGACGACCATCTCGATGATCTGGTCGTCCAGGTCGGTGTGTTCCCGAAGGGGCAGGGCGACGTTCTCGCCGACGGTCATCGAGGAGTACAGCGCCCCCGACTGGAAGAGGACGCCGAACCGCTGGCGCAATCTGTCGAGCCGCTCGGCCGGCGCGCAGCACACGTCTTCCCCCCACATGTATACGTGGCCGGCGTCGGGCGCGTACTCGCCGATAATGACGCGAAGCAGCGTCGATTTGCCGCACCCCGACGGGCCCAGCACGACCACCGTCTCGCCCGGCGCGACCATCAGGTTGATGTTCTTCAGGACCTGGCGCCCGTCGAAGAACTTCTGGACGCCCCGGACCTCCAGGATGGGTTCAACCGTTTCCGACATGGCTCACCAGACGAAATAGAACAGGGCCGTGAACACGCAGTTGGCCGCGATGATCAGGAAGATGGACCGGACGACGCTGCTGGTGGTGGCGCTGCCGACGCCGCCCGCCCCGCCCGTCACGCTCAGTCCCTCGTAACACGAGACGATGACGATTAGAAAGCCGAAGATGCCGGCCTTGATCAGCCCCGTCGCGACGTCCTTGATAATCAGCGAGTCGATGGCCGTGTGGTAATATTGCCACGGGTTGATGTCCAGCACGAGGTAGGCGACCAGCCCGCCGCCCGCCGTCCCGACGACGTTCGCCAGGACCGTCAGGGCGACTGTCATGAGGATGCAGGCGATGACGCGCGGCACGACGAGGAACCGGATCGGCTGGATGGCGCTGGTGCGCAGGGCCGCGATCTCCTCGCCCACCACCATCGTCCCGAGTTCGGCCGCGATCGCCGCACCCGCAAACCCCGTCAGCACCACCGACGCAAGCAGCGGACCCAACTGCGGGAAGACCGCCTTCGAGATGACCGTCGCCAGTTTGTCCAACTGGCCGTAGTCCGAGAGCACCGGCGCCAGCGTGAACGACAGCGTCATCCCGACGAACAGTTGAACCAGGAAGATGATAGGCACCGCCCGCACGCCCAGCCGCACCATCTGGAAGAACGTCTCGTCGGCCTTGATGCGCGGCCGGGTGACGAGGCCCGCGAAGGTGTGCTTGAGCACATCGAGCGCGAGATACCCCAGGCCGCCCAGGTAAGCCAGGAGCCCCTCGCCCTGGGCCCCGACCCGCTCCAGCAGCCGGACAAACGACGTGGCGCTCACGGCTCCAGGGCCTCCTCGACGCTCGCCGCCATGCGAAACACGTCCGCCAGCCGCGCTATCTCGAACACGCCGCGCACCCGGTCGCTGATCCCGGCCAGGACCAATTCGCCCTGGTGCTGCCGCACCATCTTCAGTGCCTCGACGAACGTGGCCACGCCGCTTGAGTCCACGTAACTCGTCTCCGTCAGGTCCAGGACGACCCGCCCGGGCTGCAATTCGAGAATGTCGCGAAGCGTGTCTCTGAGGCCCGGTGACGAGAAGACCGTGACCTCGCCGCGAAGCGTCAGCACGGTCGCGCCTGCCTCGCGCCGCGATTCGATGATGAGGTCCTCGCCGTCCGGATCAAAAACGCTGCTCATAAACGGCTCTCCTTCGAGGTCTCGTTGGAGGGGTTCCCCTTGCCCTCGTCGGTCCCCTCTTTCAGGCCGGCCTCCTCGTTCGCGGGGGCGGGCGCTCCGCCGGCAGCCTGCCACCACGAACGCCACTCGGCGACGATCTGCTTTCGCTTCTCTTCCTTGGCGAAGTGGAACCCGCGATCCGTGCCGGTCAGTTTGTGCAGGCCGGTGGCCGCCATGAACCGGACCCCTTCGTCCTCCGACTCCAGCAGGCCGATGAGTTCCCCGGCCATCGTCGCGTTGTTCTCCCGAACGATTCGGGCGATCGTGGCCGCCTGGATGCGCGGGTCGTCGGTCTGCAGCCGCTTGACGGCGGCCTTGCGGTCCAGACACCCGGCCGCCAGGACCGAGAGAACAAGCGCAACAAGAACATTCCGGCACATCGCAGCACTTTCCGAGCGGCGGCTGTAGGCTTCAGACGATTGGCCCGATACGCTATGCGGGATTATAACCGTCCACCTCAACCGTGCCAACGCAAATCGCCCGGCGGACCGTTGCCCTCGGGTCGGGGGTGTGGTAGAGTGCTGGCTCCGGGCGGGGCCGGTGTTGGCCGCTGCAGGGGGTCCATGTTCGGGGGGCCGCTCTGGCGGGAGAGGACCATGCGGGTAGTCAGGGGCATCAAGCGGTCGTTCTGGCGCGGGGTGGCGGCACTGCTGCCGGCCCTGCTGACCGTCATCGTTCTGGCCCTGGGTATCACCAGTGTCCACAACTATGTCGGCCGGTACGTCAACATCGCGGTCCAGCACATGGTTCACTGGGGGTCGGGCATTCCGCTCGCCGACGTGGAGGCCTGGTACGATCGCTATTGGCTGGGGTGGCTCGGCGTGGTCGTCGCGGTCATCGGCCTGTGCGTGGTGGCGTACTTCGTCGGGACGTTTCTGGGCGCGCAGATCGTCCGGTTCTTCGAGGCGTCGGTGATGCGGCTGCCGATTCTGAACCGGATCTATTCTGGGGCGAAGCAGGTTTCGGAGTTCTTTTTCTCGGAGCACAAGGTCGAGTTCCGCCGGGTCGTCGCGCTTCAGTACCCGCGGCAGGGGCTCTGGTCGCTGGGCTTCGTGACGGGCCGAAGTTTCCGCGCCCTCTCGCAGCGGATCGGCCGCGACCTGCTCTCGGTCTTCGTTCCGACCGCGCCGACGCCCGTCACCGGGTTCGTCATCACCGTGCCGCGAGACGAGGTCATCGACCTGCCTATCTCGGTGGACGAGGCGTTCCAGTACATCATCTCGGTTGGCGTCATCATGCCCCCCGCCGAGCGGCTCGAGTCGCTCGAGGTCGCCCTTCTCGTTGAGGGCGAGCGGGAAGAGGACGCCGCAGCCGAGCAGGCCAAACACCAGGACGACGTCGCCGACGCGCCCGACGAAGCCGGCAAAACCGGTTAGCCGCCGGGCTTGTCCCAGTACGGCCCCGTATGGGCCCGGCGCGTATGCGTTACGTTGTGTGGACACCGAGCCGCGACCGTCGGACACCGAGCCGCGACCGTAAGGGAGCGGACAAAGGAGGCCCCCCATGTACGTCGGACGCATCGTCGCCGTTGGCCGCACCCCTGCCGGGAAGAACGCCGTCATGTACCGCGTCTCGTCGCGGTCGTTCCCGAACCGCCGCACCGTCGAGACGCCCCGCGGTCTGGCGGTCGTGCCGCGCGAAGGTCACGAGAGCGACCTCTCGAAGAACCCCTACATCGCCTACAACTGCCTCCGCCTCGCGGGAGATATCGCGGTGGCCACCAACGGCTCGCAGACCGATCCGATTGCCGAGAAGGTCGCCTCCGGCATGAGCATCCGCGACGCCATGGTCCAGTCGCTCATCGTTCTGGATTACGAGAAGGACGACTACTCGACGCCGCGCATCGCCGTGGCCGTCGCCCGGGGCGCCGAGGCGGGCTGGGCGGGGATCGCGCGGCACGACGGCCTGCACGTCCGCTCGTTTCAGATGGAAGCCGGCAAGGCGTTCTACTTCGCCACCTACGAGGTGAACGATCCGCGCGACGAGTACGCGAGCGATTTCGGCGCCGAATCGGCCGAAGACGCCGCCCTCTGGGTCGTGGAGGGCGGAGCGTTCGCCGATCTCGAAAAACCCGTCTGCGCCGCCGCCGCCGTCGAGGCCGACGCGGGGTTTGACGTGGCGGGCTACACCGTCCCGGCCGAGGAGTAGGCCGTTAGGCGCGAAGGACCGCCCCGACGGTCTCGTCCAGGGCCGCCAGGATTCGTGCCTGCATCTCGTCGGCCTGCTCGTGGGTCAGCGTGGCGTCGGGGCTTCGCAGGATGAGTCGCACGGCCACGCTCTTCTTCCCGGGCGGCACCTGTTTGCCGCGATACACGTCCACCGGTTCGAGGGACTCCAGTTCCACCACCTCGGCGGCGGCGACGGCCCGTTCGACGTCGGCCCAGGTAACGGCCTCGTCGACGATGAGTGCCAAGTCCCGCGTGATGGCGGGGAAGTGTGGCAGCGGCTCGGCCGTCGGCTCCAGGTCGGCCGCCTCGACGAGCCGTTCGTAACGGATTTCCGCAACGACGGGCGGCTCATCGAGGTCGAACGCCTCGGCCGCCTCCTCGGTTGCCCGGCCGATCATGCCGAGCGGCTCGGCGTCGAGTTCGATCTCGGCCGCCGCGCCCGGTTCCAGGTCCGGATACCGGTCGGTGGCGGCGAAGGCGATGCGGCCGCCCAGCCGCAGGGCGTCCAGCACGGCCTCCACCACGCCGCGGACGGTCGCGAAATCGTCGGGGCCGGCCAGGGCGAGCATCTGCTCTTCGCGCGGCAGTTGCTGCCCTTCGACGGGGACGAACCGCTTGGCGACCTCGAAGAGTTTGGCGTCGGCCTCGCCGGCGCCGCGGTTGACGCGGAGGCTCTCCATCACGCCCGCCAGGAGCGATTCGCGAAGCGC
>CAZIJC010000184.1:0-8343 GCA_964539385.1 uncultured Anaerolineales bacterium | reverse complement strand
GGTCGGCGGGTGCACCGTCATGCTGGGCGTGCCGACGTTCTGGCGGACGCTCCAGCGCGACTGTGTCCGCGACGCGACCCTGCACGCGTTGGTTGCGAAGGCCGACATCATCAGCCCGTGGACGGTCGGCCGGTACCGCACGGCGGAGCAGGCACGCCTGCACGCCGCCACCGTCTGGACGGCCGACATCGCGTGGTGCCAAGCGCGCGGCATCGCGTACATGCCGGTGGTCTTCCCCGGCTTCTCGTGGCACAACCTGAAGCCGGCGTCGCCGCTCGACCAGATTCCACGCCGCGGGGGCGAGTTCCTCTGGGCCCAGTACGCGGCCGCCGGAAAGGCCGGCGCGACGATGATCTACCAGGCCATGTTCGACGAGGTGGACGAGGGCACCGCCATCTTCAAGTGCACGAACGACCCGCCCACGGGCGAGTCGAAGTTTCTGACCTACGAGGGCCTGCCGAGCGACCATTACCTGCGCCTGGTCGGCCTGGCAACCCGCATGCTCCGCAGCCGCACGCCCATGCCCGAGCAGATGCCGGACTTGCACGGGAAGCGGCGAGCGAGGTGACGGGCGGAGAAACGGACGGATTCTCTTTGCGTCCCCGGTGCCCTTTGCGGTTAAATCGCCCCTGAGTTGCGTCGCATACCAAACGAAAGGACTCATGCCATGACGGAATCACAAACGAGCGGGATGGACAGGCGGCGGTTTCTGAAAGCGGCGGCGGGGGCGGCGGGGCTGGCCATCGTGCGGCCGCAGGCCGTCAGCGGGGCCGAGGCCAACTCCAAGATCGAACTCGGCCTGGTCGGCTGCGGCGGGCGAGGCAGATGGATCGGCCGCCTCTTCGAGACCGACGGTCACTACAAGGTTGTGGCCGTCCATGATTACTTCAAGGACCGCGCGGATGCGGCCGCCAAGCAGTCGAAGGTCGATGCGAAACGCTGCCACACGGGTCTCGCCGGATACAAGGCCGTCACTTCCGACAAGGTCGATGCGGTGGCCGTCGTGAGCCCGCCGTACTTCCATCCCGAACAGGCGGCCGCGGCCGTGGCGGCCGGCAAGCACGTGTACGTGGCCAAGCCCATTGCCGTGGACGCGCCGGGCTGCCTCTCGATCGCGGCCTCCGGCAAGAAGGCGACGGCCGGCAAGCAGGTCTTCCTCGTCGATTTCCAGACGCGGGCCGACACGTTCTACCTCGAGGCGCTGAAGCGCGTGCACGAGGGGGCGCTCGGCAAGTTCGCCTTCGGCGAATCAAGTTACCACTGCGGCCGTCTCGGCAAGAGGGGCGAGGACAAGACGCCCGAAGGCCGCCTCCGCAACTGGGTCTTCGACAAGGCCCTCTCCGGCGACATCATCACCGAGCAGAACATCCACACGCTCGACGTGATGAACTGGATCATGAACGACCCGCCCGTCCGCGCCTTCGGAACGGGCGGACGGACGGTTCGCGTCGACGTGGGCGATTGTTGGGACCACTTCGCCATCACCTTCGAGTACCCCGACCACGTGGGCATCGCCTTCAGTTCACGCCAGTTCAACGGGCACGGCACCAAGCCCGACGGCATCCGCAACCGCATGTTCGGCTCCCTCGGCGTCTTGGAGACGCAGTACGGCGGGCAGGTGCTCATCCGCGGCAAGAACTTCTACCGCGGCGGCTCCAGCCCCGGCATCTTCAAGGACGGCGCCATCACGAACATCGCCGCGTTCCACGAGTGCATCACGGGCGGCAAGTACGACA
This sequence comes from uncultured Anaerolineales bacterium, assembly GCA_964539385.1. Classification (GTDB taxonomy): domain Bacteria; phylum Planctomycetota; class Phycisphaerae; order FEN-1346; family FEN-1346; genus JAUVZF01. Next base: position 6,607 of record CAZIJC010000184.1, on the reverse strand, counting down.
ACCCCACCGTCGCCCCAAGCGTCCGGAGCAACCTTATCACCGTCATGGGCCGCACCGCCGCCTACACCGGCAAGATCGTGACGTGGGACGAGACGGTCAAATCCAAGGAGAAACTCGACGGGCGGCTTGAAGGGCTCAAGGCGTAACATCTCGAGGAGCAGCCTGGTCGTGTTGGCAGTAACGGAGGGCTGGGAAGCTGGGTGCTTGCTTGTCGCTTCAGCCTAGGGTAAACTCCAGGCACAAAAGGAAGAGATTTTACTAGAATTCTCTTGCAAGCCTTGGCAAAGTTTGGTAGGGTTTGATGACGGATGCCCGAAAGATGGGAATCGACGAGTACCTGACGGTGGGTGAGGCCGCAGACATCCTCGGAGTCTCGCGTTCCACGCTCCGTAACTGGGATCGATCCGGCAAGCTGAAGGCCTACCGGCATCCCATTAACAGGTACAGGCTGTACCGCCGGGAAGACTTGGAGCATCTTCTTCAACGCATCGACACATTGGAGGGCTAGAGTGCCACTGTTGAAGATGAACCGGGATTTCGGGAAACTGGACACTGAGGCCAAGCTCAGGGGGGGCTACTACACGCCTACCCAGGTTGCTGAGTGGCTCTGCGCCTGGTGCATCCGGGGCAAGGATGATAGGGTTTTGGAGCCTAGCTGCGGAGACGGCGTGTTCTTGGCGTCGGCTGCAACGCGCCTTCAACGCCTTGGTGCGTCGAGACGGCAGATCCCCCAGCGCCTCACGGGGATAGAAATCCAGTATGCAGAGGCTGCTAAGGCCGCTCTCGGGCTTGCTCGGTTGGCAGGCAATGGCGCCGCCCGCTGCGTGGAACACGGCGACTTCTTCGAATGGCACAGCAACAATCTCCTTCAGGAGTACGATTGTGTTGTGGGCAACCCGCCTTTCATACGGTATCAGAACTTTCCGGAACCAGGCCGAAGCCGCGGCATGCAGCTCATGGCTGATCTTGGCCTGAAGCCGAACAAGCTCACAAACATATGGGTTCCATTTGTTGTTGGCGCAGTGGAGATTCTGGCTGAGCATGGAAGGCTGGCTATGGTGCTGCCGGCCGAGTTGCTTCAAGTTTCGTACGCGGCTCAACTGCGAAGACACCTCGTTGATACCTTTCGTGCCATCACAGTGGTTGCCTGCAACGAGCTTTTCTTCAAGGAAGCCGAACAGGAAGTGGTCCTGCTCTTGGCTTCGGGGCGGCGCGCTTCCTCCCGCGGCAAGTGCTCCGTTGCCATGCTGCAGTTCGATGGAGTGAAAGACGTTCTCGGCCTGCCCCCGGACAAGACTCTTGCGAGAAGGGCCACCAAGCACGTTCGCCATGATACTGAGAAGTGGCTCAAGTACTTTCTCTCACCAACACAGATCGGGCTTCTAAGGAGGCTGAGAGAATCGCCGCAGGTCGCCCAGCTCAGTGATTACGCATCGGTTGATGTAGGCGTTGTCACGGGGAATAACGCATTCTTTGTGCTCAGCGGAGAGCAGGCGGACTCATGGGGTGTCAGTGATTACACTGTGCCGCTCTTTGGGCGCTCGGCTCATCTGCGTGGAGCCTTGGCCAGACGCTCGGACTGGACGCGCTTGGCGGGCGAAGGGCAGAGGGTTTACCTGCTTGCACTGAACGGCGACGAGGACTCTCCGCTCCCTCCTGCCTGCAAGAGATATATTGCCTACGGGGAGCACGAAGGGGTCAGCAGGGGCTACAAGTGCTCGATACGCAAGCGATGGTATTCTGTACCTTCTGTTTGGGTCCCGGATTGCTTCTTCTTCCGACAGATTCACGATTTCCCGAAAGTAGCAGTCAACGATGCTCGCGCCACGTCGACCGACACCATACACCGGCTCTCCTGCAAGGGCGCGCCTAGGCGGTTAGTTACGAATCTCTACACCCACCTCATTGCTGCCTCCGCTGAAGTGGAAGGCAGGAGTTACGGAGGGGGCGTTCTTGAGCTAGAACCCACTGAGGCCGAGAGGCTTCTCGTTCCGGGCTCCCTTGTTGAGGGAGTTCCCATAAAGGAGGTAGATAGACTGTTGAGGGAAGGCAGGCTGGAGCAAGTTCTTGAGGAGAACGACCGGCTGGTATTGAGGCGCGGAATAGGCCTTACTAAGCGCGAGTGCTCGATGCTGAAGGGAATCTGGCTGAAGATGATGTCGCGCCGGCGATCACGAAAGCGGAATGGTGCCTAATCACGCATGGGGCGGCAACCCTTTGTAACGGTCTAGGTAGATGCGCTCAACAGTGGCGGAGAAGCGCTCGATCCTAAGGCAGGAATCCTCGGGTGGCCAATCCGCAGAGACGGTGCCCCTCTGCGGGTCCCACACGACGAGGGAGATGACCTCGGCGTTGTGCGGGGCGTCGATTGGCGATAGCCGCTCGGATATCCTTTCCAAGCAGCCGGTCAACGCCTCTTTCTGGGGCGAAACCAGTATGGGACGGGGTATCACGACGAGGAAGGCAATGATCGCATATGGGAAACGAGTGTGAACATTGGTTGCCTCTGTTCCCAAATCATTGATCATGTTCTGATAGTTCTTCTGAACGCTGTCGGCTTGGTTCAGTGTCTTGCTGTCAAACGCAAATCGCGCACCATCTGGCCTATAGCAAACATCGTAGTTCTGGGGCCTTATGCCGCCGATGATCCTGCAATCGCCGACTTCCACGCAGTCGGGCCGCGCAGGGCAGAGGTCGTTTCTGCGGGGTCGCACAATCGGTACACCTCCCAGCATCGATGCAAGGGCCGTGCCGACGGCTTCATCGAAGACTTTGCCAAAGCCCATCGCGTCTTTCTTCACAAAGTACTGCGGCTTGTCTTTCGGCTTGGCGGGATCTTTATTCAGCCACGCTTGGCCCCACGGGCGCAGTGTGCGCCTGGCAATGACGATCTTCGGCATGGATTGCAGTGGCGGCAAATTCGGGCTCCTGATTCGATGAACAGGTCCCGTGGTACACAGTCGCAATGTATATACTGCAAAGCGGACCGCTACTGCAAGCAAGAAGTGTACTCTTCGCCCAGCCGGACGGATGTAAGGCGTGCTGGCCGGGGAAGGCCAACACGCTACGAATTCCTGTGAGTATCACGGCGGCCTGGGAAGGCCGCCGCGCGGCGCCGCCGGTTCTGGAGTGCCTTCTTGGCGCCTCAGACCGGCGGCGCCTCTTGCACCCGGCGGATGCGTTCGGCGGTCGGCGGATGCGAGGCGAAGTACTGACCCAGGCCGAGCGCGTCGGCCATCCCCTTGGCCCGCAGCCGGTCGAGGCGCTGGAGCAGGCGGACGGCCCCGTCGCGGCCGTAGCCGGCGGCGTCGGCCAGGCGGGCGCCGAGTTCGTCGGCCCCGAGTTCGCGATCCCGCGAGTACGCCCCCGTCAGGTACTTGACCCCGACGTGCCGCACCCACGCCCCCAGGCCGCTGCGGGCCGCCACCGCCCGCGACACCGCCGCCGTCGCCGAGTCCGACAGCACCCGGTCGAGCGCGTGGCCGCGGATAACGTGGGCCATCTCGTGCGCCACGACGAACGCCAGTTGCGCCTCCCGGCGCTCGCACAACTCCACCAGCGGACGGGTGACGAACACAAATCCGCCCGGCAGGGCGAAGGCGTTCGGCGTCTCGCCCCGCACGACCGCCACCTCGAACGTCCGGCCCTGGTCCGTCACGCACGCCGCCAGCCGCCGGCCGATGTCCCGGACCAGCCGGGCCGTCTCGGCGTCGTCGTCGGTGCCCAGTTGGCGGCGGACCTCGGCGGCCATGTCGCGGCCGACGTCGTGCTCGGCGCGCCGGGCCTCCTTCGTGGTGCCCGTCAGCGACGTCCAGAGCCACTTGCCCTTGCGGACGCGTGGTCCGGCGAGTTTGCCGAGTTTGTAGAAGAGCCCCGCCAAGGCGTGCGGCCTCCCTGTGTGACGCCCCCGCAGACGAGCGGGACGCGCCTCGCCCGTACCAGCCTAGGCGCGGGGTCGCGGCCTGTCAAGGACGACACCCCGGCGGCCCGCGCGGCGGACTTGCTCTTTATCTCGTCCGCCCGAGCGCGTATAGTCGGCCAAGGAACCCGTGACGTGGGAGGCACACCATGCAGCCGACGACTCGCAGGACGTTCTTGAAGACGAGCGGCATCGGGATGGCCGCATCGGCGCTGGCGCTGGCCGGCTGCGCCGGCGCGCGCACCTCGCCGCGGGCCCCGGCGGTCGCCGCCGGGACGGGGGCAGGCAAGACGCCCAGGAACCTCATCTTCATTGTGGCCGATACGTTCCGGGCCGATCACCTGGGCTGTTACGGCAGCAAGCGGGTCAAGACGCCGGCGCTCGACCGCCTGGCGGCCGAGAGCGTGACGTTCACGAACGCTTACGCCGACGGTCTGCCGACCATCCCGTGCCGCCGCGTCTATCACGCCGGCAAGAGCATCATTCCGATGCGAGAGCGCGGCGGCTGGATTCCCCTGAAGGAGGGCCGCACCACCCTCGCCCAGGTGCTCGGCAGGAACGGCTTTACGACCGGGTTCATCGCCGACACGTATCACTACTTCAAGCCGAACATGAACTTCCATCAGGGCTTCGACTCGTGGCAGTGGATTCGCGGCCAGGAGACCGACCGCTGGCGGAGCGGGCCGCCAGAGAAGTTCGACCCCAAGAAACTCATGCCCCAGCACCTCTGGAATCCGGGGTACGATCGGAACATGCGCCAGTACCTGATGAACAACCGCGACCGAAAGACCGAGGCGGATTACTTCTGCGCGCGCTCCTTCCAGGCGGGTCTGGAGTGGCTGAAGACCAACGCGGGCAGCAAACGGTTCATGCTCTTCATCGACACGTTCGACCCGCACGAGCCGTGGGACGCGCCCCAGCGCTTCCGCCGCATGTACTGCGACGCGTACCCGTGCGAGAACTTCCAGTTCGGCTACGGCGTGCGAAACAAAGACATCCGCCCCGAGGACCTGCCGGCCATCCGGGGCCTGTACGCGGCGGAAGTCTCGTTCGTCGATATGTGGGTTGGCCGATTCGTCGAAGAGGTCCGCAAGATGGGCCTCCTCGACGATACCGCCCTCGTCTTCAGCACCGACCACGGTACGCATCTCGGCGAGGAGGGATGCGTCCAGAAGACGGCGGCCCTCTTGAACTCGTGCGTGGCCCGACTGCCGCTGATCGTGCGGCACCCGGACCGCGCGGTTGCGGGCAAACGCGTCGATGCCCTGGTCAGCGCCGCCGACTACATGACGACGTTCCTGGCGATGCTCGGCGTCAAACACAAACTGGCGCTCGACGGCAAGAACTTCTGGGACCTGGCCACGGGCAAGGCCGACCACATCCACGACCACGTGGTTACCGAGTTCGGCCAGTTCGCCGCCGTTCACGATCGCGGGTGGCACTACTTCCAGAACACGCGGCCCAAGGACGCCTTCAAGGCCACCTACGTCGGCGCCCAGGCCGAGGCGGTCAGGAAGCGCGCCCGCGGCGCGCCCCATCTCTACGACCTGAGCAGCGACCCCGAGGAGAAAACCAACGTGGTCCTCGATCACGCCGACGTGGTCGCAAAGATGCAGGAACGGCTCCGAAAGCGGATGCAGGCGTAGGGAACTACCGACGAGCCCGTTGCACGAACCGGGCGGCGGCCTTCCGAGGCTGCCCCGACACGCCCTGCTTGCAGAGGAGGCCCGGCATGAAACCGACGACTCGCAGAACGTTCCTCAAGACAAGCGGCATCGGTGCCGCCGCATCGGCACTGGCGGTGGCCGGCCCGGCGCCGACGGCTCGCGGCGCCGCCGAACGCATCACCATGGGCCTCATCGGCTGCGGCGGACGCGGACGCGGACTCGCCAAAACGTTCGCCGGCCAGAAAGACGTCAAGGTCGCCTACGTCTGCGACCCCGACGCCAAACGCCGCGCCCAAGCCAAAAAGGACACCGGCGCCGACCACGACGTGGCCGACATGCGCAAGGTCCTCAGCGACAAGACCGTCGACGCCGTCATCGTCGCCACGACCGACCACTGGCACGGGCCGGCGACCATCCTGGCGTGCGAGGCCGGCAAACACGTGTACGTCGAGAAACCGTGCTCCCACAACATCCGCGAGGGACGCCTAATGGTCGAGGCCGCCCGACGCAACAAACGCGTCGTCCAGGTCGGCACGCAAAGCCGGTCGAGCGCGCCGATTCAGGAGGCGATGGCCCTGCTCGCCGACGGCGCCATCGGCAACGTGCTCGTGGCCAAGGCAACCAACAGCCAGCGTCGCGCCAACATCGGCCACGCCCAACCGTCCGACCCGCCGGCCCATCTCGATTACGACCTGTGGGTCGGCCCGGCGCCGATGCGGCCGTACCAGTCGAACCTGCTCCACTACAAGTGGCACTGGTTCTTCGCATTCGGGACGGGTGACATCGGAAACGACGGTGCCCACGAACTCGACATCGCCCGGTGGGGACTCGGGGTCGAGGGCAACCCCTCCGGCGCGAGCGGATGGGCCGCCAAGATGTTCTTCGACGACGACCAGCAGTTCCCCGACACCTACTACGTGACCTTCTCCTACCCCGGCGACGGGAAGGTCGGCGGCCGGCGGCTCCTCGTCTTCGAGCAGCGCGACTGGTCGCCGTACCGGCAGGAGGGACACGAGAACGG
>CAZIJC010000183.1:0-8358 GCA_964539385.1 uncultured Anaerolineales bacterium | reverse complement strand
GGGCGCCGAGATGGCCGGCATCAAGATTCACGCCGCCATCGACACCCTGATCAGCAACAACCACATCTACCGGACACGCGGACATGGCGGTATCTGGCTGGACTGGATGGCCCAGGGCACGCGGGTCACCCGGAACCTGCTTCATGACAACGGAACGGACCTGTTTGTCGAGGTAAATCACGGGCCGTTCCTGGTGGATAACAATATCTTTCTTTCGTCGAGTTCCCTTCGCAACTGGTCCGAAGGTGGCGCATATGTCCATAATCTGTTCGCACCGCGCGTCGGGGGCGTGCCGCGCCAGGGGCGCGAGACCCCGTTCCACAAGCCGCACTCGACCGAGGTCGCGGGGCTGCAGAACATCCAGAGCGGCGATGACCGGTTCTACAACAATCTCCTTACCCGAAAGGCCACGCTGGCCGGATACGACAAGGCGACGCCTCCGGTGGGGATGGGTGGCAACGTGTTTCTCCAGGACGCCCGGCCCTCCACGCACGAGCAGGCCCCGCTCGTGCAGCCGGAGTTCGACCCGGGCGTCCAACTGGTCGAGAAACCGGACGGCGTGTACCTCGAGATCACGCTCGATAGGGCGTGGGCCGAAAAGCAACCGCGCCGCCTCGTGACGACCGACCTCCTGGGCAAGGCCAAGATTCCCGACCTGCCGTTCGAGCAGCCCGACGGCTCGCCGTACCGTCTTGCTGCCGATTACTTCGGCAAGAAGCGAAACGAAGCCAGTCCGTTCCCGGGCCCGTTTGAACGTCCCGGCGGCGGCAAGCAGGTGCTCAAAGTCTGGCCTGCGACCGCCACCGAATAAGCCGAAGCGATGGAAACACAGACCCAGCGTCGAGATTAGTGGTCCTGGCGGTGTTCAGAGCGAACCGGAACGGCCGATGAACGACCACCGACAACGCGGGAGCCTGGCTTACCTGATGCGACTGGTGCTGGTCGCCACGCTGGGCGGTCTGCTGTTCGGCTACGACACGGCGGTGATCGCCGGGGCCATCGGCTTCCTGCAAACGCACTTCGTGCTGACCGCCGCCATGAAAGGGTGGGCGGCGTCCAGCGCGTTGGCCGGCTGCGTGCTGGGCGTGATGCTGGCCGGGCCGATCAGCGACCGCTTCGGCCGGCGGAACATGCTGATCCTGGCGGCCGTCATGTTTCTCGTTTCCGCCATCGGCACCGCCGTCCCCAAGACGCTGACGATGTTCGTGATCTTCCGTTTCATCGGCGGCGTGGGCGTCGGCGCCGCGTCGATGACCAGCCCGATGTACATCGCCGAGATCAGCCCGGCGCGCATCCGCGGCCGCATGGTCAGCGTCAACCAGTTCGCCATCATCACCGGCATGCTGGTCGTGTACTTCGTCAACTACTTCATCACGCGGTACGGCCAGGCGGCGGACCAGGCGGCGGGTATCGCCTCGGCCACCGAGGGGTGGAACGTACTGTTCGGCTGGCGCTGGATGTTCGGCTCGGAATCCCTGCCGGCGCTGGCGCTGCTGGTCCTGCTGTTCTTCGTGCCGGAAAGTCCGCGCTGGCTGACCGAGAAGGGGCACGCCGACAAGGCCCGGCATATCCTCACCCGCGTGGCCGGCCCGGACCATGCCGAGCGCGAAATGCGCGACATCCAGGCCGCCCTGGCGCAGGAGCCGGCGTCGCTCGGGCAACTCCTGGCCCCCGGTCTGCGCGTGGCGCTGGTGATCGGCGTCGTGTTGGCGATCCTCCAGCAGGTGACCGGCATCAACGTGTTCCTGTATTACGCGCCGGAAATCTTCAAGACCATTGCCGGATCGCGCGCGGATTCGGCAATGTTGCAGACGGTCGTGATCGGCGCCGTGAACCTGGGCTTTACGGTGCTGGCGATCGCGATCGTCGACAAGGTCGGACGTAAGCCCCTGATGATCGTCGGGGCGGCCGGTATGGGCGTCTCGCTGGCAGCGATCGGCATCGCCGCGTGGATGAACCAACTTGCGGCATGGGTGCTGGTGTTCATTCTCGGCTACATCGCGTGTTTCGCCATGTCTGTCGGGCCGGTCACTTGGGTGATTCTTTCGGAGATCTTCCCGACGAAGATCCGCGGCCGGGCGATGGCCGTCGCCACCTTCTTTCTGTGGACCGCCAACCTGGTTGTTTCGCAGACGTTCCCCATGCTGGACGAGAACCCCTGGCTTATCAAGAGGTTCAACCACGGCTTTCCGTTCTTCGTTTACGCCGTCTTCTGCCTCGTGCTGGTCGTGTTCATGATCTACGCGGTGCCGGAGACGCGCGGCCAGACACTCGAACAGATCGAACAACGCTGGATGCGTTCGTCAGCCGGCGGGAAGAAGCCGTAACATACCGCCACCTGAAATCCGCATGGGTGATGATCGCGGCTGAGTTGGGCGGTGCGCCTTCAGCGAGCGTGGCGGACTTTGCGCAACTGCGCTCAAGGAGAACGCTATGGCATTTCCCGAATACCGGGCCCGGCGGCTACATCACGTTCGGCAGGGCTACGTCGAGTGTGCCGACGCATGGGTCGCCAACTCGGTCGGTCCGGCCACTTTCGGCCGGCAACAAACACGCGAGACAGAAAAATGAGTCCCGGAAACATGAGCAAGGGCATCGCGATCCTCGTGGTGTCGCTTCCCGCACTGGTGCACATGGTGAGTCACGTTCGGGCGGCGTCCGCAGAGGTTGCGGTCTCGATCCTGTCTGATCCCTCGCCCGGCCCCGCCGCCGTGCACGGGCTGGGCCAGGTTATGGCAGCGCTCAAGGCCAAGGGTACGGCGGCCGAACGAGCCGCATCCCACGCGTCGGCCCGGGGGAAGGTCCTGCTCCTTGACGGCTTGGCGTTGGGTCCGGGGCCGGCGGCCGAGGCCCTCAAGGCTACGGGCGCGTCGGTGCCCCCGGTTGCCGAAGCACTTGCGATCCGTCACACGACGCTCAACGGAAAACCTGGCTTGGTCGTGGCCGGGTCCGACGACCGCGGCTTGATGTACGCCCTGCTCGACGTGGCCGACCGCATCGGCTGGGCCGAGGACCCCAACCGTCCGTTCAGCGAGGTGAAGAACACCGTCGAGAAGCCCTACGTGCCGGACCGCGCCCTCTCGATCTACACGATGCACCGAAAGCACTTCGAGAGCCGGTTCTACGACGAAGCGTACTGGACCCGATACCTCGACATGCTGGCGGCCAACCGGTTCAACACCGTGGTCCTGATCTTCGGCTACGAGAACTGGGGATACTTCTCGCCGCCATACCCGTACTTCTTCGATCTGGACGGGTTTCCGGACGTCCGCGTCGTGGGCATCACCAAGGAGAAACAGCAGAAGAACCTGAGGGCGCTCAACCGCCTTATTGAGATGGCCCACGCCCGGGGCCTTGACTTCACCCTCGGCATCTGGGACCACATCTATCGTGGTGGCGTCCAGGGGCCAAGTGACCGGGCCAGGAAGCCGACGCCCGGCATCGTGTGGGGGCTGAAGGCCGACAACCTGAGGGCATACTCGACGGCCGCCCTCGCGGAGTTGCTGCGGCGCGTGCCCGACCTGGACGCCATCCACTTCCGCATGCACGGCGAGTCGGGCCTGAAGCGCGGCGAAATGCCAGCCTTCTGGGAAGACATTTACCGCGTCGTCAAGGCGTCGCGCCCCGGCATTCGCTTCGATGCGCGGGCCAAGAACTTCCCGCACGACCTCATCGACAAGGCCGTCGAGATGGGCATCAACATCCGCATGTGCACCAAGTACTGGATGGAGCAGATGGGCCTTCCGTTTCACCCGACGCACATTCATCCGAGAAACCAGCACGACCGCCGCCACGGCTACGCCGACATGCTCCGCTACCCGCAGACGTACAAGATGCACTGGCGGCTGTGGAACGGCGGGACGGCGCGGATCCTGCTCTGGGGCGATCCCAATTACGTCCGGCGGTTCGCCGAGAGCACGCACCTGTACGACGGCGAAGGGTTCGAGGTCAACGAACCGCTGGCCACCAAGATGCAGGACCAGCCGCACGATGCGGAGCCGTTTGAACTGCTCCGACCCGAGCACCGGTACTACGATTACGAATTCGAGCGGTACTGGCACTTCTTCCAGACCTTCGGTCGCGCTGGCTACAACCCCGACACGCCGCCGGATGTCTGGCGGAAGGCGTTCGAGCGACGTTTCGGTCCCGAGGCGGGTCCGTATGTCATGCGTGCCGTCCATCGTGCCAGCCAGATTCTCCCACGCGCGGTGGCGTATTCGTACCCGTACCGCCACTTTCCTACCACGCGGGGCTGGGCTGAGCGGCAGCGTCAGGAAGACCTGCCCGCTTACGCGAAGGCCCTGCCGAGCGATACCGAGCAGTTCCTGAGCATCGACGATGCCGCCAAGTGCATCCTCGAAGGCAAGGACTCAGGGAAGATCTGGCCGCACGAATCCAGTGCGTGGTTTGCCCGCGCCGCAGCGGATGTTCTCGGCCTCGTGGCGGAGGCTGAGAAGCGAATCGGCGACCATCGCAACAAGGAATTCGTTTCGACGCTTGCCGACCTGAGGATGCTGGCCAACCTGGCGCTGTACCATTCCCGTCGTGCGCTCGCCGGTGTGGCATGGGCCCTGTTCTCGCACACCAACGACGCGAGCGCCCTGGATGATGCCATCGCCTACGAGAAGCAGGCGATCCGGGCGTGGGAAGGAATCGTCGGGGCCGCTGCAGACGTGTATCACGATGACCTGACCTTCGGCCGTAGAAGGTCCGGTCTGGCCGGCCACTGGAAAGACGAACTCCTCCTGCTGAAGAAGGGCCTCGCGGAACTCGAAGAGAAGCGGCAAGATTTCTGTCTGGAGGTCACCGGGCCCGGCCCCCTCATCGCCCATGTCCCAATCCGTAGAACGCCGCCCGGCAAGGGCGTGGTGGTCCGAGCGACGGTGAGCGGCAAGGAGCCGATCGGGCGGGTGCGCGTCGGCTATCGCAGCGGCGCCGGCAACATCGCGTATGCGGACATGGGACGAACCGCACCGTTCGTTTACTGCGCCGCGATTCCCGAATCGGCGGTCACCGAGGGCCTGACCTACTTCATCGAGGCCACCGACGAGGCCGGCCGTCGCGCGGTTTGGCCGCACGATGGTCGCGAGAAACCCATCGCCGTGACGGTCACCCCTGACAGCCGGCCGCCGACCGTCATACACGAGCCGATCGCTCGCGCACCGGCCGGCAAGCCGCTCACGGTCACCGCCACGGTTCGCGACCCGTCCGGCGTCAAGCGGGTCCGGCTGCGGTACCGAGGCGTCAACCAGATGTTCGACTACCGGACGCTCCCCATGCTGCCAACGCGCAGGCCGGACGAGTATCAGGCCGAAGTGCCCGCCGAACACGTCGCGGCGAGGTGGGACTTCATGTACTTCATCGAGGTGATGGATACCTGCGGCAACGGCAAGATCCACCCCGACCTGGAGACGGAAACGCCGTACGTCGTCGTCCGGTTGGAGCGGTGAGCCGCAAGGCGAACCGGCAAGAGCAATCGACGGTGACTTGGGCGAGACCACACAATGGCAGTGCACTGACACAAAGGAGAGGAATCGATGTTGAGCCGACGCAAACTCCTTGCGGCAGCCGGCGGCATCGCGGCGGCAGGTTGTTTGGCCGAGCGATCTCAAGTCCTGAAGGCCGCGCCTCAGGCCGCCACCGAGTTCGGCAGGGTCAAGATCACCGACGTCAAAACCGCCTCCGTCAAGTTGACTTACTACGCCGCCCACCTCGTCAAGGTGACCACCGACTCCGGTCTCTACGGCCTGGGCGAAGCGTACAACCGCGGCGGCGTCATCGACCACATCCACCGTATCAAACGGCGGATCATCGGCAGGGATCCCTTGCAGGTGGACGTCCTTTACCAGGCGATGTCGGATACCGGCATCGGCGAAGGCTCACGGGCAGGCTCGCTCTGCGGCGCCATCTCGGGCATTGAGACGGCCCTGTGGGACCTGGCGGGCAAGATCCTCAACGTGCCGGTGTACGTTCTTCTGGGCGGCAAGTTCCGCGACAAGGTGCTCATCTACCACGACACCGGCTCGCCCAACCGGCAGGACCCCAAACCGTGGGTGGCCGAGGCCCAACGGTCGCGGGCGCTGGGTTTCAGGGCGATGAAGTTCGACCTGAACCCGTTTCGCGGCGAGCGGTGGAACCGTTCCCTCGCGTCCGAAGACATGAAGGTCTGGGTCAAGATCCTCGAGGCGATTCGGGCCGAACTGGGTCCCGACTTCCCGCTGGGCGTGGACCTGCACTGGAAGTACAACACGCGCGACGCCATGCGGTTTGTGCAGATGGTCGAGCACCTGAACCTGTGGTTCCTCGAAGACCCGATGCCGCCGGAAAACGCCGACGCCTTCGCCCGCCTGACGGCCGCCAGCAAGGTCCCCATCGCCACCGGCGAGAACCTGTACACGCGGCAATCCTTCCGCCCCTTCATCGAGAAGCAGGCGTGCGACATCATCCAGCCCGATGCCCAGAAGTGCGGCGGGCTGCTCGAGATGAAACGCATCGCCGACTGGGCCGACCTCTACTATCTGGGCATGCTGTGCCACAATATGTGCTCGCCGGTCGGCACCATCGCCTCGGCCCATGCGTGCGCGGCCATCCGGTCGTTCCTCGCCCTGGAATCCGACAGCGTCGAACTGCCGCATTGGCAAGACATCATCCAGCACAACGGCCCGATCTACCGCGACGGCTACTTTGAACTGCCGAACAAGCCCGGCCTGGGCATCGAACTCAGCGAAGACGTCTGTCGCAAGCATTTGGCCGCCGGATCGGGATTCTTCGAGTAAGCCGGACCGACCCACGGCTTGCCCCTACGAACGAAAGATAACCATGGCTGACCGGAAGAACCCAAACGCCGCCGCAGCGGCGCTGGTTTCGATCCTGCTTGCGGTCGCGCCTGGAACCGCGACGAAAAGGAGAGAGCGAAAAATGACCGCACACGCTGCTCACCGCCGCAGGTTCTTGAAAGCCATGTGCCTGGGAGCGGCTTCGGTGTCCGTGTCACGGGCCCTGGCCGCCGGCGAGGCCACCGCGAGCAACCGCTCGCCGGCGCCCCAGCCGCGCGGGGCCCGTCCACGACTGGACGGCATGAAGGTGGATGTGCTCGTCGTCGGCGGTGGGCCGGCCGGCATCGGCGCGGCCCTGGGTGCCGCCCGAACGGGCGCCAGGACGCTTCTGATCGAGAACCACGCCTTCTTCGGCGGCGTGGCCGCATGGTGCCTCGGCATGCCGATCAACCAGATGCGACCGGGAAGCAAGCCGCGATCCAAGGTCCACGAACTGGTCATCGCCAAACTCGAGGCCTACGGACCGCAGGCCCTCCGGCTCGGCACCCACCAGGTGTGGTGCAACGTGGATTACCTGAAGGTCGCCGTCCTCGACGCCCTGGACGAGGTCGGCTGTGAGTACCTCGTCCACACCCGAGCCGTGGACGCCGTCGTTGAAAACGGCCGCATCACCGGCGTGGTCGTTTCGACGAAGCAGGGCCTGGCCACGATCCATGCCAAGGCCGTTGTTGATTGCACGGGCGACGCCGACGTAGCCTACTTCGCGGGCGCCGAAACCATGAAGGAAGTCGGCAACCTCTCGCCCATCACGCTCTGTCTGAACCTGACGAACGTGACGCGCGACGAGGTCCGCAAAGCGAACCTCCGCGAGGTTGCCCAGAAGGCCCGCGAGAAATATCCGCTGATCCCCAAAGGCTGGGGCCTCGGCCGCGTCTCAAACTCGAGCAGTTTCTACATCAACCACGCCGGCACACGCGACCTCGGCCAGTTCGACGCGACCGACCCGTTTGAGCGCAGTAAGGCCGAGTGCCTGAGCCGGCGGCAGGTGCTCCAGATGGTCCTGGCGATGCGCGAGTTCGGGGGCGATGCGCTGAAGGACATCGAACTCATCGGCACCGGCACGCAGGTCGGCGTCCGCGAGACGCGCCGCGTCAAAGGACCGTATGTGCTGACCGAAGAGGATGCCTTGGCCGGCCGGACGTTCGACGACGTCATCGCCTGGCGCAGCGGATTCCTCGACATCGGCTTTGTACGCCTCTCGAAGATGAAGATTCACGACGTGCCGTACCGCGCTATCCTTCCGGAGAAACTCGACGGCTTGCTCGTGGCCGGGCGCTGCATCTCGGCCACACACGTGGCGGCCTCGGCCGGCAAGAGCATGGGCAACTGCGTGGCCACCGGCCATGCGGCCGGGCTGGCGGCGGCCTTGTCGGCCGGGAAAGGTCGCCTGCCGCGCAACCTGAACGTCAAGACGCTCCAGGACGCCCTCCGGGCCGACGGCGTGGACCTGAGTCGCGGCGGGGACGACCAGGAAGGGCTTGGAAACCGGGGTTGAGAGCACGGGACGCAACTCAAGCGAGGC
>CAZIJC010000182.1:1710-8503 GCA_964539385.1 uncultured Anaerolineales bacterium | reverse complement strand
GCGGCCAGGCGGTCGATGTTCGGCGTTTCGTAGTATCGGCTGCCCATGAAGCCGACGTCGCGCCAGCCCATGTCGTCGATGAGGATGAAAAGGACGTTCGGCGGCCGGCCGCGGGCTGCGCGTGCTGCGGTGCGTCCGAGGGCGGCGGCTAGGGCGCCGGCTGCGGCCGCTTTCAGGAAGGCGCGGCGTTTCATGGTTTGCTCCTTCTTGGTGACGGCGTCGGCTATGCGAAGGCCACGGCCGGCGTCGCGCCGGGGCGCTTTCAGGTCGCGAGGCGCTTGACCATAACGACGTAGGCGCCGCGCGATTTGCCGCTTGCCTTGTCGGTCAGCCACGTCTGGAGCATGGCCTTGCCGGGTTTGAGGTCGGCGGCCAGCGTCACGCTGGTGGCATCCTTGTCGGCGGCTTGGACGACTTCCACGTCGCCGATCTTCAGTTTGGCCTCGTCGGCGGCGAGCGGGAACTTTGCTTCGGGATGCGCGCGGTACAGCGTGAACTCGTATCGCCCGCCGCGCGAGACCTCGACCGCCCACGGCCCGTTGGCGAACATCTTCTGGTTGCGGATGTGACCCTGGTTCCACGGCACGTTGGCGGTATGCCAGTCGTGGCAGGTCAGGCGCGACGGGTTCTCCCTGTCGGAGCCGAGGACGATGCGGCAGTACTGGTCGAAGTGGACGGAGAGACCGTCCCACCACTTCTCGTAAGCCTCGCGGAGTTTTTTCACGACCTCGGGATGCTCGGCCGCGAGGTCCTTCTTCTGGGCCGGATCGGCCTTGAGGTCGTAGAGTTCCTTGCCGTTCACAAACCTCCATCGCTCGGTCATGACGGCGGACTTTCGCCACTTCTGCGGATGGTCGATTCGCTGCGAGTGGACAAGGAGCGTGCGCTCGCGCCATTCGGTGCCCTTGAGCAGCGGTACGATGCTCGCGCCGTCGAACGTGACGTTCTTGGGTGGCTCAACACCGCACAAGTCGAGGAGCGTGGGCATGACGTCGATGTGGGCGGTCAGTTGCGGGACGTCGCCGAGCGCCTTCAGGCCGGCCGGCCATCGGATGAAAAACGGGACGCGGTGCCCGCCCTCGTACTCGGAGCCTTTCTTGCCTCGCATCCCCCCGGCGTCGCCTGCTGCGGTGCCGTTGTCGGTCAGGAAGATGAAGATGGTGTTTTCTTCGATGCCGAGTTCGGCGAGGCGTTTCCGGAGCCGCCCGACGTTTTCGTCGATGTTGGTGATCATGCCGTAGAAATTCGCCCGGCCGCCCCGGACGCCCGCGTCGACGTACGGTTTGGAGTATTTCTCGGCCACGTTGTACGGGCCATGGGCGGCGTTGGTGGGAATATACACGAAGAACGGGCGGTCCTTGTTGGCCTCGATGAACTTGGCGGCGCCGGCAAAGAAGACGTCGGTACAATAGCCCTTGAACGTCTCAGGTACGCCGTTGTGCCAGTAGGTGTCGTCGAAGTAATCGTTGCCCCAGAAGTCGGGCGTTTGGCCGACGCCCCCGCCGCCGTGCACGATGGTCTCCTGGAAGCCGCGGTCCTGCGGCCGGAAGGGGTAGTTGTCGCCCAGGTGCCACTTGCCGAAGACGGCGGTCCGGTATCCGCCTGCGGCGAAGGCGTCGGCGATGGTCACCTCGTGGGTTCCCAGGAGGGAGCGGCCCATGATGGTGTGCCAGACGCCGGTCCGCGTCGAGTAGTGGCCGGTCATCAGCGACGACCGCGTGGGCGCACACGTGGGGTCCACGTGGAAGTTCGTCAGCCGGGTCGAGTGGGCGTGCAGCCAGTCGAGGTTCGGCGTCTTGACGTGCGGGTTGCCGTGGCAGCCGAGGTCGCCGTAGCCCTGGTCGTCGGTCATGATGAGGATGACGTTGGGCGGCTTCGTTTGGCCGGGCGCAGGGCGTGCCGCTACTTTGGGAGCGGCGGCGCTGTGGCATCCGATGGTTGCAGCCGCACCGAGGCCCGAGGCGCCGAGGCCCGTGAGGAATTGTCTGCGATTCATGTTCTGCTCCTTTGCGTTGCAGGCGGCGCGTTTGCGCGGTCCGTACGGACCGCACAAAACTCGTTGGCGCGCCGACAGTCGGACGCCCGACCATCGGCGGGCAGGAGTCTTTGAAAACTCATCCTCCCGTTGTATCCTTGGTGTAGTTTCGCCGCAAGGCCGCGGCTTTTCAAGGAGGCAATACGATGAGCAAGGTTAACGTCGGAGTGATCGGCACGGGATTCGTGGGCGACATCCATGCGGCCGCCTTCAAGATGGTGCCCGATGCCGAGGTCGTCGCGGTTGCCTCGCCTACGCCGGGCAAGGCGAAGGCGTTCGCCGAAGAGCGCGGCATTGCGAGGGCGATGGAGGACTACCGCGACTTGCTCGCCCTCGACGAGGTGGACGTGGTGACTCTCTGCCTCCCGAACGATCTGCACGCCCAGGCGACGATAGACGCGGCGGCGGCCGGCAAGCACGTCGTGTGCGAGAAGCCGCTCTGCCGAACGCTCGAAGAGGCCGACCGCATGATCGAGGCCTGCCGCCGGGCGGGCGTCCTGCTCATGTACGCCGAGGAACTCTGCTTCGCCCCCAAGTACGTCCGCGCCAAGACCCTCGTGGACGAAGGCGCGCTGGGCCGGGCGTTCCTGGTCAAGCAGAGCGAGGAGCATTTCGGCCCGCACATGCCGTGGTTCTGGGACGTGGATCGCAGCGGCGGCGGCGTCCTGCTCGACATGGGATGCCACAGCATCGAGTACGCACGCTGGGTCTTCGGGAAGCCCACCGTCAAGAGCGTCCTTGCGAGCCTCGGCACGTACGTTCACGGCGCCAGGACCCGCGGAGAGGACCACAGCCTCTGCATCGTCCAGTACGAGGGCGGCAAGACCGGCCTGGCGGAGAACTCCTGGGCCAAGACCGGAGGCGTGGACGACCGGTGCGAGATCTACGGCTCCGGCGGCTTCACCCGGGCCGACCTGCTGCGCGGCACGTCGCTGCTGACCTACAGCGAGAGCGGCTACGGGTACGCCGTCGAG
Organism: uncultured Anaerolineales bacterium; assembly: GCA_964539385.1. Lineage (GTDB taxonomy): Bacteria > Planctomycetota > Phycisphaerae > FEN-1346 > FEN-1346 > JAUVZF01. The sequence continues at coordinate 5,494 of CAZIJC010000182.1, read as the reverse complement.
AAGGCGGGCTCGACCAGCGGCTACACGTTTACGATGTTCGAGGAGATATGGAACTACGGTTTTCCGCAGGAGATGGCCCACTTCGTCCGCTGCGTGCGCGGCGAGGAGGAACCTGTGGAGACCGGCGAGGACGGCCGCGAGGTCCTCAAAATCATCTGCGCCGCGTACGAATCGGCCGGAACCGGACGCCGCATCGAATGGCCGTACGATCCGCCCAAGGTGGACAAGCCGATTGACCTGTGGCTGGGAAACTAGGATCCGGGGCCGGCGCCGGATCCCGGCCGGGGGCGCCCGCGTCGGCGTTTCCGTCACTGCTGAAGGAACACGTACACGCCCTTCTTGTTCGACGTGATGATGTCCGGTTTGCCATCGCCGTCGAAGTCGGTCACCTGGAACTGGGTGCCGACGCCGGAGTCGTCGTCGATCTTGTGCGGGACGAACTGGAACTTACCCTTCGCCGGCCGCTTCAGTTCGAACCAATACAGGAGGGCGGGCTCTTTGCCGCCGGGGTCATGCCCTTGGTGGGCGAAATAGCGCTTGCCCGTCACCAGGTCCTTCAGGCCGTCGCCGTTGATGTCAACCAGGCGCAGGGCGTGGGTTTGGGAAAACGCTTTGAAGAACTCGTGCTGGTGGAACTCGACGCCCTTTTCGCCCTTGACCTGCTCGTGCCACCACATGCCGTAGTTGTGGGCGGAGGAGGAGATGATGTCGTTGTCGCCGTCGCCGTCCAGGTCGTAGGCGTGCAGGTCGGCGCACTGGGGGCCCAGTTTCACGGGATGGAACGTCCAGGGCGACTGCGTCCGGTCGTCGGGCGCCTCCCACCAGCCGTCGGTGACGATGATGTCGGTCCGCCCGTCGCTGTTGACGTCGCCCGTGCCGAGGCCGTGGCTGTACCTCTGCGTGCCCGGCGCGTTGGGGCCGCTGACGGCGTGCTGGTCCCACGGGTCTTCCGGATTCTTCGGGATCGCGAACCACGCCATCACACGCTGGGGCAGCACGCCGCAGATGAGGACCTTCCTGCCCGTGCCGAGCAGGTCGGCAAAAAGGCTCGTCTCGTTGGCGGCGCTCTTCGCCACGAGGCGCTGCTTCCAGTGGCCCGGCTTGTTCTTGGGGTTCTCGTACCAGTAGCACTCCTTGCCGGGCCAGGTGACGACGATCGAATCGATCCAGCCGTCGCCGTTGACGTCGAACGAGAAGTTCTGGAAGCACTGGCTGTAGCCCTTGGCGCCGTCGTACGTGCCGACCTTTCGGACCTCGTGCATCTTCCAGTCCGGGGCGGCGTACCAGACGTCGCCGGCGAAGATGTCGGTCTTGCCGTCGTGGTTGACGTCGCCGATGGCGACGCCTTCGCTGCGGAAGGTCTTATCGACCACGATCTTCTTGAACCGGACCTCGCCCGCCGCTGCGAGCGGCAGCGCACATGCAGCGACCCCAGCCAGTGCCACTATCGCAAAGCGTTTCATGGTTCACCTCGTGAGCAGATGATTCTCGGGAACCGTCTCACACACCTGCCATGATGTTACCGTTGCTGCGGCTGCGGTCAAGCCGCCACTTGCCGAGCGCCTGCCCCCGTTTGTTCTGAAACCGTGCCGCCGCAGGCGCATTGTTGCCGATAGAAGGCGTGATGAGGCTTTGTGGAGGCGATGCCATGCGAAACGCGCCGGCGCTCGCACTTGGGACGACCCTGGCGCTGTGGGCCTGCGCCGCGACCGCCGCAGAGGTTCCGTGGGACGAGCAGAACCGAACGATGGGCTATCTCATCCTGCACCTCTCGAACATCAACGTCGTGGGCGGGTTGAACCTGACTCGCGAGCAGGCCGTCGCGCTGCGCGACGTCGCGCGGAAGGTCGAAGCCGCTTCGCCCCGGCCGCCGACCATGACCGGCGAGTTCCGGCCGGACTTGGCGCTGGTCCGCGACACGTACCTGGAGGTCCGCCGGCGCCTCCTCGCAGGGCAGGAGATCACCGACGCCCTGCGAAAGCGAGTCGGCGAGGCGCGGGCGGTCGAGTCGGCCGTCGTCCGTCTCTCCATCACCGAGTTGGACGCCGCCCGCACCGGCTGCGCCCGGTGCCATCAGCCGCCCCAGGTGCGCGACGTGCGGACGTTGGCCGAGGCGGCGTACCGGAGCGAGGTCCGCCAGCATGGCGGGCATCCGGCCCGGCGGAGGGCGATCTTCCTGGCCCATCAGGAAGGCATCTTCGGGAAGCGCGGCGTGTGGGCCGTGGCGATGGCGGCCGCGAAGGTGGACCACATCCTCAAGCCCGCCCAGAAAGAGGGTCTGTCCGACTTTTCCTGCTGCATCACGCCGCCCAAGAGTTTGACCGGCCTGATGCGGTTCGGCCAGGCCGAGAGCGGCGAGGCGCAGGTCGAGATCCTTCGCCGCGTCCGGCAGATCCCGGACTTTCTCTGGCCGGCGGTCCGCGAGCGGGTGCTCGACCGGGCCGAGGAGTTCGCGGTCGTCATCACGCCCGGCGCCGACCGGGAGCGCAAGAGCGGCGTCCGCGAGAAGGTCCGCCATGTCTACGAACAGGCACGGGCACTGGACGACGTCAACTTTGAAATCGACCGGAACAAACTCGCCGCCGAACTCACCCAGGCCGCCAATCCGCAACCCGAACAGACCGAGCGGCAGCGCCGATACATGACCGCCTTCTTCCTCACCGTACCCGGCGCGGTGGAAGCCTATGATAGCCTCATCCAGCGGCTGGACCGCGAGGTGGCCGCCGTGCGATGAGCACCCCTGCCGGCGGCCGCTGCCCATCCCCAACCCGTGCCGAAGGTCACCCACCATTTACTTGACCTGCAACGGTGCGAACCGTAAACTGGTTTGACGCAAGGCGGGAGGGTGCGCTGGCTGTGTGCATGGCGTGCGGCCGCGCGCTGGTATGGCTTGTACCCGTTGTTTACACATATTTCGGAACTCAGGTGGAGGGCAGAGAATGTCGCGAGACGGCTTGACGAGGCGGGGCTTTCTCGGCAAGGCAGCGCTAGCCACTGGGGCGGCCGCCCTTGCCGGTTGCGAAACCGAAACGCCTGACAGGAAGGGAGGTAAGCCCTTGAACGTGCGATACGGCTTGAACCTGCTGGTCTACACGGCGGCGTTCACGAAGGACCAACTCGATTTGATTCCCAAGGTGGCCGGGTTCGGATTCGACGGGGTTGAGATTCCGTTCAACGACCTGAGCCTGCTCGACGCCAAGGCCACGCGGGCGGCGCTCGAGAAGTCGAAGATGGGCATGACCGCCTGCTGCGTCATGATGCCGGGCACCAACCCGTGCAGCCCGGACGCCGACGAGCGTGCGAAGGCCACGGCCCGACTCAAACAGATGATCGACATCACCGGCGAGATGGGTGGAGAGGCCGTGGCCGGGCCGCTCTACTCCCCGTGCGGTTACCTGACCGGGAAGGCGCCCACCGAGGAGGAGTTGAAGTGGTGCGCCGAGTGCCTCGCGGCCGCCGCCCAGCACGCCGAGAAGGCGAAGATCCCGATGGCCATCGAGCCCCTCAACCGCTTCGAGACCTACATCATCAATACGGTGGACCAGGCGCTGAAGATGGTCAAGACGGTCGGCAGCGACTACCTGACCGTCCAGGTCGACACGTTCCACGCCAACATTGAGGAGAAGGACACGGCGGCGGCGATCCGCGCCGTTGGCAAGGAGCACCTGGGCCACTTCCACGCCTCCGAGAGCGACCGCGGCACGCCCGGCACGGGCCAGGTGGCCTGGGAAGACGCCTTTGCGGCGCTTCGCGACGTCGGCTACGATAAGTGGGTGACGATCGA
>CAZIJC010000182.1:0-1610 GCA_964539385.1 uncultured Anaerolineales bacterium | reverse complement strand
GTGGTCGAGGGTATCCGGATGGCCGGCGTCCCCGCCGACAAGATCATCGTCTGGGACCGGACGAGCAAAGACCTTGAGAAGTGCGGCTACCAGGTCGGCAAGATCGACGGCGTCACCTACACGGGCGTGGACGGCGACTGGGAAGAGCAGCCGACCCGGTTCCACACCTGCGACGGGCGATTCGCCAAGATCCTCACGCAGAAGTGCACCGCCCTGGTGAACGTGCCGATCCTGAAGACCCACAGCCTGGCCGGCATCACCTTCTCGATGAAGAACCACTTCGGCAGTTTTCACAAGGCGGGCGACGCCCACGGAAACAGGAAGGACCGCAAAGCCCACGGCGGCATGTGCGACCCGTTCATCGCGGAACTCAACGCCCTGCCGTTCATCCGGAACAAGACGCGGCTGATCGTGGCCGACGCCCTGCTGCCCGTGGCCAACAAGGGGCCGCAGGCACGCGCGGAGTTCACCTACGCCGAGAAGGCGATCATGGCCTCGACCGATACTGTCGCGATCGATTACGTCGGCATGAAGATGCTCGACGCCCAGCGGAAGAAGATGGACCTGGAGGGGCTCGAGGAGAGCGGCAGCGCCAAGTGCGTCTTCACGGCCGGCGCCAAAGGCCTCGGCGCCTGCGACATGAGCAAGATCGATCTGGTCACGGCCTAGCGTCCGTCGCCTGCGTCGTGCGGCTTGGATTATCGCGCGGCGATTACGTGTTACGTCGCCTGCGTCGTGTGCTTTGGTTATCGCGCGACGATTACGTGTTGCGTCGCCTGCGTCGTGCGCTTGGGTTATCGCGCGACGATGACGTGTTAGCCGCGGGGCTTGCCCCGCGCGTTCGTGTGCAGCCATTGCAGGGAGGTAACCATGCCAGCCAAATCCGTGAAAGAACTCGAAACGGTCAGCGAGAACGCGAAGCCGGTGGTTGAGGCGGCCATCGACGAGGGCGCCGGGTGCCTGAGGCTCGCGCCCAACTGGGTACCGCGTTCCTTCCTGCATCCGGGCAAGCGGCTGAAACTGCACCCCGACGACCTCTACGCCTACGGGCTGGACCGCGGCGGCATCGACGAGCGGTGGTTCGCCTCGACCACCGAGGCCGCCAACGAGGGCCGCGTGCCCGACGAGGGCCTCTCCTACGTCGTCTTCGAGAACAAGCGGGTCCTGCTGCGCGATGCGGTGGAGGAGGCGGGGGCGGCCATCGTCGGGAAAGCCATCTGGAAGAAGTACAAGCGCTGGCCGGTTTACAGCAAGTTCTTCGACAACATGGGCCCCATCCCGCACCACATGCACCAGAACGACGAGCAGGCCGCCAAGGTCGGCCAGGACGGCAAGCCCGAGTCGTACTACTTCCCGCGGCAGCAGAACAACGTCGGCAACAACTTCCCGTACACCTTCTTCGGCTTCTGCCCCGGCACCACGAAGGCCCAGGTCCGCAAGTGTCTGGAGGACTGGAACAAGGGCGACAACGGCATCCTGGACCTGGCGCAGGCGTACCGTCTGAAGCCCGGCACGGGGTGGCTCGTGCCGCCGTGCGTCCTGCACGCTCCGGGGTCGCTGTGCACCTGGGAGCCGCAGTGGGGCTCCGACGTGTTCGGCATGTACCAGAG
>CAZIJC010000181.1:0-8637 GCA_964539385.1 uncultured Anaerolineales bacterium | reverse complement strand
CTTGCGTGGCCATGTTGACCATTCCGCGCATCGGTGTTCATGGCCACGCAAGCGTGGCCATGCCACCCGCGCGAACAGGGCCGCCGATGCCGAAAGACCACAGAACGCCGGGAACTTTTATGCGCTTGGCGCGTCTAATCGGGGAATGGTATAAGTCTGTGCCTTCGGAAGGAGCGACGATTGTGCGAACGCTGACCGCGATTATCGCGGTGTCCCTCCTATGCACCACACTCCAGGCCCAGGGCACGTTCCCGCTGACGTACCAGGACGCGGAGGGCTCGCTGCAGGTCGTGACCCGGATGGCATCGCGGGGCTTCGGTGTCACCCCGTCCAAGCCGCCCGGGGTCACGGGCGTGCCCGCCGGCGCAGCCTGCTGTTCGATGGATGTCGGCGGGAAATCGGTCTGGGCGGCCGTCGTAGGCGGTGACTCCCCCAAACTCTTCGTGGACACCGACGGCGACAACGACCTGGCGGACGAGAAGCCGCTCGCCGGCAAGGCTCAAGGTTCCCAGGTGGCGTTCGGGACGGTCGAACTCGCCACGCCCGCAGGCGCGCCGGTGAGGGTCGCTCTCCAGGCCTATATGGACCGCGGGAAGCCCGCCAAGCCTCGGTTCCTGAGGATGGGGGGGGCCGGGTGTTTCACGGGCAAGGTTACGCTGGCGGGCAAGACCTACAATGTGGCCGTCATCGACTCCAACCTCAACGGACGCTACACCGACACGATCGAGGGCAAGGAGTCGTTCTCTCGCGACATCGACGCCGTGGTGATCGACCTGAACGGCGACGGCCAGTTCGCGCCGCTGTCCCTCACCATCCAGCCGATGGAATGGATGCCGTTGGCCAAGGGCGTCAAGGTCGCAGATGCCTACTACACGGTCACCGTGGCGGCCGACGGGTCGACGATTGAACTGGCGAAGGCCGACCCCGGCTTCGGCACGCTCGACCTGGGGGCGTCGGACGTCGAGATCATGGCGTTCTCGGACTTCGGCTTCCAGCGCATCCAGGGCGGCGGCAAGGTCCCCCTGCCCGCCGGCAAGTACATGCCCATCAGGGTCAGCCTGAGCCGGACCGACGCCGACGGCGCCAAGTGGACGCTGAGGCGGTCGAGCGGCACGGACAAACTCAGCCAGCTCCGGATCGAGGCCGGCAAGACGTGTGTCATCAAACTTGGCCCGCCGCTGGTGGCCAGGACGGACGTGCAGCAGAGGGACAGGAACGTCTTCATCGGCCTTTCCCTGGTCGGCAAGGCGGGCACGACATACGCCGCCGGCGCCACGAAGAACAACAAGAGGCAGCCCGCACCGACCTTCGAGATCATCGACGGGAACGAGAAAGTGATCCACACCGGCAAATTCGAGTACGGCTGAGGCGGAACCTGCACGCACTCATGGCGAGTGCCGAACGGGTTCAGCGGCAAGGTCGCCGTGCGCGTAAAGCCCGAATTGGGGCCGTTCCAGTGGCAGTCCGAAAGGACCTGGCATACCGTGAAGTGACGCTAGCGACATCTGGAATGTCGTCCGGGGAGGTACGCAGAAGCGCGCCTCCCTTTTTCCGCGCCGCAGGTAAACCGGTAACCCGAGTTCACAGACAGGCGGAGAGCGCATGGCAACAAAACAATCGGTCGTGACGATGATGGCGGCACTGCTGATGGCGGTGTGGGCCGCAACGGCGCGGGCAGAGGCGGCGCCCGCCGGCGAGCCCCGCTCGTCACCCGACGCACGCGAGAAAGAGGCGTCGCAGGACTGGTACGCGCCGCTGAAGAACATGAAGATCGGTCCGGGTGCGCTCAGTATCGACGGCCAATTCCGGACGCGGTACGAGCACACCAACGACTTCACCATCCGCGGCTACGGCCGTGACGAGCACGACGACCTGCTGCTCCTGCGGACGCAACTGGGTTTCGACTACCGGTTCAGCGAAGACGCCCACGCGTACGTGATGTTCCAGGACTCGCGCCACTACCTCAGCGACATGTCGCGCGAGGATTTCCCGCTGACGTGCACGTTCTTTGACCAGGCCGACGTGCGGAAGGCGTACGTCGAGGTCAAGCACATCGGCGGTACGCCGATCGGCTTCAAGATCGGCCGCCAGGCCCTCGACTACGGCGACCGGCGGTTCCTGGGGCCGGCCAACTGGGGCAACGTCGGCGGGTTCTGGTGGGACGCCGCAAAGATGTACATCGATACCGAGCCGGTGCAGATCGACCTGTTCTTCGGTCAGCGGGTCATTCGCGAACAGATCCGCTGGGACAACCGGCACTTCGACTTCGACGCCATGGGCGCCTACGCTCAGTTCAAGAATCTGCCGTGCAAGTTCGACCTGTTCTACCTCTTGCGGTACGACGATCACGGCAGCGCGCGAGGCGAGCGGGGGAGGACCGGCGACATCCGCCGCCACACCGTCGGCGCCCGCGTGGACGGGGTGTTCCGCAAGAACTGGGACTGGGGCGGGACGCTCGCCACCCAGTTCGGCACGCAGGGCGGCGACGACGTCGAGGCCTACGGCGCACACGCCCGCCTCGGGTACACCTGGCTCGACCGTTCCTGGACGCCGCGCGTCGGCGGCGAGTTCGTCTACGCCAGCGGTGACCGCAGCCCGGCCGACGGCGAGAACAACACCTTCGACAACCTCTACACGTGCCCCACGTCGTACTACGGCCGCATGAACTTCCTCTCGTGGCAGAACATGATGGACTTCCAGGCCACCTTCAGCGTCAAGCCTGCCAAGAAACTCAAACTCTGGGTCGATTACCACTACTTCCGGCTGGCGTCCGACACCGACTGGTGGTACTGGTTCAACTTCACCAGGCGGGCCCGCGACCCGGGCGGCGACTCGGGGCACGAACTCGGACACGAGATCGACCTGCTGGCCAAGTGGTCCGTCTCGAAGAACCTCGACCTGTTCATGGGCTACGCCTTCTTTCTGCCCGGCAGTTTCATCAAGAATACGCTCGGCCAGGACAATGCCAACTGGGGGTTCTTCCAGGTGGTATATAAGTTCTGAACTTCCACAAGGAGACAGGCATGACACGGATACGAATCACCACGGCCGCCCTGGTCCTGGCGGGCGTCGCGACGGTGGTCCTCACGGGCTGCCAGGGCGAGCCGCCCGCCACGACCGAAGCCCCGTCGATCCGACTCGGCCACGTCGGTCACGACCATCACCTGGCGCTCTACGTCGCGGCGTTGGAGGGCGAGCGGTTCAGGAACGATTACGGCATCTACCTGAAGGAGGTCAAGGCCCGGGAAGTGTACGACCTGGTGGACGGCGAGAGGGCGCTTGCCCGCCTGAACTTCATCAGGGTGGGCGGCGGATCACGGATGCCGGCGGCGATGAGCCGGGGCGAGATCGAGATCGGCCTGGGCGGTGTCGTTCCGGTCGCCAAGTTCGCCGACGGTGGCCAGCCGTTCAAGATCGTCTGCCCGCTTCAGACCGACGGCGACATGCTCGTCATGCAGAAGGACTCGCCCATCACGGATTGGGCGTCGTTTGCCGCGGCGGCGAAGTCGGGCGAAAAACCGCTCAAGATCGGTTACAAAGCGCCCGTCGCGATCGCAAAAATGGTCTTCGAGCGGGCGCTGCTGGCCGAGGGCATCCCGTACGGATACGACGCGACCGACGCCAAAGCCGGCGTCATCCTCGTCAACTTCGGCTCTGAGAAGAGCCCCATCCCGCTCATGGAAAGCCGCGCCATCGACGGCTTCGTCATGAACCAGCCCGGCGTGGCGGTGGCGGTCCACAAGGGACTGGGCAAGACGATTGCCGAACTCCGCGACCTTCCGCCCAAGGGCAAGTGGGTCAACCATCCGTGCTGCTGCATCTCGGCGACGCAGCAAACGCTCGATGCACACGGCGAGGTCGTCAAAGGGCTGATCAAGGTCATCCTCCTTTCGACGCAGTTGATCAACCGGGACCAGGAACTCGCGATCAGGTGCGCCAGCCGCTGGACCCGGTACGAGGTGGCCGTCGAGAAGCAGTCCATTCCCACGATCACCTACATCGCCGAACCGACCGACAGTTGGATCGCCGGAATGAAAACGTGGGCCGAGATGGTCAAAGACGTTAAACTGTTCAAAGGGAAATACGCCGACACGTCCCCGGACGACTTCGTCGGCGACCTGTGCGACCTTGAACTCGTTCGCGAAGCCGCCAGGGAACTGCGGGAGAAGGGGCTGCTGAGATCTCCATGAAGCCGAAGCGACTGGCCGTGAAGGTGCTGCTCGGTGCGATCGTGCCGGTCGGGATTCTGGTGGTCTGGCACTTCGCGTCGGTCGGCAGCGTCGTGGTGCCGTCGATCGGCTCGGTGCTGGAGGTGCTCGCGCATCCGCTTCGCGAGCCGCCGGCCCTCGACGCCACGAGTCTCGCGAGCGGCGCCACCATCAGTGTGCTGCGCGTGCTGTGCGGCTTCGGGCTGGCGGCCGTGACGGCCATTCCGATCGGCCTGCTGGTCGGTCGGTCGCGGGCGGCCACGGACATGCTGTCACCGACGATGGCCGCCGCGATGGTCATCAGCCCCATCGCCTGGATTCCGGTCGCCATCATCGTGTTCGGCCTTTCGAGTCCGGCCACCAGTCTGTACGGCGACGAGCACTGGCGGTACGGGCTGTTGGATCAACTGCGGTTCGCCATCGTCGCGATCATCTGGCTGGGTGCGTTCTTCCCGATCGCGCTGAACGCGGCCGCCGGGGCGCGCGGTGTGCGGGAGGCCCACGTCGAGGCGGCCCGTGTCCTTGGCGCCGACCGCCGCCAGGTCCTCACGAAGATCGTCCTGCCGAGCGCCGCACCCTCGATCGTGACCGGCCTGCGCGTCGGCGGCGGCATCGCCTGGCGGGTCATCATCGCGGCCGAGATCTTTCCGGGAACGCGCGGCGGACTGGGGTACATGATCGCCACCGCCCATGAACAGGCGTCGTACGAGTACGCCTTCGCCAGCATCATCGTCATCGGCGCGATCGGTCTTGTCCTGGACGGGCTGCTGCGCCTGGCGGAGCACCGCGTCGGCCGGTGGCAGCCCAAGGAGCGATAGCGTGACGCTCGAACACGAGGTCATCCGCTTCGAGAACGTGAGCAAGTGCTTCGTTACGCCCGCGCGGCCCGAGGTCTGGGCGCTTGGCGGCTTCAACCTCTCCTGTCCCGCGCGGCAGTTGACATGCGTTGTGGGGCCGTCGGGTTGCGGCAAGACGACGCTCTTGCGCTTGGCAGCCGGCCTGGACTTCCCCACGAGCGGCCGCGTGCTGATACGGGGCCGACCGCTGGACGGCCCGCCGGCCGGCGTCGGCCTGGTGAGCCAGGAGGGCACGCTCCTGCCGTGGCGCCGGGCGCTGGCGAACGTGACGCTCGGGTTGGAGATCCGCGGCATGGGCCGCGCCGAACGACGCGCCGCGGCGCGAGCGGTTCTGGAGCGCGTCCACCTCGGGCGTGACGTGGAGCGCAGTTACCCCCACGAACTCTCCGGCGGGATGCGCCAGCGGCTCGCACTGGCCAGGGCCCTCTGCCCCAACCCTCGCATTCTTCTGATGGACGAGCCGTTCGCCTCGGTGGACGAACCGACCCGGCATCACCTACAGGGCGACCTGCTCGGGGTGTGGGCGGCCGACGGCCAGACCATCCTGTTCGTGACGCACAGCATTGAGGAGGCCGTGTATCTGGCCGACCGCGTCGTCGTCATGACCTTCGGCCGGGCCGTGGCCGAGATCCCGGTTCCCCTGCCGCGCCCCCGCGACCGCCTCGCGCAGGAGTTCATCGACCTGCTGCTTGTCGTAAGGCGTGCTTTTGCCGAGCACGTTGACGAGAAAGGTGGTGACGTATGACCTGCCCGCCCACATCGCGCATGTGCCGGGGCAGGCCGCAGCACTTTTGCGCCGCCGGCGCCGGCCTGCCGCCAAGCCGAGGCCAGCGGCGCCGCCTGACGCGACGGCGACCCGGCCCGCCGCCGCCCTTGCGCGGCCCGTACGGGCCGCGCCGGGTGCCACAGACGAGCGTGTGCCACGGCCGGCCCTCGTGACCCTCGGATCACCTTCCTCCGCGCACCCGACCACCGCCCATCACCTCGACCCATCCGCCAAAACGCAAATGCCTCGATTCCGTTTGACAACTCGGATGCATAAGGGGTATAATGGCCCATGAAAGTAGACGACCACCGCAGCGTTGTGAGCGAGGTTTCCAGGGCGCCCGCCCGGGTCAAGGCGCGGGCGCCCTTTTTCTAATGCGCCGACGGTGGGTGCTGGAACCGAAGCCAACAAGAGACGCGCCCTGCCTGCACACCTCGCCCCTCGTGATTCGCACGCCGCGGAAGCGCAGACGCCCGGTCGGTTCCGGCGGGAAACAGGCCTGTGCAGGCCCCGGTTATTCGGACGACCGGCAAGCCGCAGGCGCGAGCCAACGCAAACAACACGTATCAGAATGGAGGGTACCCGTAATGAGAGCATCGCAGTCGGCATGGGTGATCGTGATCTGCCTGGTAACCGTCCAGGCCTGGGGTGGCACCATATTGGACAGCAGGCCGACCGGCACCCCCGCTGTCCTCGGCTCTTCCGGGTGGAACACGTGGGCGCAGACGTTCACCGTTCCGACCAATCTGACCGACGTGTCGGTGGATCTCTTTCTTTATATGCCGCACCTCAACACCGTTATGACTGATGGCTGGGAGGATACGCGCGCGTGGCTGATGAAAGAGGTGGGGCCAGGTGCCACGGCCGCCGATGTGGTGGCCTACAGGGTCCTCGTGCGTGATGACAACCACCTGCCGGCCAACCCCATTTTTGAAGTCCCGTCGCTCGCTGCGGGTGACTACGCGGTTGTGCTGGCGCCCGCTCGTTACGCGTGGCCTTTGCCGAGTCCGACCGGCTGGTGGTGGCACACGGGTGCGCTGGTCGGCAGCGTCACGATGGGGGACTTCGGCCTGCTCGCCATAGCCGGAATCAGCAGTTCCCGATTTGTTGACAGGGATTTCCCGCCGGCCAGCAATTTCCAGACGGGCTCATTGGGGACGACCCACACGCTCGCCATGCACCTGAGTGGTATCCCCGAACCCGCCACGCTGGCGCTGGCCGGTTTGGGCGTGGCCGGCCTTCTCGTTCATCGTCGCCGTCACGCCACTGCGCGGACGGCATTGCGGAGACACCCGTAACCGCCCTCGTGTCAAGGGCGATCTTGCCCGGAAGTTCGTCCACGCAGTCGTTGGTTGTTGTCGTTTCACGGGTGCTCGTCGTCCTCGTTGCTGTTCGATGCTGCGGCATCGCGTGCCTTCCAGACACCCGTTCGCACCGTAGCCGACGCCTGTCCTGAGTTGTAGGCCGGGGCATGCCCCGGCCATCATGCTCATGCATCATCGACCACGCGACTCGAGCCATGTAGGCCGCGGCGCGCCGCGGCAATCTGCTCGAGCCGGGAGCGCAACCTCCCGGTCACCTTCCCCACCGTGGCCCCACCATGTAGGCCGCGGCATGCCGCGGTAATCAGCCTTTGCACGGACCGGACATGATCACTCTGCTGTGACAGCGGCTCCATGCGCTTCTCCGGCGCCGCTTCTCGGCCACCGCCGGCCGCACGCACTGTTTCACCGAACAATCCGATACGCCAGTGAACGGGATCTGCCATTTATCCCGATTCTTGCCGCCGCCGATTTGCTTTTCGGCCATTCGTGAGGTATACTTACACTCGCTTGGGGGAGTGCGAGCACTCAGGGCTGTGCCTGCGCGTGAGCGGGTGCGGCCCGTTTTGCTGCGCCGTGGGGTGTGGCGGGGCCTGCCTTTGGAACCCCGGCGGGATTCCTGAGGCGCGTCGGGCACGCTTGCTGCCCACAGGCTGGAGGACCGTTCCGGAAGGCCCCGCCTGCGGGGCGATGAGGCCGGCGTCGGCCAACGGGGGTTGCGCAGGCGCCGGCGCAAACGCAACAGACAACACACCAACGTGTTCAGGGCGACGGCCGGGGGAAGGACCCCGGACGTCGCCCGGTTGCTTCACGCGGACGAGGTTTACCTGGCACAAAGGAGCCGATGATGAAAACCGCCGCTCGAGTCGCAACTCTGGTGGTCCTGGCGGTCCTGGCAGCCACGTTGCCTGCCGCCGCCGAGGTCGGGTACCTCGACGAGGCGAGCGTCACCGCCTGGGGCTGGAACGACGACGGCCAGTGCACCGTCCCGGCGGGGACGACCTACACCCAGGTCGCCGGGGGCGAATGGCATAGCCTGGCCGTCAAGGCCGACGGGTCGGTCGCCGCATGGGGCTCGAACGACTCCGGCCAGTGCACCGTCCCGGCGGGCCTCGCGGGCGTCACCCGGGTCGACGGCGGCAGATACCACAGCCTGGCCGTCAAGGCCGACGGGTCGGTCGCCGCCTGGGGCCGGAACGACTACGGCCAGTGCGACGTCCCGGCGGGCCTCGCGGGCGTCACCCAGGTCGCCGCGGGCTGGGCGCACAGCATGGCCCTCAAGGCCGACGGGTCGGTCGCCGCCTGGGGCTACAACGGGTACGGCCAGTGCACCATCCCGGCGGGCCTCGCGGGCGTGACCCAGGTCGCCGGGGGCTACTGGCACAGCCTGGCCGTCAAGGCCGACGGGTCGGTCGCCGCCTGGGGCTACAACGACTCCGGCCAGTGCACCGTCCCGGCGGGCCTCGCGGGCGTCACCCAGGTCG
>CAZIJC010000180.1:0-8642 GCA_964539385.1 uncultured Anaerolineales bacterium | reverse complement strand
GTACCCACCGCGCTTGCGACCGCCATGTCGCGGCGGGTACGGAGACCCGCCGCGCACGAAGTAGCGTTGTAGTAGTAACGGCGCGGGGAGAGAGCATGTTCTCACGCATCCTGGTGGCCAATCGCGGCGAGATTGCACTGCGCATCATCCGGGCCTGCCGGGAGATGGGCATCGAGGCGGTTGCCGTCTATTCCGAGGCCGACCGCGGGGCCTGCTACCTCGACCTGGCCGACGAGGCCATCTGCATCGGCCCGGCCGCGCCCGGCCAGTCGTACCTGAACATCGCCCGCATCATCTCGGCGGCCGAGGTGGCCGACGTCGGCGCCATCCATCCGGGCTACGGCTTTCTGGCCGAGAATCCGCATTTTGCGGAGGTCTGCCGGTCGTGCAACATCGAGTTCATCGGCCCGAACGTCGAGGCCATGCGACGCGTGGGCGACAAGGTCGAGGCCAAGCAACTCGCACGCCATGCCAAGATCTACACCATTCCCGGCTCCGACGGGGCCCTCGATGACGTCGACGAGGCCGTGCGCCTGGCGCACGAGATCGGCTACCCGGTCATCGTGAAGGCCGCCGGCGGCGGCGGCGGGCGGGGTATGCGAATCGCACACAACGACATCAGCCTCACCCAGGCCGTCGGACAGGGACAGAGCGAGGCCGAGGCCGCCTTCAAGGACGGACGCGTCTATCTCGAAAAGTACCTCGAAGACGCACGCCATATCGAGGTCCAGATCCTGGCCGACACGCGCGGCGCCTGCATCCATCTGTGGGAGCGCGACTGCACGCTCCAGCGGCGGCATCAGAAGTTGGTCGAGGAGTCGCCCTCGCCCGGTATCAGCGACCGCACGCGCGGCAAACTGTGCGACGCCGCCGTCCGCATGGCGAGGGAGGCCGGCTACACCGGCGCCGGAACCGTCGAGTTCCTCGTCGACCGCGACGAAAAGTTCTACCTCCTCGAGGTCAACGCACGCATCCAGGTCGAGCATCCCGTGACGGAACTCGTGACGGGCATCGACCTGGTGCAGCAGCAGATTCGCGTGGCGGCAGGCGAGCCGTTGGCGTTTCGCCAGCGCGACGTCCGCCAGACGGGTTGTGCCATCGAGTGCCGCATCAACGCCGAGGACTGCTTCAATGGGTTTCGCCCGTCGCCGGGCACCCTCGAGCGGTTCTGCGTTCCGGGCGGGCCGGGCGTACGGGTCGATACCCACTGCTGCCAGGGATGGACCATCTCGCCGCACTACGACTCGATGATCGCCAAACTGCTCGTCCACCGGCCGACCCGCGCCGCCGCCATCGCCACGATGCGCCGAGCCCTGGCCGAATTCATCATCGAAGGCGTCCAGACCACCGTGCCGCTGCATCTGGACATCATGTCGAACCCCGACTTCAACGCCGCCCGCATCGACACCGGCTGGGTCGAGCGTGTGTGGTAGGCGGGTTGCCAATGCTGTCATTCCGAGCGTAGCGAGGAATCTCGCCGTGAGTCTTCGTTGTCTGGACGTGCAGGCCGGGGCGCGCCCCGGCAATCAGGCTACCGCACTCCGGCGGAGGCCTTCTGGCACCGCCCCGTTGCACTTACGATGTGAATTCGCTGTTGCAGGCTCTGGCTCGGTAGTGGAGCCGGACATTGGAGCACGATAAACCGGCGCAGATTGTATGCACGATCCATGCGAACGGGGGCACCAGATGAGTAGGCCAGAGATCAAGGCTGTAGAAGTCGACCCCGAGCACTTCCAGCTAGCTCAGGATCCGGAGGCGGCTGCTCTTTTGGACAGATGGACCTGGTACTCGATTGAGCCGCACGGGCCCGACAGTTCCTGGGCGCACAGTATCAGCGTGATGAGAGACTTCGTGGAGAGAGCGGGAGAACGGCTCTCGTCCGCGGATACACCCGCTTGGCTAAGCCTGTTTGGTCCGTTCCTCCAAGACGGCATACTGGGCACCGCTGCCAAGCTAATTGATAGTGAGGGGGAGCGATTTGTTCTGCCGTCGGTTCAGTGCGACGTGATGGGCCCGGGATATGTCGAAGCCCTGCTCAACGTCGAATGGCAGCAAGGCTACCTTGCGCGCCTTTTTGAGCCCAGCCCCGGGGCACCAGGCGGCTTCCTTCCCTGCACCTGCCGTACATCACTGATGTTCGTGCCCGCTGAGAGCTTCATGGATCTTGGGCTGCACGCCGTGTTCGATGTGACTCTCAGCGGCGGACGTCTTCGCGAGAGGACACGGCTGGTCCTGGAGGGAGCCCTTCACCTCGCTCTGCCCAACCTTGACTTCGAGCACTGCTATCTAGGCACGCGTCAGCCGCAGTCCGCCGATGTCCGTGCCTTACTTGGCGCGTACTAGCAGGGTTCCGGCGACACCCATAACCGCCCTCGTGTCAAGGGCGATTTTGCCCCGCCCTTGTTTCACCGGGCCCGTATGGGGAAGGTGTGTCCACGGAGTCGTTGGTTGTTGTCGTGGGTCCTGCGGGCCCAATCACAGTAGCGGCGCATCGAAGGCGGCCTTGCGGGTCTCAAGAACACACGGCCGGACGAGACCGGCCGTGGCACATGCTCGAAGGGCGGCCCGTTTCCGGGCATCTGCGCTTGACAGGTGGTGTGCTTTCGCGTATCTTCGCGCGGTCTCTGGAGGCGAGAAAGGCGTGTACGGGTCCAGCGGAACCAAGGCGACGCCCTCGATGATGCCGGCTGCCCCCGGCACGCCGAAGTCGAAGCGCGCCTTGGGACCCTAGGCACGACCTCGTGGAGCCTTGAGTCGGCCTTGCGGTCACCGAAATCCGCAAGGCCTTTTCTTTTGCCCTGAAAAACGACGATAGATGAGGGGTACCGAGGAAAAGGAGCAGCGAGCCATGGCCCTCAACGTGACGGTAGTGGGCGTGGGACTGGTGGGCGAAGCGATCGTCTCGTGCCTGAAGGAGCGGAACTTCCCGTGCAACTGGCCGCCGCGCGTCGCCGCCACGCGCGAGAGGCCGCAAACGCTCGCGGGCGAGAAGATGCTCGTGGAGGAGACCAGCGCCGAGGTCTTCCAGGGCGCGGACCTCGTCCTGTTTGCCGGCCAGGAAGGCGCCAAGGGCGCCAGCGTCACGTGGCGTGAAACGGCCGAGAAGGCGGGCGCCTGGTGCATCGACAACGGCCGCGACTTCCGCCTGGCCGACGACGTGCCGCTCGTCGTCCCCGAGGTCAACGCCGACGCGATTGGCGAGACCACGCGTTTCATCTCCAGCCCGAACTGTTCGACCATCCAGTTGGTGGTGGCCCTGGCGCCGCTGCACCGCGAAGCGCGATTGACGCGGATCATCGCCGCCACCTACCAGGCGACCTCCGGCTGGGGCATGAAAGGGCCGCAGGAACTGAGGAAGCAGACGCCCGGCGCCCTCGAAAACCAGACCGACATCGCGTTCGATCCGGGCGTGTTCGCCCGTCCGATCGCGTTCAACTGCATTCCGCACATCGACCGCTTCGTCGATGCCGGTTACACGCGCGAAGAGTGGAAAATGGTGCACGAGACGCATAAAATCCTCGGCGACGCTCGCATCCGCATCTCCGCCACCGCCGTCCGCGTGCCCGTCTTCAACGGCCATGGCGAGGCGGTCTGGATCGAGACCGAAAAGAAACTGTCGGCCGACGCGGCCCGCGAGATCCTGCGCGGCGCACCGGGCGTGGTCGTCATCGATGAGCCCGACGGCGAGGGGATGCGGACGTATCCGACGCAATTCGACCTCGCGAACCCCGAGTACGCGGGCATGACCCTGGTCGGCCGCATCCGCGAGGACACCAGTTGCGCGGGCGGCCTGGCGATGTATATCGTGGCGGACAACATCCGCAAGGGCGCTGCCCTGAACGTCGTCCAGGTGGCCGAGGTCCTGCTGAAGCGCGGGCACCTGAAGGCCTAGCGGTTCGAGCCCGCCCCGGGCCCGCATTCGAATCGGCATCCGAGCCCGCTGCGGAAGCAGCGGGGCATCGAGATCAACCGTGGTCTGCTAACGCGCACGAGAACGCCAAGGAGAACGCCGTGAAAGTCGCCAAATTCGGCGGGTCGTCGCTGGCCGACGCCGACCAGTTCCGCAAAGTCCGTGACATTATCACCTCGGACCCCGAGCGCCGGCTCATCGTCGTCTCGGCGCCCGGCCGGCGAGGTGCGGACGATACGAAGGTCACGGACCTGTTGATCGCGTGTGCCGAGGCCCGCCTGGCCGGCGCGTCGGCTGCGGAGGAACTCCGGGCGGTCGTGGCGCGGTACGCCGAGATCGCTCGCGACGTCGGTTTGGCGGACGACCTCGTGGACGGTATCGCCGAAGACCTGAGAGGTCGCCTGGCCGCCCCGGCCGGCGAGGGCGGACGCTTCCTCGATTCCGTGAAAGCCGCCGGCGAGGACAACTGCGCCAAACTCATGGCCGCCTGCCTGTCGGCCGCCGGCGCCGAGGCCCGTTACGTCAGTCCGCGCGACGCCGGGCTGGTGGTCAGCGACGAGTTCGGCAACGCCCGGGTTCTGCCGGAATCGTACGAGCGGCTGTCGCACCTGTCCGAGGCGGCGGGCATCACGGTGTTTCCGGGCTTTTTCGGCTATTCGCCGGAGGGCGTGGTCGTGACGTTTCCGCGCGGCGGGTCCGACATCACCGGCGCCGTCCTGGCTGCCGCCGTCAAGGCCGACGTGTACGAGAACTTCACCGACATTGACGCGGTGCTCGTGACGAATCCGCACATCGTGCCGAACGCGCGGCCGCTGGCGGAACTGACCTACCGCGAGATGCGGGAACTCTCCTACGCGGGCTTCGGCGTATTTCACGAGGAGGCGCTCGAGCCGGTGTTCCACGCGGGCGTGCCGGTGCACATCAGGAACACGAACAACCCGTCGGCCGCCGGCACACGGATCGTGGTTGACCGCGTCTCTGCGCTCGGCCGCGTGGCGGGCATCGCGAGCGACGCGGGTTTTTGCAGCATTTACGTCTCGAAATACATGATGAACCGGGAGGTCGGCTTCGGCCGGCGGCTGCTTCAGATCATTGAGGACGAGGGCCTTTCCTACGAGCACACCCCCTCGGGGATCGACAACATCTCGGTGGTCCTTCGCGAGAAGCAGTTCGACGCCGAGGCCCAGGCGGCGGTCGTCGGCCGCATCCGAAAGCAACTGGACGTCGATGACGTGTCGGTCGAACGGGGCCTCTCGCTGGTGATGATCGTCGGCGAGTGTATGCGTCACGCGGTGGGCATCGCCGCCCGCGCCTGCGGGGCGTTTGCCAGGGCCGGGGTCAACATCGAGATGATCAACCAGGGCTCCTCCGAGGTCAGCATGATGTTCGGCGTCAAGGCCGACGAGAGCGCCGCGGCGGTCCGGGCCCTGTACCGGGAGTTCTTCGAGAACGACGATTAGGCTTGCAGCGCCACTTTGCCCTTTGCGCGGTGGGCATTCTTGCCCACCGCGCAAGAAACCGCACAAGCCCTCTCGCGCGGCAGCCGCCGCCAGCAACTCATTTCGGGCGGCTTACCGGCTGCGCCCGCTCTTCCGGAATCCTTCCAGCACGCGTGTCAGGCGCTGGACGATCTCGGGGTGCTTTGCGGCCAGGTCGGTGGTCTCGGAGATGTCGGCGGCCATGTCGAACAGGCGATAGGGTTTGCTGCCGGGTTTGCCGGCCGGTTTTTCGCGGCCGCCGGAGCCGGTGCTGAGGATGAGTTTCCATTTTCCGTCGCGGACGGCGAACGTGCCGTTGATCGAGTGATGGACCACCGGCGCGCGGGGCGTGGGCGGTTCTTTGCCGAGCATCAGCGGCAGCGTGCTGAATGAATCTTCGCCGGCGTCTTGGGGCAGTTTCGCACCGGCGATGTCGGCGCACGTCGCCATGAGGTCCGTCAGGCAGATGGTCTCCTCGCAGGTCGTCCCGGCCTTGATCTTCGCCGGCCACGACGCGATGTACGGGACGTGGTGCCCGCCTTCGTAGATGTCGGCCTTGGTGCCGCGGAAGACGTAGGCTGACGTGTGGGACGAGGCCTTATAGCCCTGCACGCCGGGGTCCGTAACGTGGCCGGTGTCGGTCTCCTTGAGGCGGAACATGAACGACCCGTTGTCGCTCGTGACGACCAGGAGGGTGTTGTCGCGGACGCCCGCCTCCTTGAGCGTCCTGGCGACCTGGCCGACCGTCCAATCGACCTGCATGATGAAGTCGCCGTAAGGCCCCAGGCCCGATTTGCCCTGGAAGCGTTTGGCGGGCATGACGGGCTTGTGCGGCGTGGTGAGGGCGAAATAGAGGAAGAACGGTTTGTCCCCTTTGGCCTCGCGGGTGATGAAGGCGGTGGCTTTGCCGAGCAGGACGTCGAGCGTTTCGATGGGGTTGAAGCCGGGCGACCGCTCGCCTGCCCGGATGTAGGCGGGGAACTTCCGCCCTTCCTGCCGCGCGGTGGGCGCTTCGGCCACGCGGCCGTTCTCGACGTACACGTACGGCGGCATGTCGAGCGACGCCGGGATGACGTAGGAGTAGTCGAAGCCGTACCCGTTCGGGCCCTGGTCGAGCGGTTTCGAGTAATCCACCTGCTTGGGGTCGTCGGCCTTGTGTTTCCAGTCGAGACCCAGGTGCCATTTGCCGACCACGCCCGTCGCGTAGCCGTGCGCCTTGAGCAGCGATGCCACCGTCATCCGGTTCCGTGCGATGAGCGGCTCCGAGTAGCCCCGCAGCACGCCGCGTTTCAGGCGCGTCCGCCACGCGTACCGCCCGGTGACCACGCCGTATCGCGTGGGCGTGCAGACGGCCGACGGAGTGTGCGCGTCGGTGAACGTCATGCCGCTTGCCGCAAGTTGGTTGGCGTGCGGCGTGAGGATGCGCGACTTGGGATTGAAGCACTGGAAGTCGCCGTAGCCGAGGTCGTCGGCCATGATGAATACGATGTTCGGCTTGCCCGGTGTGCCGCCGGCGGCCGCTGTAACCGGCGCCGGTCGTGAACAGCCGGCGGACATCAGGCCAAGGGCCGACCACTTCAGGAATCTGCGACGGCTTAGTCTCATGGCATCCTCCTATTCTCTCTGTGGTAAGCCTGCGCCTCGCGGGCCATTGTTGCGGCAATCGTGTCTGTCGGCAAGGGCCGATTTGCGGCTAGGCGGTGCAACGTGCGCCTTCTCGCGCTACTTTGTCAACTTCGGCGCCATATAGGCAAGTGGTAGCGCGGTGTCCAGTCCTGGGCACCGCGCGGTGGGCAAGACTGCCCACCGCGCAACACTTTCGGACCGGTTGCTCGGCGCCACCCCCGCCGGCGCCGGTCGGCGAGTTTCCCGTTGACCGGCCGCGCGGCCCCTCTAGAATAGGCGGGCCACGTGCAATTCCGCGAGACCGGGGCCTGCCATGCGAGCCATCACGTTCCATATCAGCGTCCCCAAATGGTTTCTCTGCAAGGGCCTCGGACGGTTCGCCAGAAGCGTGTATTGGGGCCGGTTCTCGACGCTTCGCCTCCGGGACATCTCCGAGCAGCCTCTGCCCGGCGACGATTGGGTCCGCGTGCGGCCGCTGCTGGGCGGTGTGTGCGGCAGCGACCTGGAGATGATCCTGCTCAGCAACCCGCCCGACTCGTTCGCCAAGGCGTTCATCATCGAGCCGGTCGTCCTGGGGCACGAGAACGTGGGTGTCGTGACCGAACGCGGACCGGCGGCGCGCGACGTGCCGGAGGGCCTGCGCGTCAACGTCGACCCGGTCATCGCGTGTGCCGCGCGCGGCCTGGACCCGTGCCCGTCGTGTCGCGCGGGGCAGTTCTGCGCGTGCTACAACCAGGCTGAGGGCCGCGACGGGCTGGGCTTCTCGATCGGCCACAGCGGCACGGTGGGCGGGTCGTGGGCCGACTCGTTCGTCGCTCACAAATCGCAACTGGTCCCCGTGCCGGACGGCCTCTCGGACGCGCAGGCCGTGCTGGTGGATCCGATCTCCGCGAGCGTCCACGCGGTGCTTCGCCGGCCGCCGGGCGACGAGGACCAGGACGTCCTCGTTCTGGGTTGCGGCCTGCTGGGGTTGGGGATCATCGCGTTCCTCCGAGCCACGGGGTTCAAGGGCCGCATCTTTGCCGTCGCCCGGTACCGGTTCCAGCAGACGCTGGCGCTGCATCTGGGGGCCGACGAGTGCTGGAACCGAAAGGACCTGAAGGAAACCGACTATTTCGACCGTCTCGCCGAGATGTACGGCCTTCAGGTGGTGCGCGGCAAGTACGGCAAGAAGATCCTGATGGGCGGCGTGGACCTGGTGTACGACGCCCTCGGCAACCGAGACAGCGTCGAGGATTCTCTGCGGCTCGTCCGGCCGCAGGGCACCGTCCTGATCGTCGGGATGGGCCATCCGAGGTGGGTGGACTGGGACCCGATTCCCCACAAGCAACTCTCGGTGATGGGCAGTCACGGTCGCGGCATCGAGGACTGGAAAGGCGCCCGCCGCCACACGTACGAAGTGGTACATGAACTGATGGCGGCCGGCCATTTCCCCGCCGACCGGCTGCTGACCCACATCTTTCCGCTCGAAGACTACCGCACCGCGCTCAGCGTCCTCACGCACAAAGCCCGCCACGGCGCCGTCCATGCGGCGTTTCGGGTTTCCGGTTGACACTGACGCATCCTGTGCGATGTCATCCTTCTATGAACAACGTCGTCCCGTCAAGGGAATATTCCCTCGCTGCAGG
>CAZIJC010000179.1:0-8658 GCA_964539385.1 uncultured Anaerolineales bacterium | reverse complement strand
AAGACCTCGACCTTTACTTCGCCCGGCACATGGCGAAACTCGGCGTCAACATGGTCCGCATCCACGGCG
This sequence comes from uncultured Anaerolineales bacterium, assembly GCA_964539385.1. Classification (GTDB taxonomy): domain Bacteria; phylum Planctomycetota; class Phycisphaerae; order FEN-1346; family FEN-1346; genus JAUVZF01. The sequence continues at coordinate 8,589 of CAZIJC010000179.1, read as the reverse complement.
CCGTCTACGACCGCAACGCCGCGGACCCGGCCACGGTTGACGCCAAAAGGCTCGACCGCATCCACCATTTCGTCGCGGCGTGCAAGAAGGAAGGCATCTACGTCGCCCTCTCGTTCTACTTCCCGCTCTGGTTCGAGGTGAAGCCGGGCTACGGCATCCCCGGATACGAGAACCTGAAGAACAAGAAGGCGTTCACGCTGCTGTTCTTCCACCCGCGGATGCAGGAGATCTACCAGGCGTGGGCGACCGGCCTCCTTGGCACGCGCAACCCCTACACGGGCCTGCCGCTTGCGAAGGACCCTGCCGTCGGCATCGTCGAAATCATCAACGAAGACAACTACTTCTTCTGGACCACGAGCCCTTACCAGAACATCTCGGCCGAGTGCACCCACATGCTCGAAGCGCGCTACGGCAAGTGGCTCGCGAGGAAGTATGGCTCCGTCGAAAAGGCGCTGGCGGCCTGGGGCAAGGGCACGGTCAAGGGCGACGACACCGCCGCCGGCCGCGCCGGCCTCTACGGGCCCTGGTTCTACACCCCGGGCGGGCAGAAGCAGGCCAATCCGAAACGCATCCGCGACCAGGCCCGCTTCCTCACCGAAGACCTGCGGGCGTTTTACGCCGCCATGCACCAGTGGTTCCGCACGCAGATCGGCCTGAAGTGCCCGATGATCGCCACCAACTGGAAGGTGGCCGACCAGCGCGTTCTCGGCGCACTCGACAAGTACACCAACTGCGCCTGCGAAACGCTCGACCGACACGCCTACTTCGGCAGCAGTCACAAGGGCGACGGCGCCTCGTACTCCCTGCGAAAGGGGCACACCTACAAAGACACGTGCATGTTGCTCGCGCCCGAGCGGGCCCTCGTCGCAGAACTCGCCTACACCGGCCACACGCACGCCGTATCGGAATACAACCTGCCGATGCCCAACCGGTTCCGTGCGGACGGCCCCGTCGTGGCGGCCGCCTACGGCTCGCTCGGCGGCACCGACGCCTACTTCCACTTCGCCACGAGCAGCGCCGGATGGGAGGACACGCACGCCAAGTTCAGCATCCACACCCCCGTCTGGATGGGTCAGTCGCCGGCCTGCGCGCTCATCTTCCGGCGCGGGTACGTCAGGCCCGGCCCGGTCGTCGTGCACGAGGCGGCGCGGCTGGCAGACCTCTTTGACCTCAAGGGCACCGCCATCGAACAGCCGCAGAGCCTCGACGAACTGCGCAAGGCCGACATCCCGGCCGGCGCGAAGCGCGGCGTCGAACGCCTCGCTTCCATCGACCCGCTCGCCTATTTCGTGGGGCAGGTCGTGCGCACCGTGGCCGACCGCCCGGGCAGGAGCCTCCTGCAGAACCTCTCGCCGCACATCAACCGCGCGGCAAAGACCGTCAGGAGCATGACGCGCGAACTCGTGTGGGACTACGGGCGCGGCCTGGTGACCATCAACGCACCGGCCGCACAGGGCGCGACCGGGTTCCTCGCCAAGGCCGGCCCCATCGAACTGGCCGACATCGCCATCAACAGCCGCAACGAGTACGGAACGGTGCTGGTCGTCTCGATGGACGGAAAGCCCCTCAAAACGAGCGCCCGGATGCTGGTCCAGGTGATGACCGAGGACGAGAACTGCGGCTGGACGACCAGCGACTCGGGCGGCACCAGGACGATCGCCGACCTGGGCGGCCCGCCGATCGTCGTCCGCAACGTCACCGGAACCGTTACGCTGAAACGGCCCGACGCCGCATCGCTGACGGTGACGGCGCTGGACGGCAGCGGCTACAAGCGGCAGGACCTGCCCGGCGGCGCCGGCGCGATCCGGCTTCTGCCCGACTGCCTCTACTACGTCGTCACGAAGTGAGCGTCGCTTGCCACACAATGACCCAGCCCCCGGCGACCGCACCGGGGGCTGGCTTCGTTGTACGCTTGCGTCAGTTACCAGAACAGGTAGTACAGCACGGCCGTTGCCGCGATGGTGATGCCGCCGATGAGGTACCGGTGCTTGTGCGGGCTGACGTCGAGTTCGGAGACCGGCATGGTGCGCGGCTCGAGGAGCGGCCTTCGCAAGGTGATCACCACCATCACGGCGGCCAGGATCACGAAGATGATGCCCATGTGGTGCAGGAAGGCAATCGTGCTGAATCGGTAGAGCCAGTGCAGGGCGGACCCCTTCGCCACCTCTCCCGCCTCGACGGCCGACTTCAACACCCAGCCCGGCACGCGGAACAGGGCGTAGAGGACCAGGCCCAGGATCATCGCCGTCTTCGCCGCGATGGCCGGCGCCCGTTTCACGATCATCCCCACCAGGAACGCCGCCACGATACCGGGTGTAATAAAGCCCCAGATCTCCTGGATGTACCGGAAGACGCCCTCGAACTTGGTGATGATGGGGGCCCACAGGCAGGCTACCACAAGGACGCAGGCCGTCGCGATGCGGCCGACGGTCAAGATCCTCTTCCCGCTGGCCTGGGGGTTGATGTATTTCTCGTACAGGTCCACGGTCAGAATCGTGGAGGCGGAGTTCAGGCCCGAGTTGAACGAACTGATCACGGCCCCGCAGAGGGCGGCGAACATGGCCCCACGCAGGTACGGCGGCAGCAGGTGGCCAATCAGGTACGAGTACGCCTGGTCGCCATTGGTCACCGCCGGGTTCGGGCCCGTCCCGTACAGGTGGAACGCCATGATGCCGGGCATCACGATGACGAACGGGACGAGGAGTTTGAGCCAAGCGGCGAAGAAGATGCCTTTCTGGCCCTCGGCTAGGTTCTTGGCGCCCAACGTCCGCTGGGTGATGAACTGGTTCAGCCCCCAGTAGAAGATGTTGGGTATCCACAAGCCGCCGATGAAGACGGCCAGCCAGGGCACGTCCTCGTCGTTCCACGGCAGAACGGTGTGCAGTTTGCCGGCCTGGGCGGCACCGAACGTCTTGATCCCTTCAAAGAGGTTGTCGTTGCCGATGGTCAGCAGCGTGACCACCGCGACCATCGCCCCGCCCAGCAGCAGGCCGCTGCCCTGGATCAGGTCCGCCCAGACGACCGACTTCAGGCCGCCGTAAATCGTGACGGAGGCGGCAACGAGGCCGATGGCCCAGATGCAAGCCACCAGGGCCCAGAACGTTGCGTCCTCCGGCGCCAGGCTGAACCACTCCTGGAACATCGCCGGGATATTGAAGATCGTGATCACCGCCATGGCGCCGCTGTAAACCACGGTCGCCAGGAAAACGATGACGTAAGCAGCCATCAGAAACACGGCCATGATGGTGCGGGTGCCGGAGTCGTAGCGGTACTCCAGATACTCCGGCATGGTGTAGATGCCGGCCTTGAGGAACTTCGGCAGGAGCCACCAAGCGACGAAGACCAGCGTGACGGCCGACATCCACTCGTAGCTCGCAATGGCCAAGCCCACGCGTCCGAACGCCGAGCCCGACATCCCCACGAAGTGTTCCGTCGAGATGTTCGAGGCGATGAGCGAGAAGCCGATGAGCGGCCACGTGAGGGACCGGCCGGCCAGGAAGTAGTCCTTGCCGCTCTTCTCGTGCCGGCCCGCGTACAGAGAGATGCCCACGACCGCGGTCACGAACACGAAGAAGGTGACGACGTCATACACGCTGAATTCCATGCTCGTCTCCGTTCCTGCGGGCCCGCTTTCAGGTCGTTGGCACCCCTGATATGCGCGATGGCCGCCCGTTTGTCCAGTTTCTTGTTGCGCGCCAGGCGCAGCGGGCAGTACGGTCGCGGCGGGGCAGCCGGCAAGGGCGGGCTGTTACGGCGGGAGACGCCTGATGCGAGGCGGCAACGGGCCGTGGCCGGCAACACTTGCGGCTCGGCTACGTCCCCGCCAGGCGAATCTTCGTCTCGTTCTCGCCGCCGTTCAGGAGGTACAGCAGGGGCAGAGGCCGGTCGGTGCCTTCGATGAACGACGGCCGGGCCTGCCACGGGGCAACGCTCAGCACGCTGGCCAGGTCCATCCAGTGCTCCAGACGCCGCGGCGCCAGGTTCCACGTCATGTGGAAGTGGTTGGCCGGGGCGTACTGTTTGTACTCGATCATGGAGGCGTACTTCGGGCAGACCCAGGTGTGCGGCCAGGTGTAGGTTGAGGTGCCGCGGACGGCCTCGGCCAGTTTTTCAGGGAGGTCGAGGGTGGTGGCCTCGTCCCAGACGAGTCCGAAGCACCCGGAGACTTGGCTGTACGTCAGTCGCCCCGCGATGCCGTCGATGCTGCCGGGTGTGATGAAGGTGACGCTGTTGCCGCCGCCGGGGAAGTAGTGCAGTTCGGCGCCCGGCAGGCCGATGCGTTTCATCACCTTCTCGGGCGCCTCGCCGGGTTTCCCGGCCCAGTTGAAACTGGCCGAGCCCGAGTTGTCGCCATCGACGAATCCGCGCTGGGCCCACACGTCTTTCTTCGTGAACGGGATCTTGAGTTGCTTCGCCAGTCGCTGGATCTCCCACGGTTCCCAGACCTTGCGGAAGTCCATGAACAGGGGCGGGTTGCCGCCGGAGAGCCACGTCATGAAGAGCATCGTCAGCAGGCCCTGGACGTCGGCCTCGGTGGCGAACGGCAGCGGCGGCTTGGCGCCGCGGTGGTCGAAGGTCGAGTTAAAGAGGCTCTCGGCGGCGTCACAGATGGGCAGCGGCAGGCCCCTGGGGTCGCTGCCCCATTCCAACTGGTTCATGAACCCGCCGCCGACGGCATCGACCTCGGCCATCAGGTCCCGCATGATCAGGTACATCGCCAGGCCCTGGTTGAACTTGTGGTCGGCGTCCACCTGGCTCAGGTCGAGGCGCTCGCCGATATGCTTATCGATCCAGCCGCGCAGGCGCTTGAGTTCCCGCGGCTTGTAGGCGCCTTTGGCAAGCATGTCGGCCGGCAGTTTCATGTCCAGCCGGGTGATCTCCAGGCCGAACGTCCGCCGCGTCGGCAGCACGTGCGCCAGGGCCGTCTCCATGCCCATCGAGTCGTGGCCGAAAACGACGACGCGCCGGCCTTTGAGGCCCGCGTACGTCATGGCCGCATAGCACCAGTCGGCGAGGGCGTCGGCCGTGGGCTCGGTCATGACGGGCTTCAGGCCCGTATCGGGCCAGGTGCCGACGTTCAGGGCCGCGAGTTTGCCCATCTGGGCCAGGGCACCGTTGAGAGCGTGGGCGTAGACGACGCCCGGCTTGGGTCCCGAGTTGCCGCACGTGATGTTAAGCGGCATGTCGGCCGGGAAGTGCGCGAGCAAACTGATGACCGTCAGTTGCGGAAAGGCCCACGTGTCCGGAGCACAGATAAGCGCATCGACGCCGGCGGCCTTGAACTGGCGGGCCACCAGGTCGGCCTGCTTCTCGCCGTCCACAAGCGTCGGCGTCCAGACGACCGTCACGGCCTTGCCGCCCGGCATCGTGACGCGGCCGGCCACGGTGTCGGCAACCATCCGGACGATGTTGACGACGCGCCGGCGCGACTCATCGTCGATCCTCGGATCGCACGGCGCGAACACGCCGAAGGTCACGCCGCACGGCTTGGCGGCCACGTCATCCTTGATTCGTTTGGCTCTGGCCACAGGGATTCTCCTTTATCGAGGGTGCCGAGAATCGACCTTTAGAATCGTGGAACGCAGGAAGGAAGTCAAGGCCAATGCGGTCGTGCCGAGGACCGCGCCGGCGGCGGGACGTGGGTCGCTTACCCTATCATCGCCCGCGCCGCGACCGTTTTGGCGTTGACAGAAACCTCCGAAGCCATAGCATGAGCGAGGCGACCTGCCGCCCGTCGCGGCCGTCGCTGTGGACCGCAACAACGGAGGACTCTCGTGGCGTCGCGCGCCTATTGGCTTGGTCTGGCCGCTTGCTTGGCCGCGCTGGTTGCGGCGCGGGCGGTAGCGGCGGAGGCGCCTGCGCCAACCACTCCAGCGGCACCTGCCACGGCGGCGCCTGCGCCGGCCAAGGTGAAACAGGACGTCGTCCTTTCTTCGCTGCCCGATACGGACGGCGTGTACGGCGGCAGCGTCACGTTCAGCGAGAAAGCCTTCCCCGTTGTGGCCAACGGCACCGAGCCCCAGGTCCAGGGGCTGCTGCGGACGGCGCGGCCGCTGCCGTGCCGCACGTGTCACTCCACCGGCAAGGTCGGCAGAAAACAGTCGTACCTGCCGCGAGGTCAGGGCCTGCGCACCCCCATCGTCAAGAGGTGGGAGGAAACCTGCTCCACGTGCGGCGGGCACGGGAACCTCTGCGATCCGAAACTGCCGAAACGCCTCCTGATGCTGGTCGAACGGCTGGCCCACGTCAAGCGAGGAAAACTGTTCGCCAAACTTCGGACGCTGGCCCAAGAGCGGCTCGCGGCGGTCTTCGAGATACGCGACGAGAAGTGGGACACCTACCGGTGCGAGACAATCATGGGCTATCGTGTGGTGTCGCGTCTCGGCACCGACGGGCGCCGGTATAGCCATCGCGTCCGGACCGTGGTGGGGCTGAAGGTCGTCAAGGGCCAGCCGAAATCGCTTCACGTGGACGTCAATTCGCTGGTTGCCTCGCAGTGGCGGGAACAGGTGCACCAGCCGCCCACCGGCCAGGCTGCACTGCTGGTCGGCACGACGAGCGCCAAGGCCGAGGTCGGCGGCTGGGTGTGGATGAAGATGCACGCCGGAGGCGGTCGGCGCCCGCGCGCCGACGATAAGAGCCAGCCGCCCGACACCGGACCGCCGAGCGCCATTCTCCTGTGCGGCACGCCGAAGACCAGTTCGGTTCCCCAGGGCCGCGCTGCCGTCGGCGGCCTCGGCCTCGGCACCTGGACCTCCCCAGGCGGCGGGAAGAAAGCCGGTGTCCCGGTCATCCTGGTTACCTTGTCGGTGGCGGGGCCGAATCGCTAACGTGCGCCGGCGGGTGGCATCGAAACACCACACTGGCGGGCAAGCCAACGGCGGCAGCCGGCGGCCGTCAGACGAGCCGCTCACTCCACGATTTCCACGCCGTCCGGCACGCTTCGCTCAATCCGGTCGCCGGTCTTGGTAACCTGAATCGGGCCGAGCGGCGTCGGGAACGTCACCGAGTAGTCCATCGGCACATCGTGCGGGCGGATGCGGACGGCGCGGCAGCCGGGCTGAAGGATCTCGATGCCCGGCAGGCTCCGGATCAGGAACTCGGCCGGATGGGCCGACCACGCGTGGCTCAGCGACCGGAGGAACCCGCGGTACGTGCCCGACCGCCACGACCCGTTGATGCCCCATTCTTCGTAGGTGCTGGTGGCGCCGCGCTGGACCATCCTGCGGCCCCAGCGCCGGCGGATGATCTCCAGCGCCAGGTCCATCCGCCGGATCCGCGCGAGCGCCTCGAGCACCACGCTCGTGAAGAACGGCTGGGCCTCCGTGCACGGAACCTCGCGACGCTGCCAGAGGCGCGCGGCGACCTCGGCCGCCGTCGCGTCGTCGCAAAGGCCGAAGCGGATGGCGGCGGCGCCGGCGTGTTCGCTGACCTTCTCCGAGAACGTCCCCCCGACGTTCGCATCGACAAAGCAGCCTCGCGCCTCGTCGAAGAACCGCTCGCGGAAGGCGGCGGCGATGCCCGCGCGCACCGTCTCGACGAGGCGGACCGTTGCGGCATCGTCCTGAACGCGGGCCATGCGGCCGAGGGCCTCCAGCGCCCCGTAGAAGATGGCGTTAAGCGGCGCGCACTCGCCGCGGCGGTCCACGTCGGCCCAGTCGATGAAGATCCAGCCCGGCACGTCGGCCACCAGGCCGCGATCATCCACGTGGTCCAGGAACGCACGAATCACCTTGACGGCGTGCGGGTAAAAACGCCGGACCCACCGCGCCTCGCCCGTGTAGAGGTAGTGCTGCCACACACCCGTGACCCACCAGAGCGAGTAGTCGGGAATCGTGCTGGGCCCGCCGCGCGACGCGCGGTTCGTCACGTTCGCGAGCAGGCCCGATGTAAACTGGTTGGCCGCCGACTGCCGCAGAAACTTCCCCGCCAGGCGCACGTCGCCGAAACACGCATAGATGCCGCCGAGCGTCACGGCCGAGACGTCGCCCAGCCACTGGGCCTGCTCCCGCCACGGCGTGTCCATGATCGAAGAGTTCGAACACAGCCGCAGCGTGTAGCGGCAGATGTCGAACACGCGGCCCAGGCCGGCGTCGCTCGATGCAAATGAGCCACGCTCCTCGAACGGATACGTTGTCACGACGGCCCGCGCGGCGTGGACCGTGACGGGCTCGAAACAGTCGCGGAACCGGAGTTTGGCGTACCGGAAACCCCGCCAGGCCCACGTCCGCCACGTCTGCCGCCCGTCGGTCATGACGTAGCGGTGCGCGAACTGGCCTTCGATGGCATTGTTGAACCGGCCGTCGATCAGCCGCTCGGCCAGGCCGATATCGACCGTCCCGCCGGCGGGGCCTTCGAGGTCGAGTTCCACGTAAGCCGTGATGACCCGCCCGAAATCCAGCACGATGCACGGGTCGTACACGCCGTCAAAGGTGTGGTCCGCCAGGTGCTCGGTGCTGCACTGGACGACGGCCGCGCCGCCGTCGCACAGGTGCTCCGCGTCCTCAACGCGCGACCACTGAAGCGTCCGGCCTGCCTGCGAGAGGCCGATCGAGAGGTCCTCCGGCCGCATCCGATTGGCGATGGCCA
>CAZIJC010000178.1:2708-8673 GCA_964539385.1 uncultured Anaerolineales bacterium | reverse complement strand
ACGGCGCTCGACGGCGATCTGAATTCGGTGTCGCTGTCGGAGTTCGGCGGCAAGATCATCGTCATCGCGGCCGTGCCGTCGCTCGACACCCCGGTCTGCGACATCCAGACGCGGAGGTTCAATCAGGAGGCGGCGGCCCTCGGCGAGGGCGTACTTATCCTGACCGTCAGCATGGACCTGCCCTTCGCGCAGGCCCGGTGGTGCGGCGCGGCCGGGGTCGAGAGGGTCAAGACGCTCTCGGACCATCGCGACGCCGCCTTCGGCATGGCCTACGGCGTGCTGATCAAGGAACTCCGGCTGCTGGCGCGGGCGGTCTTCGTGGTGGACCTGGACGGGGTGGTTCGCCACGCTCAGATCGTCGGTGAAATCACGGACGAACCGGACTACGACGCCGCTCTAGGGGCTGTTCGGGATCTGGCGTAGCCTGGCGGGGGGCGCCACCGAACAGACACGCAACCGGCGCGTTCCAGGCAGAACGCTTCGGGCAAAAAGAGAAAGGGGAACTGAAATGACCGAGCGACTCCAGGTGTACAAATGCGAGGTGTGCGGGAACATCGTCGAGGTCATCGGCGCCGGCGCGGGCGAGTTGGTCTGCTGCGGCCAGCCGATGATACTCCAGGAGGAGAAGACCGAGGACGCCACCACCGAGAAGCACGTGCCTTTCATCGAGAAAACCGGCGAGGGGGTACGGGTACGGGTCGGCCGCAGCGCGGCCCATCCGATGGAAGCCGAGCACTACATCCAGTGGATCGAACTCGTGGCCGACGGCAAGGCGTACCGGCAGTTCCTCGCGCCCGGCGACGCGCCGGAGGCCGTTTTTGCCGTTACCGCCGCCGGAGTCACCGCCCGCGAATACTGCAACGTCCACGGTCTGTGGAAAGGGTAAAGCCATGATCGGCAAAAAAATCGGAGACGCGCTGAACGATCAGATGAACTTCGAGATGTTCTCGGCCAACATCTACCTGGCGATGGCGGCCCAGTTCGACGCGATGAACCTCACAGGATTCGCCAATTGGATGAAGGTGCAGTACCAGGAAGAGTTCTTCCACATGATGAAGTTCTACGATTTTCTTAACGAGCGTGGCGGCCGCGCGGTCTTCAACGCCCTCGACGCCCCGCCGACCGAGTGGGACTCTCCCCTGGCCGCCTTCGAACACGCACTGAAGCACGAGCGAATCGTCACGGGCCGCATCAACGACCTGGTCACCCTGGCGGCCGATGAGAAGGACCACGCGACGGCCAACTTCCTCCAGTGGTTCGTGGCCGAGCAGGTCGAGGAAGAGTCCAGTGTCGATGCCGTCATCCAGCAGTTGAAACTCTCGAGCGGCGCGCCGGGCGCCCTGTTCATGCTGGACCGCGAACTGGGGCAGCGGGTGTTTACCCCGCCGGCACAAGGAGACGCACAATGATCAGGTTCAATGCAGATGAGATCTTCGAGATGGCCGAGCAGATTGAGCGCAACGGCGCCCGATTCTACCGCAAGGCGGCCGAATCCGCCGAAGGCGCAAGCCGCGACCTCCTCCTTCGTCTCGCGACCATGGAAGACGACCACGAGAAGACGTTTGCCGCCATGCGCGCCGAGTTGGCGAAGGCCGAGACGCGCCCCCTGACGTTCGACCCCTATGACGAGGCGGCCCGATACCTTCAGGCCATGGCCGACGGCGAGGTCTTCGGCGTGGAGCCGTCGGCGTCCCTCTCGGGCCGGGAACCGCTTGAGGACATCCTGAATACCGCCATCGGCCTGGAGAAGGACTCCATCGTATTCTACCAGAGCATGAAGGCGCTGGTCCCCGAGAGGGCCGGCAAGGAAAAGATCGAGGCCATCATCAAGCAGGAGATCGGACACATCCTCGATCTGGGCGACCAACTCCGGGCCCTGGACACGTGAAGAGCCGCGCTCCGGGCAGCGCACCGGGAGGGGCTTCCTGCACCGGCTCCGTACGCCGATTCAGGCAGCGCGCAGGTCATGGGTGGGCGAGCCGGGACGGCCAAACGGATTCTGCCGGTTGCCCTTGCCGGGGCCTTTCTGGGAGCGGCGGTTGTCGGCTTCCCGGCCTTTCGCGGTCCGCAGACGAGTCCCTTTGGCACAGCCGTCCATGGCAAGGAAGCCATGAACCCAAGGCGCCCAAACCACCTGGCCGGTTCTACGAGCCCGTACCTGCTGCAACACGCCCATAACCCGGTGGATTGGTATCCCTGGGGGTCGGAAGCCCTCGAGCGGGCCCGCAAGGAAGACAAGCCGATCTTCCTCTCGATCGGCTACTCCTCCTGCCATTGGTGCCACGTTATGGCCCACGAATCGTTCGAGGACGAGCCAACCGCCAGGTTCCTGAACGAGCACTTCGTCTCAATCAAGGTCGACCGCGAGCAGCGGCCGGACCTCGACGAGATTTACATGACGAGCGTCCAGATGATGACCGGGCAGGGCGGCTGGCCGCTGAACGTCTTCCTGATGCCGGACCTCAAGCCGTTCTACGGCGGGACGTACTGGCCGAAGGAGAGCCGTTCCGGCTTGCCGTCCTTTCGCCGGGTGCTCGAGTCGGTGGCGACGGCCTACCGCGAGCGCCGCAAAGGCATCGAGGAAACGGCCAATCGGCTGACCGCCGCCCTGCGGAGCCAGCCTCCCCCGGCGTCCGACGGCGAGGTGACCCTGGACGCCACGTTGCTGGAGCGGGCGGTCGCCGGATGGAAGGCACGCTTCGATTCGGCCCATGGCGGGTTCGGGGGGGCGCCGAAGTTCCCGCCTGCGACGGCGATCCGCGTACTGCTCAGGCATCACAACCGGACGGGCGACGCCGAGGTCCTTCGGATGGCTACGCTGACGCTCGACCGCATGGCCGACGGCGGAATGTACGACCACCTCGGCGGAGGGTTCCATCGCTACGCCGTCGACCCTAAGTGGCTGGTGCCGCACTTCGAGAAGATGCTCTACGACAACGCGCTGCTCGCCCAGGCGTACCTCGAGGCCTGCCAGGTGACCGGCAAGTCGTCTTACGCCCGCGTTGCGACCGAGACACTCGACTACATCCTGCGGGACATGACCGACCCGCAGGGCGGGTTCTACTCGACAGAGGACGCCGACTCCGAGGGGCACGAGGGCACGTTCTATCTCTGGACGCCCGACCAGGTTGCTCGGGTGCTCGGCACCGACGACGGGACACTTTTCATGCAGTACTACGGTGTGACCGACGGCGGGAACTTCGAGGGCACCAACATCCTGTCCGTTCCGAAGCCCCTGGAGGCCTTCGCGAAGGACGAGCATCTCGATGCCGACGCGCTGCGGAAACGGCTGGCCGCGATGCGGGCCAAGATGCTCAACGCCCGCAGCAGGCGGCCCCGCCCGGGGCGCGACGAGAAAATCCTCGCCGACTGGAACGGTCTGGCGATTGCCGCCATGGCCCGAGGCTGCCAGGTTCTGGGCGATGCCCGGTACCGGGCCGCCGCCGTGCGTGCGGCCGCTTTTCTGCTGACCCGGATGCGCAACGGCGAGCGGCTGCTTCACGCCCATCGTGGAGGCGGGAGCCACACCGCCGCGTTCCAGCACGACTACGCGTACGCGATGGAGGCCCTGATCGACCTGTACGAGGCCACGTTTGACCCGCGTTGGATCCGGGAGGCGTTGCGCCTCGCCGACGAGATGATGGCGCGGTTCTGGGACGAGAAGGGCGGCGGGTTCTACTACTCGGAAGCGGGGCAGGAAGACGTGCTGGCGCGGCTCAAGCGCGCTGGTGACACCGCCAGGCCCTCGGGCAACTCGGTGGCCGCCCATGCCGCGCTCAGGCTCGCCCGGCTGACGGGCCGGCACGCGCTCCGGCAGAAGGCGGAGGCAACCCTGAAGGCGTTCGCGCCGTTGGCCAAACGGGAACCGACGGCGATGGCGGGCTACCTGTTGGCGCTGGACTTGCATCTGGGCCCCGCCCGCGAGATCGCCATCGTCGGCCCGGCGGGGCGGGCCGACACCAAGGCGCTCGTCGCGGCAATCCACGCAATGTTCCTGCCGCGCGCGGTCACCGCCTGGCTTGATCCGGCGTCGTCGGAGGCAGGAATCGCCGTCCGGACGGTCCCGCTTCTGAAGGACCGCCCTCTCGTCGGAGGCAGGCCCGCCGCTTACGTCTGCGAGAACTTCGTCTGCCGAAAGCCGGTCACGTCGGCCGAGGCGCTCACCGGGCAACTCGGGAAGTGACAGTCCGCTTGCATCCGCCTCGCACGATGCCGTAGGATGCGCGGGAAGGGAGCGGGAGAAGGTCGAAAGGGATCGAATGGGCAACCCGTTTCAGGCGGTCGAGATCACCGAGAACGTCTACTGGGTCGGGGCCATCGACTGGGACGTACGGAACTTCCACGGCTATCTCACGAGCCGCGGCACCTCGTACAACGCGTTCCTGGTCCTCGCGGACAAGGTCACGCTGATCGATACCGTCAAGGCGCCGTTCCTCGACGAGATGATGGCCCGGATCGGCTCAGTCGTCGAGCCGAGCCGGATCGAGTACGTCGTCTCGAACCATTCCGAGATGGACCACTCCGGCTGTCTGCCTCAGACGGTCGCGGCCGTCGTGCCGGAGAAGGTCTTCGCCTCGAAGATGGGGCGGAAGGCCCTGGACGCCCATTTCCGTACGGGAGGCGATATCACGGCCGTCGCCGATGGCGATACCCTCGACCTCGGCAACATGACGCTCTCGTTCGCCGAGACCCGCATGTGCCACTGGCCCGACAGCATGGTCACGTACCTGCACGAGGCGGACGTCCTGTTCGCTCAGGACGCGTTCGGCATGCACCTGGCCAGCGGCGAGCGCTTCGCGGACGAACTGCCGCGCGACATCCTCGACCACGAGGCCGCCAAGTACTACGCCAACATCCTTCTTCCCCTGTCGTCCTTCGTGGCAAAGACGCTCCAGAAGGTGTCCGACCTGGGGCTGACGCCGAGCATCGTCGCCCCGGACCACGGGCCGGTCTGGCGGACGCCGGACGATATCCAGCGCATCACCGGCTCCTATGCCCGCTGGGCGGCCCAGAAACCCGGCAACAAGGCCGTGGTGGTCTACGACACCATGTGGCAGAGCACGGCGGCAATGGCGCGGGCGGTCGGCGAGGGCTTGGCCGCCGGCGGCACGACGGTCCGGCTGATGGCGATGCGCTCCTGCCACCGCAGCGACGTCGCCACCGAGTTGCTGGACGCGGGAGGGCTGCTCGTCGGGTCGCCCACGATCAACAACGGCATCTTCCCGACCCTCGCCGACGTCATGACCTACCTCAAGGGCCTGAAGCCTCGGAACCGCGTCGGGGCAACCTTCGGGTCGTACGGTTGGAGCGGCGAGGCGCCCGGACATCTGCAGACGATTCTACAGGACATGGAGGTCGAAATCGTGGCCGACCCGCTTCGGACAGTGTATGTCCCGGACGAAGCCTCGCTGCTTGCGTGCCGCAGGCTCGGCGAGGCGGTTGCGGGAAGACTGAGGGAGGTCTGCGATGAGCGGCAGAAATCTTGAACTCGACGCGCTCCTGACCCTCGGATACGGGCTCTACATCGTGGCCTCGCGCAAGGGCACGCGGCTCAACGGCCAGATATCGAACGCCGTCATGCAGGTGACCGACGCGCCGCCGCGCCTGGCCGTTGCCATCAACAAAGACTCGCTGACGCACGAGTTCATCTCGGGAAGCGGCGTGTTCGCCGTCACCGTCCTGGCCGAATCGGCGCCGCTGAAACGGATACGCCTCTTCGGGTTCCGCTCCGGCAGGGACACCGACAAGTTCTCGCAGGTTCCGTATGAGACCACGGCGCTTGGCTGCCCCGTCCCTGGCGACCACGCGCTCGCCGGCCTCGACGTGCGGGTCGAGCAAACACTGGACTGCGGCACGCACGCCCTCTTCGTCGGCGAAGTCGTTGGGGCCCGGATCCTCGCTCGGGGAATACCCATGACCTACGCGTACTACCGGGAGGTGCTCGGAGGCAAGACCCCTCCCACCG
>CAZIJC010000178.1:0-2608 GCA_964539385.1 uncultured Anaerolineales bacterium | reverse complement strand
GGGTTTCGCAGAAGTACCTCGACGCCTCGCTGGGCATGGCGGCCGGCGTCATGATTGCCGCCAGTTTCTGGAGCCTGCTGGCGCCCGCCATCGAGATGGCCGCGCAGTCCTACGGCGAGACGTACAAGTGGATCCCGGTGCTGGTAGGGTTCCTCCTCGGAGCCGTCGTGCTGCAAATCATCGACCGAATCCTGCCACACATGCACCCCGACCTGACGGTGGCCGAGGGGCCGAAGACCTCGTGGCAGCGCAGTACGCTCCTGGTGCTGGCGATCACGATCCACAACATCCCGGAAGGCCTGGCCGTGGGTGTCGCCTTCGGGGCGGTGGCAGGCCTCGCCGGCGCCGCTCGCGCAAGTCAGGTCGGGGCAGCCGTCGCCCTGGCCATCGGCATCGGCCTGCAGAACTTCCCGGAGGGTACCGCCGTGGCCCTGCCGCTTCGCCGAGAGGGCATGAGTCGCATGCGCGCCTTCTGGTACGGACAACTCTCGGGCGTCGTGGAACCCATTGCCGGCGTGCTGGGCGCCGTGCTGGTGATATCGATGACGGCCATCCTCCCCTATGCGCTGGCGTTTGCGGCCGGGGCGATGGTCTTCGTCGTAGCGGAGGAACTGATCCCCGAAGCGCAGCGGAAGGGCAACGTGGACCTGGCCACGATGGGCGTGATTCTCGGGTTCGCGATTATGATGACGCTGGACGTGGCACTCGGTTAAGCGACAACACAGAAACAGGAGGACTCTCGATGGCTCGCATCTACGATGACATCACGCAAACGATCGGCAACACCCCGCTGATCCGCGTCAACGGTCTCATTCAGTCCCACGCGGTGGTCCTGGTGAAACTGGAGAGTTTCAACCCGACGGCCTCCATCAAGGACCGGATCGCCCTTGCGATGGTCGAGGCCGCCGAACGCGACGGGAGGCTTCGGCCCGGGGCCGTCGTCATCGAGCCGACCAGCGGCAACACGGGCATCGGCTTGGCGCTGGTCTGTGCGGCGCGCGGCTACAAGTGCGTGCTGACGATGCCGGAGTCGATGAGCATCGAGCGGCGGAAGATTCTGCGGATCCTCGGCGCCGAGGTTGTGCTGACACCGGCCGCGGACGGCATGCCGGGCGCGATCCGCAAGGCCGAGCAACTGTGCGAGCAGCAGCCGGCCGGTTTCATGCCCCAGCAGTTCCGCAACCCGGCCAACCCCGACGTCCACCGCAGAACGACGGCCGAGGAAATATGGCGAGACACCGACGGACAAGTGGATATCGTTGTTGCCGGCGTCGGCACGGGCGGGACGATCACGGGCGTTGCCGAGCAACTGAAGGGCCGCAAGCCCGGTCTTCACGCCGTGGCGGTCGAGCCGCTCCAGAGCCCCGTTCTCTCCCAGACACGCGCCGGTGAGGAACCGGCGCCCGGACCTCACACGATTCAGGGCATCGGGGCCGGCTTTATCCCGGACGTGCTGAACCTGGACGTCGTGGACGAGGTGATCCGGGTCGATCAGGATGAGGCGGTCCGATGGGCACGCCGGGCCGCCAGGGAAGAGGGTCTGTTTGTCGGCACTTCCTCCGGGGCCGCACTGATGGCCGCCGCCGAAGTGGCCGTCCGTCCCGCCAGTGCCGCTAAGACGATCGTGGCCGTTCTGCCCGACACAGGCGAACGGTACCTGTCTTCGCTGCTGTTCGCCGGCCCTGAACAGCAGCAGGAATGAGGAGGCCAGGCAGCAATCTGCCTGCCCGCAAGCCCCCGCGAGGTGAATGATGAACACACTGCTCGACCACAAACTCAAACGTCTGACGGCCGACATCCTGGCAACGTGCGACGCCGACAGCAGCACACACCGCATCGGCGAGATGTTCCTGCCGTCGCGGTCGAAGATCGTGGGCCTTCTGGACCTGTTGCGGCAACTGCTGTTCCCCGGTTTCTTCGGCGGCAAGAACCTGACGCACGAGAACACGCCGCTCTTCATCGGCCACCTCCTGATGCAGATCGCCGACGAGTTGGCCGAGCAGATCTACCACTGCTTCTGCGCCTACCGGCAATGCCCGGACTGTACGGATACCGATCCCTGCCGCCAGCAGGCCATCAACCTGACCGTGCAGTTCCTGGAGCAGATACCGGCAATCCGCGAGACGCTCGCCATGGACGCCCAGGCCGCCTACGACGGCGACCCGGCCGCCAAGAGCATCGACGAGGTGGTCTACTGCTATCCCGGCTACTACGCCATCACCGTGTACCGAATCGCCCATGCGCTGGAGCGCCTCGGAGTGCCTCTGATGCCGCGCATCATGTCTGAATATGCCCATCACGGCACCGGCACGGACATTCACCCCGGCGCCGAGATCGGCAAGCGGTTCTTCATCGATCACGCCACCGGTGTGGTCATCGGCGAGACCACCCAAATCGGCGACAACGTGAAGATTTACCAGGGCGTCACGCTGGGGGCACTGAGTTTCCCGAAAGATGAGCGCGGGCGGGTCATCAAGGGCTACAAGCGCCACCCGACGATCGAGAACAACGTCACGATCTACGCCAATGCCACCATCCTCGGCGGAGATACCGTCATCGGCGAAGGAGCCACCGTTGCCGGCAACACCTTCCTGACGCAGTCCGTCAC
>CAZIJC010000177.1:0-8701 GCA_964539385.1 uncultured Anaerolineales bacterium | reverse complement strand
CCGCCCAAGGGCCTTACTCCCTTTTCCTTCCCCTCCCCCGCACCCCTTTCTGCCTGTTCAGCGCCGCGCGGCCATGCCGCGTGCCCCTGGCGCCGACCCGTTGCACTTACGATGTGAATTCGCCACTCCTGATACAGAACCTTTGACGGGCGTTGTTGCTTTGGGTAGTATCAAGGCTTGGATACACTCCCCTCTGGGCGGAGCACGTGGCGTTAGGAAGCGGCCGTTAAGGCAGGTCTTAATTCGGCATGGGAGGCAGGCCATGGCTAAGCGAAAAGGCGTGCAAAAGAAACGCACCAAGCGTGCGGCACGGTTTACCCGTCTGCACGTCGATGTGAAAATGAATATTCTTCACACAATCGCGGATGCTATTTATTCGACTGCCACCGGCAAGATCCGCGAAGCTGTGGCCAACTCCAGGGACAACGGCGCAACCTGGGTCGTCATTGCCCTTGACAAGACCAACAGGCGCCTTTCGATCTTCGACAACGGTTCCGGCATTACCCGGAAGCGGTTCCAGGAGATCTTCGACAGCATCGGCTACGGAGGGCTGCGGGACTCGCCAGACGCCAAGATGTCATACTTCGGCTTGGGGCTGATGTCCATCTTTCAACTGGGTAACCGAGTGCGACTTTACACCCGCGCCCGGGGCCAGCGCAAACCGCTTCTTCTGGAAGTTCAGGCTGAGGCCATCTTCGACAAGGCAAACAAGGAGAAGAGCATCACTGAACTCAGCAAATTCATGGGGCCGCTCAAGACTGTGTCTGAGTCTGCTAGGGAGCAGGCCTCTTTGGGGGCCGTCAACGAGATGCTTTCCGAAGGCAGGCCCGTCGCGATGCCCGAGAGCTTCACGGAGATCATAATCGAGGACATAAGCCAGGATGTGGTTGAAGAGATTGGCAGTCCAGACTTCCGTCTGGAGCTGGCTCAGGTTCTCCCGGTGCGTGCACAGGACAATGAGCCCTTTCTCAAAAGGTTTTCCGGCAGCAAGGCTAAACAGATCGCCCGCCTACTTAATAGCGACAAGTACTGCAAGAGCATCGATGTATACTTCGGCGTTTGCGAAGAACTTGAGGAAGGACAGGCCTTGCCACAGCTCTGGAAGTACTTCCCAAGGTTCAGCCGTGGCCTGAGATTCACGGACGACAACGTCCGTGTCGGCACTCAGGCTGGCTTCGCGTATTACGTCGCTCACACGATTGGCGATAACCTTCACGGAGACCAGAAAGAGGAAGAAGATCGAGAGACCGGTTTCTGGATGCGCAACCAGAACTTCCTCGTCAAGCGCGCCGACTTTCTCGACCGGCCTGGCCCCGGCCGACCGCCCAAGGGCACTATCCACAAACCCTTACGCAACTGGGTGTTCGGGGAAGTCTTCCACGCGGACATGAACCCGTTTCTCAGGGTGGGGCGCAACGAGTTTCTCTGGGAGACCCCTGAGTTCAAGAAGTTCCGGGACGCCTTTCTAAAGCACGTGTGTGGCCCTGTCAACAAGGCCATCCGGGCCGTGTATGATAAGCGCAAACCCGTCGTGGATGACTTTATTACGCCCTTCGCGAAGATTGCGGATAATGACGGCCCGATTGTCAGAGCCGAAACCAAGCTGCGACTTATCATTGGAGAGAACAAGCCAGAAGCCAAGTTCTGGCGCGACGCCAAGGAGCAACTTGCCAAGCACCGCACGGGTGACATCGAGGACGACGATGCTAGAGTAGAGAAGCTTCTTGCGCAGAGGCGAAGCCCCCTCATTGTTGCCGAAGATGACAATGCTATCGTAGCCATCGACCCCTCGCTCCCCGAGACGGCAGGAACGCACGATATCACGTGGGACGCGGAATCAGAGCGTGTCGTCGTGAACGTATCGCCGGCCTTGTTCAGGCCGCGGGACGTACGTTTTCTTGGCGAAACCCTCGAGGTCGTATTCGTTGCGAAACGGGATACCGAAGCCGCGGTTAGCATCAACTTCGACAGCCACTGCATCTACGTGAACCCTTTTAACGGGGATCTTAGCCGATTCAGTGTCTCGATACTGGACGTGTACATTGCTCTTGAAGTGGCGGACGCCATATCGAGGAACAAGGGCCAGCTCAAGCGCAACTTCCTGAGGCTGCTGGGCACTGCCCCGTCGGAAACCAAGAAATACGTCACCCCACTGGGGGATGACCTCCGGCGGACAGCGGCTTACGGATCGTAGGAGCGCCCGTTATGCCCTCAGTAGAGTTTCGTGGTCCTGTAGACGCCCTAATCGTCTTCGCGGACATCATAGGGTCCTCGAGGTATAGCGCTATCCTCGGCCCCAAACAGTACGCACAACGGCTAGTGCAGTTCCAGGAAACATTCCGCATGCTCGGCCATCGGTACTTCCCGGATGTGACTGACGAGGCAACAGAATTCACCCGCGTTGATGCGCGCGGTGATGAGGGGGTTGTCTTCGTGGCTCGTCCGCTCACGACTAAGCCTGCTAACAAGCCGGTTCTCATATTCCGTGCGGTCGAGTTTCTCTATCACTTGAAGGGTCGCCTCCAGTTGACGGGGGAGCAGGAAGGTGATGATTCCCCACCTCGACGATTCGACATGGGCGCTGGGATCCACTGGGGACCTGTCGAGCTCAGGATTTCCGCTAAGGACCATCGCTCCGTCATCAGCGGCATCGAGGGGTTCGCCATCAACTACGGTAAGCGCGTGGAGTCGTGTTCGCGCAAGGGGCGCCACTCCCGGATCCTCCTGTCGCCTGAGGCCGCCAGATCACTGGAGTTTGATCCCGTACTCCTCTCGCCTCTACGGGCAGCCGTTCGGGAGATCGAAGATGACGTTGAACTGTTCGAAGTTCAGAGCGGTCTCTTCGATCACATGGAGTTCGGAGAAGACGACTCGGTTGACGAGGAGCTTTTCCAACAGGTTGAGCGCCTCGCAGAGCATCCGATGAAGATACGTGCGCCCTGGGTTAAAGCTTTTGTTGCCTCCGTCCTTGAGAGTGCATGGGTGAACACGAACGTGCGGGCCGAGAAAGATCGGTTGCGGAAGCAGCAATACGGGCTGGCTTGGCACAGTCCCAAAGAAGATGACCCCATCTTGCTGTACCTGCGGAGTCTTGAGTGTCGCGAATCGGGCCAGCACACCAGGGAACTCCGTTACTTGCGCAGCATCCTTCAAGAGCATCCGGACTTCCTGCATGCCAGACTGCGCTTGGTCAAGACCTGCTGGGTACTGGCTAAGAGCAAGGCCGAGCGTGAGGAGAAACTCTTTGCCCGAGACATGGCTATGGAGTTCCTCGATCACTATGGGGATTTCCTGAAGCCAGAGGAGAGGAAGGACTTCAGGCGTTTGGTGCGAGACTTGGGCCCGAGAAAACGGTCCAAGCGATGACGCGAGTTACGAGGCCGGCTTGCGTTTCAGAGTCTTGTCATATTCATAGATTTCGTACAGCCGATCCACAAACTGCTTGGCTGTCCTCCCGTAGATCGAATGGAATGACGTCCTGCTTTCGGTAATCATACCCCGCCGGTAATAATATAGAAGCGTGAGTTTCATAGCCCGAAGAAGGGCCGAGTTCCAGTGTGGCCCGGGAAACTTCGTCTTGCTTGCCGTGGGCCTCCGGTACTCCATGGGGAAGCCCAAGACGTGCTTTCTGTTGAGGAGATCGAGGCGGTAGTAGAGGTCTTCTGGCGTATCATCGAAGTTGTACAGGACGTAAACGCGGATCTCCCCTGGCGAGTGTTGCCTTGCCAGCTTGATGGCCCTCAGAACATGCTTCTCCATCGCCACGTTGTCGAAGGCGAAGCGGACCGGACGAAGCCGTATTGTGCTCATCTCCTTTGCTGCCGCTTTGTCATACAGACGGGCGTCAAGCCCTTGGTTGAAGTCAACGAGCTTCCCTAACTTTCGAATCTGCTCACAGTCACTCGCGAAGTTGGGTGACGCGAGCCAGTTGTTATCCCAGAAAAGAATTCCGGGAAGTTCTGGGTTAATGTCCCTGCGCCAGCCATGACGCACGTGGAAATCTGGTTCGTGTGTTTCCACACAGCAGAAGCGGCACTTGCGCGGGCAGCCTCTGGATGCGAAGGTGATCGAGGCGTTGAGCTCTCGGCCGAACGTAAGGGAGTAGTCCGGGGGACAGGCTTCTGCGCCTTTGATAAGGCCAACATGAGGGCGAATCCCTGTCGCTCTTTCCACATGGTCGGGAAGAAGCGAAGCGGCGATTCCCCCAACGTTGATCTTCGCCTGTGGGAAACGGTCGGCATAGGTGTTGACGATCCTGACGAGCTTCTCTATGTCCCACGTGAATAGAGATGTGACGTACACCCGATCCGGTCGCGTGATCCCCGCAGGGATCTCGTCACCGATCGTGCCGAAGACCCGGCATCCCTTGTAGCGCCTCTTAAGCCACGTGCTGATCTTCATCAGCCCTAGTGGCGGATAGGGAGTCTTGGCCACGGGTTCGACTAGAAGGAATTGGCGCGTTCTCGTCACCATTGGCGCACGACCCCAGTAATCCACCCACCAAGCGGACTCGCTCCACGCAACGTTGCCATAAATAGGGCGGAGGCTTTGCCTTGTCAAGCCGCATTAGTTCCAGTGACGTGCAACTTGATTCGCCTTGACAGAGGTCGGCTCTGGCAATAGGGGGGTTGGTTGTTGTCGTGGGTCGTGCGGGCCCAGTCACAGGAGCCGCGCATCGAAGGCGTCGCCTTTGCGGGTCTGGAACAACACACGGCCGGACAAGACCGGCCGTGGCACACCTTCGTGTTGCCCTTGCCCGTTCAATCCGCAATGCGCGCTCCGTTTTGGGCCCGATTGTTAGAATTCTAACTACTTTTTCGCTCCGGCCGGATTTTGTTAGAACTCTAACAACTTTTCGGCCTCTGCGCGGCCGCGCGCGCCGGCTGCCATTTTGGCATAGTGACTTACGTCAATTTTGCCCCCTCAAAAACCCCTCAAAAACGGAACAAAACGGAACAAAAACGGAACAAAACGGACACCAAAATCGCAAAAACCTATCCAAAACCAGCGCGTTTTGCCTTACCTATCTTAACATTCGACCCCCAAAACCCCCCTCACGACCCAGAATCAACGATCCGAGCCAAAAAAAGCGCGCATTTGCCCGTTTCGGCAACCTCAAAATTGACGTAAGTGTTATGGAGCAGGCCGTATGTTTCGGCGATGCAGACCCGCGAAAAGCCGCCAAAGGCGAGACGCGACCGGCCGAGAACGCCGGCCCCCTCACCGAACTGGTCCTGCTCGGCCTCATAGCCATGCGGGTCCCGGACAAGAAGTTGCTCTGGGACGCCGAGCGGATGGCGCAGAACCGCCCTTTGCCGGCACCCGCGCGAGGCGACGCTTACCACCGGAAGAACCGGTAGGGGTCGTCCCACTCCCGCGGTTCGTCCAGGTACAGCCCCTCCAGCCAGCGGCCCTCGGTCGGGTTGCTGATCGGCTCCACGCGCACATCGGACAGCCACAGTTCTCCGGCGCCGCCGTACCAGATCTGCAAGCGCGTCCGCTCCTCGGCCGTATCGTTCGACTGGACGTCGAAGCGGAACGGCTGCCACTCGGGCCCGGGCACGAAGCGTTGGTACTCGAAGAAGGATTTCCAGTTGGCCATGTTCGTGATGGTCACGGTAACGCTGTCGGCCTGCAGGCGTTCGGCACGGGCCTTGAAAGAGATGCGGTACCACTGGCCCTTCCTGACGGGGAGGTCGTGCTGGGCGAGCATGACGCTCGGCTTCTTCTCGCCCTCGGCGGGCGGACACGCCAGCACGGCGGCCCGCGCCTCGGCGCCCTCCTGCACCCTCTCGCGCCGGCACGTGGCCTCTTTGGAGCCCGAGGTGAACAGCCACTCGTCGGCTAGCCCATCGCCGTCGGCGTCACCGCTGAAGTCGCCGTTCCGCACCAGGGAAGCCCCGGGGCTGCCGCCCACCGGCGTCGAGAACCGCTTCAGGACGGGGGGTGACCCGGCCACCCCCATGCCCGCGAGCAGCCGCGCCACGAGGAAACAGGTGCGGCGATACGTCCGCCTGAGATTGCGTTGCTCCGTGCGATAGGAGAAGAACCACGGGTCGGTCCCGGCCTCAAAACCCGGGTTGGCAAAGAGGTTCTTGCCTCCCGGGACCGCCGGCGCCGTCGCGACGCGGGCGGGGAATCGTCGCGGGACGTACGCCCCTTCGTACAGCCGGAACCCGTCGGCCCGGAACCGCGCGCCTTCCTGGCCACAATGGATGTACGCGGACCACCCCTCCGGGTAGGGCTTGGTGACCTTGAAGGTCACGTGGAGTTCGGCCCACGCGTCCGCGTCGAAGCGGGTGTCCTGGCCTCGGACGGCCCTGTCCCAGGGCTTGGCCGCCCGTTCCACCTCGAGACGGGCCCGGACCGGCTCGCCGAGCGCCTTGACGCTCGCGGCGAAGGTGTACGTCCTGCCGACCTGGCCGGCCTGCACCTTCTGGCCGAACTGTCCCCACGCCAGCGTGCCCATGGTCACGAGGGCACTCTTGTGGCCATCGGCGGCGTCGTCCGCGCCGACGGCCAGCGACGGCGCGGCCCCCCGAGCCTTGCTGACCGTATGGGGCGGAAGTTGACAGAAGACGACGTTCGCCCCTTTGGCCCTGCCCAGGACGCCGTTGCCGACGGCGTGACCCCCGGCAAGGAGCGGCAGGTCCCGCGGGGCGGCGTTGTGGACGTCGGCGGGTGCCACACCCGCCAGCAGCGAGCCGTGGCCGAACGGCTCGAACCAGGCGGCGATGTGCTCGCCGGTCTTCATCTCGACCTTCATCGGGAGGAAGGCATTAGCCTCCTGCTCGTCGAGGTCGAGGGCCAGCACGTGGCCGCCCGCGGTGATCCAGCCGGCGACGGCGTCGGCGTGGGCGGCCAGTTTTCGTCCGCCGCCCGATGCCACCACGAGGACCTCGTCGTCGGCCGGCTTCCCGCCCTTGTAAGGACGCAGGGGGATGCCCGCGGACTCCAGGTGGCTCTTGCCGGCGGCGTCGCCAACGTAAACGGCCTGGCGCCGGAGCGCCGGCTTCCACGTTGAGACGTAATCGAGGAGGTTCCGGGCCAGCCTTCTGGCGGCGGGGTCGCTCTCGGTCCGACCCGTCACGTCCATCTGGCAGAACACGACGAGCCCCCTGCCCTCGCGATACGCCATGAGCGGGCTGTACTGGAGGCTGTAGCCGCCGTCAAGGATGGGCAGGAAATCGCCGCACGGCGGCTTCTCAATCAGCACGGAGGCGACGTTGCCGCGATTGCCGCAGCGCCAGAGCCGCGTCACCGGAATGCCGCACCATCGGACCGCCGGCGCCCCGTTGAATTGGGGATTCAACTCGTACTTCAGGCGCGGCGGGAGGATCGTGGCCTCCCCCCGCCAGTTGCACAGGTGCTGCTCGTCCACGCCGGCCAGGGCGGGATGGTCGGGCACCCGCTTGAAAACGCGCCGGAGGCCGTACGCCGCCACGCGGAACCCGAACCGCTTCTCCAACACCTCAGGCGTCTGCTCAAAGAGGAGCACTTTCAATCCGTCCTGCACGCGCGTCACATCCGGCGCCGGCCCGTGGACCGTCAGGGCGCCCTTCCCCACGACGAGCGTGTCCTGGGCCGAGAGGTCGTCCTTCGCGCCCACGCTGCGGTACGGGACGCCCATCTCATTCAGCAGCCTGGCCGTCTCGCCCTGGGGATCGAAGAGCGCGAACTTCGCGTTCACCCGGCGAGCCCCCGGCCGCGGGAGGACGTCGACGGAGAAGGAATCCTCCTGCGTCTCGCCGGTGCTGAACCTGACGGTGGCGCGCAGTTCATACCTGCCGGGAGGCAGGTCGTGCGGCAGTTCGAAGCGCAGCGGGATGCGCTCCTGCCGGCCCGTCGGCACGGTGACCTTCCTGCTGCCGGCCGCGGCCTGCGGCAGAGCGAACGACCACTCGCAGTCGGCCGTCACCGTTTCGCGGGCATTGTTGATGACGATGAGTTGCTTCTCGACGGTTTCGCCCGGTGCGTAGTTGTGGTCCTGGCTCGTGAAGGCGCCCGGCTTGCCGGCGATGGTGGCCAACAGCGGCCGGTTGTTGCGAATCAGGGCCTCGGCGGCGACGGTGGGAACCCAGTCGGCGCGCTCGAAGGCCAGGTCCATCCTCTCGTAGCGGTCGTCGATATAATCGGGGCTGAAGCCGGGCCGCCCGAGGTGCCGCCAATCCACCGGGAGTTCCTTGCGGCCCTTATCGACACCGTCGCGGAGCGTCCAGTAGTGCCCGTGGTTCCAGGGGGAATTGGCCGACACGCCCCACGTTCGGAAGGCAGGCCAGTTCTCCGAGAAGTACATCGCGTACACGGGGTAACGTTCCTTGAAATCGCTTGAACCCACGGCGTGGGGATAGTCCCAACGATGCCAGAGGCGGCCCTCGCGGAACTGCTCGCCCTCCCAGCGGAGGTTCGCCTTCTCCTCGTCGCTTATCCGGTACGCCCGATCCCCGAAGAACTGCGCGTTCCACTCGGCCACGCAAAACTCCCAGGGCACGGTGGCGCTGCCGAACTCCCGGTGACCCTGGTACCAGCCGCGGTACATCGTCCAGTCCCACGGCATGGGTGCGCTGTACTCGCAGGTGAAGACCGGCTTCACGCCCTTGGTCGCCCAGTGCTCGAACCAGTCCGACATTTCCTGGATAGGGACGAAGTTCGGGTAGAAGTTGCTCGTGTGCATGGAGCCCAGGTTGCCCGAGGAATGGTG
>CAZIJC010000176.1:0-8737 GCA_964539385.1 uncultured Anaerolineales bacterium | reverse complement strand
CCGGCGTCATCGTGCCGACGAAGGTCGAGCGTGCGGCCCTTCAGAACGCCGCCTCGATCGCCGGACTGCTCCTGACGACCGACGCGCTCGTCTCCGAGATTCCGGAGAAGAAGAAGGCCCCCGCCGGCGCCGACATGGGCGGTGAGGGTATGTATTAAGAGACCATAACAAGATACCTGAAGCCGTTATAGGATGTTTGCCGAAGCCATGTGTGGACCCGGTTGACACACACGGCCGGCGGACGCCGGATCGACGCGGCGACCTGGCACAGGCCGGTACGGGCCAGACTTCGGATACGCAGGCGTATAAGGCACCCGCCACGGCGAGTGGCGCACGGCGGGTGGGTCGCAAGGGCCAAGCGGCCTGGAACGGGGGGAGGATGCATGTGCACGCGTCGATGGGCAAACTCGGCCTCTCTCAGCGCATACGCTGCGGGTTCCTACTGGACAACCACGGACCGAGGCCCCGATAATGGCAGCGCCGGCGGCGTTTTGGCCGTGCGCCTGTAGCTCAAGCGGAAAGAGCAACGGTCTTCTAAACCGTAGGTTCCAGGTTCGAGTCCTGGCAGGCGCGCCATTGACGTATGATGACAAGTGCGCGCAAGTGGTAGTACTTGCTAAACTTGCGCGCCTTTTTCTTTCCCGGCCCGCGGCCCCTCGTCTTGGCAGGTCATGGCACGTCTTGGCGTCCCGGGCGTTCTGCGCGCTGCAAATGCGCTGCGCGCGGGAGAGGCGGTTTCGTCACACGTGCCTGTGGCCTTCGTGGTTTCTCGTTTCGGGTACGGGGTCTCGATGGGGGCCAAGGCGTCGAGGGCCACCGTCCGGTCATGAAGCGTCAGATGCGTGTAGACGCCCAGCGTCAACATCGGCGTCGAGTGGCGGGCGAGTTCTTGGGCCACCTTGACGTTCACGCCGCTCTGGACCAGGCGGCTGATGTACGTGTGCCGCAGGGCGTGAAAATCGGCCACCCTGCCGGCGCTGTCGCGGTAAGGTATGCCTGCCCGCTGCAGGTCGGCGCGCATCATCTTGGCCGTCCTGCTAAACACGCGGAAGGCCGGCCGCCCTGGTTCCTTGTCTGCCAGGCAGGGCCTCAGTCGCTCGGCCAAGTCGCGCCGAATGGGCTGCACGTCGCGGCGGCGGTGCTTGGAGTAGCCCGCCTCGACGGTCACGGTGGGCAGGTCGGCGTCCAAGTCAAACGACTCAGGCGTGAGGCTGCGGAGTTCATTGGCCCGAAAGCCCGTCCCGACGGCGAGCCGGTAGAGCATAGCCCGGTCCGGCCCGGTCACACCCATGACGGTCGGGCCGGTTTCCGCGGCCTGGACCAGATTGGCCAGGTCTTCGTCGGTCAGGGCCCGTCTGTCGTGTCTGCGGTCGAGGGCCACGTTGTAGCCGGCAAGGGGGGCGAGGGCGCTCTCGCGAGCGCGCCCGTCGCGCCACAGCCATCGTGAGAACTGTTTGATGGCCCGCAGATAGTGGTTGCACGTCTGAAGCGAAAAGCCCTCGTCATCCCGAAGCGACCCGATGACCGCCTGGACGCTCGACGGCACGAGATCGCTCAGGTGCCTCGCCCCGCAGAGTCCGATGACCTTTGCGGCTCGCGTTCGGACGAGGTTGGCATGGGCGCGCGTCACGCCTTTGGCCAGAAGTGCTGCGTGGTACTCTGCCAAGTGCTCCATGAGCAGCCTGGTTTCCGCGGCGGCGTACCTTTCGGCCTTCGTGTCGATGACGCCTTCGCGCCGCAGCATCGCATCAGCCTCAAGTTTGCGGGCGAGTGCCTCGGTAGCTACCCGGTCCTTGCAGCCCGTGACCGTCTTCCGCCTGCCCGGCCGCACCTGGTAGGTGATGTAGAAGGTGCCGCCCTTCTTCCTTCGGTAGATGCTCGCCATACGCTTCCTTTCTTGCCCCCCCACGGACCGGTGATCCCCTACCTCCGGTTCGCGCGCGGGGCAAGTCAGTTATTGCTGAATCTGTATGCGAATATTTAACGCCCGGCGCCCACCAAGGCGGCCAGATACGCCTCCACATCCGCCAGCCGCCACCTGACCGTCTTGGGGCCGATTCTGAGCGGCCGCGGGAAGTCGCCTTGCCCCGCCTCGGCCATCGCCGCCAGGCGCCAGCAGGTCCGTTCATGGATCCCGAGCGTGGCGGCCAGTTCCCTCACGTTGAGCAGTCTCAGGCGGTCCGTCATCTTTTCTCCTTCGGCGCCGCCTGTATCGGCCCTCCTGATGACCGCGCGAGGGCACGTGCCGGAGTAACGGCGCTGGTAAGGAGGCCAACGGCCTCCCTTACTGTTCTGTGCCAAATCCGCCCAAGATGTCGGCGGCACACCCCTCAGTGAAAAAAAATCCTGCCCGACCGGATTTTTTCACCGACAGCGGGTTGCAGGGCCGAGCAGGCGTGCTATAATGCGGGCCGTTTGGTATTTGTTAGGGACCGCCTATGAAAGGATCAGGCATGGCTCACGAGTACACTCCGAAGTATTTTCTGAGGCAGGCGCCGAACGACTTGCTGCAGGCGTATTTCACCAGGCATGGTGAACTGGCCGACGTGTCCTGGGACGCCCTGGAGAAGGAGGACATCGACCCGATCTACGAGGCGTGGCGGGACCTGCCGGCGGAGCGAGTCGGGAAGGTCGAGAGCGAGTTCCGAGCGATCTTCGACTTGGCGACGGAGGACGGTGTCCGCACGATGGTCGAGGAAGCGACCTACATCGCGCCGGAGGCGGCGGAGGAGATCAGCAAGCGCGACGGCTTCGTCCAGAAGGCGTTCTGGCTGTTCTTAAACGAGCCGATGCTGTTCACACACGTGACGCGGTTCGATTACGCTGACCACCTGAGTATGCGGTCTTGGAAGACGCGCAAAGGACTGCCCCGGAAGAAGCCGGACACCAACGACGCGGCCCGTGAGCGGCTGGCCCGGGAGGTCTCGGCGTTCTACAGACAGAAAGAAGGGCGGGGGGAACACTGCCGGGCGGAAGCGTTCGAGCGGGGTGACGGACGTACGTACGTCTTCGTCTATCCCCAGGATTACGCCGACACGTTCATCGGCTACGACGAGGACGGCACGTTTGTTCGCGTGGCCCAGCAACCGGCCTTCGAGATCGTCTATGCCTTCGACGCCGAGCACGGGATCCTTGAGATGTACGCCAAGGGTTCCAAGCGGCTGAAGCAGAAACTGGAAGAGTTCTTCATTCGGTGCCTGTTGGCCGAAGAGGCCGACGCCGAACCGCCCGACAACGATGCCTACAACCTCGACGTCTTGAAGGACCCTGAGTTCCCGATGCCGACCGATCCCCAGGACAACATTCAGGACGTCCGGGTGAAGACGCTCCGGCTTTACCTGCCCGATCACGATGGGCAGATCGTCATCGACAGTTCCGCCCGGGCCGAGTCGTCAAAGGAACTGTACCGCATCATGGATGCGTACCTTGTGGCCCGGCAGATATCACGGGCGTCGGTGCGCGTGGGCGGGGCGACAATTCAGATGCAGTTCGGTCCCAACGGAAACGGCCGCGGGAAGAAGTTCCCGTTCAACCTGTCGGCCCGTGAGTCACGGAACCTGAACCGGGACCGTCCCCAGGAGCAACTGGCCCGCAAATACCTGCGCCGATGGGGCATCGCCAATGCCTGATCCGGAAGCCGTCTTCTGGGACCGGCTGGACCTACGGGAGGCCGCTTTCACAGGCGACGAGGTGGCCACGTGGCCGCCAGCGTTCCGCGATGCGCTTACACGCCCGGGGGTTCTGTGCAGAACGTCGAATGCCACACACATCGCATGCGACGCCTGCGACACGGGACACGTGGAAGAGGTCCAGCAGGTGGAAGGTCCCGAGGGGCGCCGGCGTTTCTACCTGGTCTGCCCCGAAAACGGCCGGGTACAGGTGGACGAGAGGCGGCTCCTGCGGTGGGCTGTGAACTTCCAGACACTGGCCACGGTGGTCGCAGAGGAGGTCGGTTGCACCGGCACCGTCGAGATGCTGAAGCGCGACCGCATCTGGGTCCTGGGCCGGCTCGTCCGGGCCGCGGTTGCGCGGAACGTGGTGATGTGCCGAGGATTGACGTGGGAGGACGGCGGGCAGGTGGTTGTGGCGTCCCAGCGGATCCGTATCGCCTCACCGCCCCTGGTGCTGGCAATCGGTCGCCTGCCTTCGGACACGTTCTGGGGGAAGCAGGTGCCGCCGGTTCTAGGCCTGAACGAGGTGCTGGCCCTGGACGGTCGTATCAGCGCTTGCCTTGATGCCGTGGACAACGTCCTGGGAATCCAGCCCGCCCAACCGCGGGTCGTTCGCCGAAAGCGACGGCGCGCCAGCCGGGCCGAGACTATCGATGCCCTGACGAAGGCGATGGCGGAGCACCTTCGGGCAGCGCGCGACCACGCGCACTCGTTGAAGGAACAGGATCAGGTGCTGACACTCCTGCCACGCCCCACCCGAGCCCATCTCGCGGGGCAGGTGAACGTGTCACCCCCCACAGTCGGTCGGTGTTTCGACGATCCCGCCGCCAAACAACTGCAGGTGTACTGGGAGGCGGCGGACGATTTGGAGCAGGTGATGCGCTTCAAGGGATGAGGAGAACCACAGGCGGAGAGAACGATGACACAGGAGCAGTTACAGCAAGATCTGTCGGAAGCGAAAGGGCGTCTGCGGAGGGCCTCCCGGACGTTCTCGTCGGTCGGGCGGCTGCGGACGTTCATGCTCGAGCGCAAGGGCAACGTCAGGGATCTGGAGCCCGAGGCGGCGCCCCTCGATGCCATGAAATGCATCCTCAGACTGGAGAGACGCATCAAAGCCATGCTATAACTCGTCCCTGAAGACAACCTGGCCCAAACGTGGCCACCCTATCCTGGCGGCTTGCAGTTCGTCTGATCTGCTGAAACTGCAAGCCGCTTTTTCTATGCGCCAACTCCCTGCCTGACAACAAGTTAGGGCCGGTACCATTCTTTTTCATCCTCGCTTCTGCAAGCCCCCCGGAGGGCAAAGCGGTGCATCGGGCACCGCGATCCATCGCCCTCATCGCGGGAGCACGTCATGCGGAAGCGTCCCACCTCTGCCGTACCCGGACACCGCTCTGTCTCCAGTTCACGCCGGTTCGTTCGGAAACCACCTACCGCCGACATCGCGCCGGTGGTCGCCCGGATCATCGCCTCCAAGGCCTGCCGCCTCATCGGGCGACACGGGTTTCGGCACGGTGACTACGACGACCTGGTCCAGCGGTTCACGTTGGAATGGCTCCGTTACCGGCCGTCATATGACCCCCGGCAATCCTCTGTCAGTACCTACGTGACGTGCGTCGTCGAACACGCTGTCGCCGGGCTGATCCGTCACCGGCGCACCGCCAAGCGCGACCCCGGCAGGCGCGTGCTCTCGTGGGAAGCGGTCGTAGAGAAGGTGAGCGAGGCCCGCATCGAGGAGGGGGTGTACACCGCCGGCAACGAGCCCCCGTGCGCGGGGCGAAGCGTCACGCCAGAAGCCCCGCGAGACCTCCAGATGGATCTCGCCACATTCTTACCCTCCCTTCCCGGACGATTGCGCCGCGTCTGCGTCGGCCTGAAAACCATGACGGTGTCGGAATACGCCCAGCGAACCGGGATCCCGCGGTCCACCGTCTACGAGGCGATTCACGAACTGCGCCACCGTTTTGAGGACGCGGGCCTGGCGGATTATCTCCCGACGCTTTCGTGACAGTCTGCACAGAACAGTAAGGGAGCCCCGTTACCGAAAGAACGCACCGTGGCCCGTCAGGTCTACCGCTACTGCTTCACCGACCAGATTGATCTCCAAGAAGTGGAGGAGACGTTGCTGCTGGCCTTTGTCGCTACCGAGGGCATCCATGACCAAACCCAGGTGCAGCTGGACGGCGGCTACTACCTCGACAAAGCCACTCGCACGGTCGTCGTCAACACGAGCACGAAGGTCGGCCAGGACGTTGCCGGCATCTTCACACGGTTGCTGACGTGTGAGTTCGGCCCGGATTCATTCCACGTCAGCAGTGTCGAATCCAAACCCGGCCGCCCCTGCGGGGAGGACGACCGATGAAATCCGTCCTCACCTACAGTGCCCTGAACACCTTCCGGAACTGCCCCCGCAAGTACAAGCTCAGGTACCTCGACCATCTCCGCCCGCAAACACAGCCCGACAGTCTCGCCTTCGGCAGCGTCATTCACGAGGCGCTGGAACGGTGGTATCGCCTGCCGGCGGATCATCACAGGCTGCTCGCCATCCTCAAGTTCCTCGGCACGACGTACCCCGACCGCCAGGCGGATGAGCGTGAAAAGGCCCGGTGGCACCTCGCGCGGGCCATGATGACAGGTTACGCCCAGCGGTATGCCCACGAGACGCTCGACGTCCTCGAGGTCGAGAAGACGTTCGAAGGTCAGATCCGCAACCCCGACACCGGCCGCACGAGCCAGACCTTCACCATGGCCGGGAAGGTGGACGGCATCGTCCGCCTGGACCGCGAGGTCTACCTCGTCGAACACAAAACCGCCTCGAGCCTGACCGGCGACTACCTCGACCGGCTATGGACCGACACGCAGATCGCGCTCTACTCGTTCTACCTCCGCGAACTCGGCTACCCCGTCGTCGGCGTAATCTACAACATCCTCTTGAAGGCCCGGCTCCAGCAGCGCCAAGGCGAGACGCAAGAGGAGTTCGAGGTCCGCCACGCAGCATTGGCCGCCAAAAACAAATCCGGCCGGTCCACAGCCAAGCGCCAGATGCCGGAGTCGGATGAGGAGTTCCAAGCCCGGCTCCTCGAATGGTACGCCCGCCCCGAGGCCTTCCACCGCGAGCGCATCTACCTCTCCGAGGACCGCCTTGCCATGCTCCAGGACGAGGTCTGGGAGGTCACCCAGCAGTACCTCGACGCCAACCGCCGCGGCAAATGGCTGCTGAACACCGCGAACTGCTTCTCCTACCAGCGGCCGTGCCCGTACCTGCCGTACTGTCAGAGCGGCTTCAGCCCCGTCGTCCGCGACAACTTGTTCGACGTCCGCCCGCCGCACGAGGAACTGGGGGCCACCGAATCCCAGGAACCCACGTTTTAGGGAGTCACACATGACGGTCCAACTGCCAACCGAGAAGACAAAGCCCTCGGCCGACCTGTCCACGAAGACGATCCTGGTGTACGGATCGCCGAAGGTCGGCAAGTGTCTCGCTGGCGACACGGTGCTGTACGATCCGGTCACAGGGCGGCCGGCCCGGCTGGCGGACATGGCACAGGCCCGGCTGGGCGACGTGCTTACGATGGGCGACGCTGGCGTCCTGCGACAGGTGACGCCGTCGGCCTACCTGGAGAATCCCGAGGATCACCTCTTTCGGCTGACGACCCAGACCGGCCGCACGATTGAGGCGACGGGCACCCATCCGTTCCTGACGCGTGCCGGCTGGAAACCCCTCGCCGAACTGGACCCCAACGACCGCGTGGCGGTGGTGGCGAAGTATCACGGTCTTTTCGGCCAGACGCGCACGGACGATCACCTCCTGAAGATCCTGGCCTACCTCATCGCCGACGGGTCGCTCGCCGGGGGCTCCAGCCCGACATTCACGAAGAATGACGACGAGGTCCGGGAGGACTTCGAGCAGGCAGTGGAGGCGGCTGGTGACGACTTCACGGAGTTCGTCAACGACAAGGGCATCGTTCACATCCGCGTCAAGGGCCGGCGCGGCGCCGAGAAGAACGTTCTGAAGCTCATCCGCGAGGTCGGTCTGGACGGGTTGCGGTCGAGTGAAAAGTTCATCCCCGACTTCGTCTTCGGCCTGAAACGCGAGCGGCTCGCCCTGTTCCTCAACCGCCTGTTCACCTGCGACGGTAGCGTCGAGAGGAACAAGGTCTCGTACAGTTCGACCTCGGTCCACCTCGTGCGCCAGGTCCAGCACTTGCTGTTGCGGTTCGGCATCGTGGGGGTCATCCGCGACCGGTATCGCGATGGTGAACTCTATGGCGCCGAACTCTATATCGCCGCCAAGGACGATGTCCTTCGGTTCCTCGACGTGATCGGCGTCATTGGGGAGAAAGCGGTGGCGGCCGAGCACCTGCGGCAGGCGCTCTACCACGTGCGCGCCGCCGGGACACAACTCGACCGCCAGGGCGCGATCCTCTTCGACCGGATCCGGTCCGTCGAACCCCTGCACGTGGCACCGGTCTATGACCTGACAGTCCCCGGCACGCACAACTTCGTCGCGAACGATTTCGTCGTCCACAATTCGACCTTCGCCAGCATGTTCCCCGGCGCCGTGTTCCTCGAATGCGAGCCCGGACTGAACGAGCTGGAGGTCTACAAGGTCCCCACGTTTACGTGGCCGGACTTCCTGGCGGCCTGCAAACTCTTCGCCGCCGGTGATCACCGGTTCAAGACCATCGTCGTCGACACGGCCGATAACGCTTTCAAGTTCTGCTCCGAGCACATCTGCGCCAAACACAACGTCGAGTACGAGGGTGACCTGGCCCACGGCAAAGGCTGGGCCTTCGTCAAGAACGAATGGCACCGGGTGCTGACGCGCCTGGCGAGCCTGCCCTACGGGCTGATCCTCATCTCCCACGCCGTGGACAAGCGGATCGAGACGCGGACCGGGGAACACACGAAGACCCAGCCGAGTCTTCCGGACCGTGCCCGCGGGGTCGTTCTCGGTCTCGTGGACATGATCCTCTACTGCGACACGGTCGTGCGCAAAGACGGTGAAGGGCACCTGCAGACCGAACGGATCATCCGCACCAAACCCCACCCCGCTTACGAGGCGG
>CAZIJC010000175.1:0-8760 GCA_964539385.1 uncultured Anaerolineales bacterium | reverse complement strand
CCAGGAAATCTCGCCGAGCCCCGGCGGGAATTTACACAGAACACGGTACACGACCCGCGCCGGATTCTGGAACCTCCGACGCCACCCGCACCGGCGGTGAGGCCGATTTTCGGCCTTGGCGCGGCGTTTTGGCGGAAATCGCCACATCTGGGACTCAGCAGCAAAATCGCCGGTCTTTTCTCCGCCGCCGCTGGAGCCGTAGCGCGGGGGGGAGGTCGGAACATGGTCACCCTGCGGGATGACCATGCCACCCGCCATCACGGGCACGCCTGGCCCTACTTCTTGCCGCCCTTGCTCTGCGCCCGCTTCAGC
The DNA here is from genome assembly GCA_964539385.1 of uncultured Anaerolineales bacterium. Classification (GTDB taxonomy): domain Bacteria; phylum Planctomycetota; class Phycisphaerae; order FEN-1346; family FEN-1346; genus JAUVZF01. Next base: position 8,448 of record CAZIJC010000175.1, on the reverse strand, counting down.
GCCGCTTTGGCTCGCCGCGCCAGGTCGGCGTTGGTGGCGGCCGCCGAGACCTTCTTCAGGGGTTCAACCAGTTTGGCCGCAACCTGGCTTCTGCCGCCCACCTTCAGGAGTTTCTCCGCGACGGACACCGCGGCAGCGCAAGCCTCATTCCGGGTGGCTGCATCGTCCAGGTACGGCACGACCATGGCGACCGCATCGGGCGACTGGATGCTGCCGAGTGCCGAGAGCAGGAGTTTCTTCTCCGCGGGCTTCTTCGCCAGGCCGGCGGCGGTGCGGCACATCGACAGCCGCTCGCCGGGCGGCAGACCGCCCTTGGCCTTGGCGGCCCAACCCAGGTAGCCGCGCAGGCCCAACGTCTTGTCCGTCGGGCTCGCGGCGCTGCGGGCCAGGGCCAACAGGTCCGGGAGGACCTCGGGCGTTTTCCACGCGCAGAGCGTGCGGATGGCGGTGGCGTGGACGTCCTTGTTCGTCTCGCGGACGCAGCCGCGGACGGCCTTCAGGGCCTTCGCTCCGCCCACGCCGCCAAGGACGCGCACCAGTGCAGCCTTGCTCGCGGGTTTGGCTCGCGACAGGAGGGCGATGAGGCGCTCGGTGCACGAGTGCGAAGGATCGGCCTTCGCGCAGACGGCGCCGACGGCCCCTTCAGCCGCCCGGAGGTCCTCCGAGGCTTCCGATCGCATGAGCAGGCCGAGCAGCGCCGGCAATTCCGCCGGGCCGGCGAGTTCGCCCAGGTGCTTCATCGCCTCCGCCCGGACCTTCGCGTCGGCGCCGGCGGCGGCCTTCAGCAGGTCGGGGATGGCCGCCGTCATCTGCCGCCGACCGATCAGTTCCATCGCGGCGCCGCGGCGTGCGGCGTCATCGCTGGCGAGCATCTTCATGACGGCGGCATCGACCTGGGGGCCGGTCAGCGAGGCCAGACTCTCCCGCGCGGCCGCGGCGATGTCGCTGTCCGCCTCGCCCATCAAGGCGATAAGCCCCTCTGCCGCAGACGGGGCGCCGATTTGCCCCACCGTCCGGACCGCCGCCAGGCGGACCGGCTTCTCGCCGGCCTTCGATGCGACCATGAGGGCGGGAAGCGCCGCACTGTCGCCGCGCCTGCCGAGCGCCTGCATCACCAGCACCTGGTTGTCCGCGGGCGCCTTGCCGAGCACCGCCGCCAGCGCCTGGGTCACCTCGACGCCGGGCATCTCGTAGGTTGTCCGGACGGCGGCGGCGAACAGGAGGTAGTCGCGGCCGGCCAGGTTCTCGCGGAGCAGCGGCAGGCCGTCCTTGCCGCGGGCGAGGATCGCACCCCGCAGCGCCCCGGTGCGGACCTGGTGCGGCCCCTTCAGGCCGCGCAGACGGTCGTAGATCGCCACGGCCTCGTCGCGTTTGCCTTCACGGGCCAGGGCCTCGGCCGAGCGGAACAGCCCCTCGCACAGGGCGAGTTGCTTGGCATCGCCGGCGCCGGGCAGGGCGCCCTGGAGGGCCGTGACAGCGCCGGCGGTGCCGATGCTGCCCATAGCGCGGGCGGCCGCCTGGGACACGTCGGCGTCGGCGCTGCCGAGCATCCCGGCGAGCGCCGGGACGGCCTTCGCGTCGCGCCGCACGCCGAGGCTGCCGATGACACCGACCAGCGGCCGGCCCTTGAGTTTGCCGAGCGCGCCGCGCAAGGCCTCGCCGACGGACGCATAGGGCATCGGCTCCAGCGCGTAGCGGGCCATGTGCGAGAGTTGCTCGTCGGCCAGCAGCGCCGCCAGCACGGGCACGGCGTTCTTGGTGCCGATGACCGCCAGATGGCGGCAGGCATCGGCCTTGTCCTTGCGGGAGGCGTCGGACTTCAGGACGGCCAGCAGTTTGGCCTCCGCCCCCTTCGTGGCGGCGGGAAAGGTCTGGGCAGGAAGCGGGGCCGCAACGGCGGCCACAAGCGCGACGACAAGAGCAACAGCAATCCGGGACCGTAACATGGTGCGTACTCCTTTAGGCTATCCTTGAGCGATCAGGCATGTCTAGCGCCAACACCCACGGTTGACACCTTGCGCGAAGCGAAGCGTCTTGCCGTGTGTCAGGCGGAACCAACGCGACGACAGCGAGATTCTCCACTTCGCTTTGCTCGTTCAGAATGACGACCCTGAACACGTACGAGTTCAGATAATCCACGGCTCACGCATGGCGCGCGAACGCAGCCGGTTGGCTTCGGCGTCGCCCGCGAACTCTTCCCTCTGCGGGTCCCACTTCAGGTCACGCTTCAGCGCAAGGCAGATGTTGATCGCGTGGCACGTGGTCATGGACCGATGCATCACCTCCGGGTTGGCGATCGTCTGGCGGCGGGTCTTGACGCACGACAGGAAGTCCCGCAGGTGGTTCATCGGGCGCTGCGTCCTGGCCTCGTATTGGTTCATCACCTTCTTGAACTCGCCCAGCAGGGCCGGCGACGAGAAGTCCGGCTTGGAATACCCGTCGGCCACCGACGCCCACCCTTCGCTGCCCTCGAACCGCACGCCGCACGAGCCCCGCCATCCGCTGAACGCCAGCACCATCTTCACCCCGTTGGCAAACCGCGTGACCATCCCCGCCCCGGAGGAATTGCCCGGGTAAAGGTACTCAACGGGAGAGGTGTGCTCCGCGCTGGCGGCCATCTGGCACTGGATGAAGGTATGGCTGCCCCATCCTGCGACGCCTGCGCCCAGGTCCCAGTAAACTCCCCACCTGCCGCAACCTCCGATGTATCCGCCGTTGTAGGCCCGCCACGGCACCGGGCCCAGCCAGAGGTCCCAGTCCAACTCCTCCCGAGGCGGCTCTTTCTGCGCTGCAAGCCAGTCGTTCTTCGTCACGTCCTGTACGGCCGACCACATGTGGGCGCGGACCGTGTGCAGTTGCCCCAACTGGCCGTTGCGCGCCAACTCGGTGGGGAACACGAATTTCGCCTCGCTCATACGCTGCGCGCCGGTCTGGAACACGCGGCCGTACCGCTTGGCAGTGTTCACCAGGGCCCGGCCCTCCGCGACGGTCATCGTGCCGGGCTTCTCGCAGTAGACATCCTTGCCGGCCCGCATCGCCAGCGTGGCGGCCAAGGCGTGCCAACGATCGCCCGTGGCGATGAGCATCGCGTCGATCTGGCCATGCCGGGCCAGTATCTCGCGCAGGTCGATGTACGCCTTGCAGTCCTTGTTGCCATACCGCCTGTCGACCCTGCTCTTGGCGCCACGGCGCCGCCGGCCGTCAACGTCACAGACGGCCACGAACTGGACGTCGCCCTGTTGGAGCAGCCAAGCGAGGTCCCCGCTGCCCCGGCCTCCCAGGCCGATGCCGCCCATCACGATGCGCTCGCTGGGCGCAACGGCTCCGTCGCGGCCCAGAGCCGAAGCGGGAACGATCCAGGGCGCCGCGAGCAGGCCACCAGCCACGGCCGCACGCTTCAGAAACTGCCTCCGGGTCACCCCCGAGGCCCCACCGGCCTGCGTAAGCATGGACCCGGGCTTTCCGGAAGCGTGAACGCCGGAAGAAAACGGTTTCGGGAACATCGGCTCATCCGTTCAGTTGGAGTTCCCGGCTTGACCTTGTTCCACGCGAGGTCTTGCCGTGCGCGGTTCCATCATCGCTGCCGGGACCGCTCGGCTTCCCTCGCAGGTTGGTTGTCAGATAATCCACGGATCGCGCATGGCGCGCGAACGCAGCCGGTTGGCTTCGGCGTCGCCGATGAACGCCGCCTTCACCGGGTCGTATTTCATGTCGCGCTTCAGCCACATGCAGATGTTGGCGGCGTGCACGCTGGACATCGAGCGGTACATCACCTCCGGGTGGGCCACCGTCAGGCGGCGCGACTTGACGCAATCGAGGAAGTTGCGCATGTGGTTCAGCGCGCGGCCGGTCCGGGCGACGTAATCGCCGATGATCTTCTTGTAATCGGCCAGCATGGCGGGGTTCGAGACGTCCGGTTTCGAGTACCCGTCGCCCGCCGCAGCCCAGCCTTCCGGTCCCTCGAAACGCACGGCGCACGAGCCGTGGAACCATTTGCGGCCCCTGTCGCGCTCCAGGATCATCTTTTCGCCGCTGGCGAAGGTCGTGACCATGCCGTCCCCGCTGTCGTTCTTGACGTACTGATAGTGGATGGGCGAGGTGTCGAGCAGGCCGAGGCCGAACTGCGCCTGCGCGAACGTGTGCGCCCCCCACTCGCCGATACAACTCGTGTGAAAATCGAAGTACCCACGCCAACCGCCGCGGACGTAACGCGAGTTGTACGGTCGCCACGGACACGGACCCAGCCACAGGTCCCAGTTGACGACGTCCTTGGGCGGCTCCGGCTCGGCCGGCAGCCAGTCGGTCTTCATGACGGCGGCGTCCCACGGGGCGATGTGCGCCCGGGCGGTGTGCACCTTGCCGAGGCGGCCCAGGCGGGCCATCTCGTAGCAGAACACGTGGTTGCCCTGGCTCAGCCGCTGCGTGCCCGTCTGGTACACCCGTCCGTACCGCCTGGCGGTCTCGACGACTCCCTTCCCTTCGGCGATGGTCATGCAGGAGGGCTTTTCGGTGTAGATGTCCTTGCCCGACCGCATGGCCAGAATCGCAGCCAGGGCATGCCAGCGGTCGCCGGTGGCGACGAGCACGGCGTCGATGTCCGTGCGCTGGCCGAGGAACTCGCGGATGTCGTTGTACATCGCGCAGTCGGAGTTGCCGTAGCGCTGGTCCACTATCTGCTTGACCTTATCGCGCGAGGCCTTCTGCGCATCGCAGATCGCCACGAACTGGACGTCCTTTTCCGGCAGCATCCACCGCAGGTCGCTGCCGCCGCGGCTGCGGATGCCGATGCCGCCCACCACGATGCGCTCGCTCGCCGGCACGGCCCCGTCGCGGCCCAGGGCCGAGGAGGGGACGATCCACGGCGCCACAAACAGGCCCCCCGCCGCCGCCGCTCGCTTCAGAAACCCCCGACGGCTCACCGACGGCGGCCCTGCGGGCCGGGCCGGCGTTGCCTCAGCCTCGGCCGAAGCGTGCGCTTGAGAAGACAACAGGTGTTTCGACATGGTATCATCCTATCAATCTGAGTTCCAGGCGCTATCTTGCGCCCCGGTCCCAACGGCGGGGAGCCTGCAAGGCTCCAATTCTTCAACCCGTGGCAACGCCCTGGGGTTCGGAGAAGATGGCGAATGACAAGCCCTGAAAGGGCGTTACAAACTTAAGACGTAACCCTCCCCCTCCCCATCATACTCGCTGCCGGCGGCTTGTCCAGAAACAGTTCCAGACCGTACACGCTTCGGGTGTGGCAAGTTCTTATGGCGAGCGCAGGCGGTTGTAGCGCTGGGCTTTATGCCCGGCGGCCGTTGGCGGCGGCACCGGCCAGGATACGCCGGGGATAAACCCCGGCGCTACAACCACCACAGAGGCCAAGCCGCAGGAAATCGTCCCATGCCGGAAATCGTTGCCACACCCCTTCCCAACGGAGGTCGAGAAATCGCTTGACACGCAGCCAGGATAGGGTAGAATTGGGTTGTAAACGCGGGCGCGGGGCTGACCCTGGCGGACCGTGAGGTCCGCCCCGTTCGGGGACGACCGAAGAAGGAGCCGGGCCGATGAAAAGGTGGCTGATTGCGGCTGCGGTCCTGGTGTTGATCGCTGGTGCCTTGACGACGTATGCCGCCGCCGGCAACGGCAAACTCAACGTCGCAACGCCGGGGATGGTCGTCGAAATCGAGGTCCGAGGCCGTGTGGCTCCCGTCCCGCCGAACCGGGAGGTGCCGCTGCCGGCGGGCGACTACAAGGTCAAGAGCATCAAACTCCACGCCAAGGGGGTAGACACGAAGGGGAGGCCCACCATCTGGCGGATCGAGGGCACGAAGGTGCTTGGCAAACTCGCCACCGTCAAAGTCACGGACGGCCAGACCACGACCGTTGAAGGCGGCGAACCCATCACCGTCAAGACCCCTGTCGGCATCTCAAAAAAGGGCGCTGTCAAGACGGTGTCTGTTGGCCTCCAGTATCTCGGAAAAGCCGGCGAGTCCTACCGGCCGGTGGTCTACAGGGGCCGCAGCCTGGTTCCCGCTCCGAAGTTACAGATCGTCGGCGAAAGCGGAAAGCCGGTCACCACAGCCTCGTTCGAGTATGGGTGAGGCGGGGTCTGCCGGTACTCATGGCGAGTGCCACCAGGACTCAAAGGCACGTACACGGTTAAGGTTGACCCCCAACTCGGGCCGTTCAAATGGTCGCACGAGAAGACGACGTTCACCATCGACTGACAGCGCGGTAGCGAAGATGAGAGGCGGGGAAGCGATGCAGGCTTCCCCGCCTTTTCTGTCGAACTCCGGGGCCGGCGCGCCTTCACGCAAGCCGGGTGCCGCGAGGCCGCGGCCTGCCGACGCCCGCGAACCCCGCGTGCCCCGCCACGTCAAACCCTTTGGCTGAACGCAGCGTCCCGGTATAATGCGGGGGTGGCGTCCCGCACTCCGTCAGGATGATGCCATGGTCGATCGTGAGAAACGCAAGCGTGTCATGCAGCGGTCGATTCGGCTGGGCCACTGCATTTGCGATCCGAAGAAGGCCTGCCCCTGCGACCTGTTCAAGGCCAAGAACGTCTGCCTGTGCGCGGGCGAGAGGCTCGACGCCCCGACCGGGCCGGTGCGGCTCACCGCCCTCGTCGAGAAGGCCGGCTGCGCGTCCAAGATTGACCAGGCCTCGCTGAAGCGCGTGCTGGCGGACCTGCCGGACATCGACGATCCGAAGGTGCTCGTCGGCTCCGCCGCGGGAGACGACGCGGGCGTTTACGCGCTCGACGACCGTCTGTGCCTCGTGCAGACGGTGGACGTCTTCTGCCCCTCCGTGGACGACCCGTACGTGTTCGGCCAGATTGCCGCCGCCAACTCCCTGAGCGACGTCTACGCGATGGGCGGCCGGCCGCTGACGGCGCTGTCGGTCGTCGGGTTCCCGATCCGCGAGGTGCCCGACCACGTGATGCGCGAGATGCTGCGCGGCGGCATCGACAAGATGGCCGAAGCCGGCGTCGCGGTGGTCGGGGGGCACAGCATCAAGGACGCCGAGATCAAGGCGGGCTTTGCGGTCACCGGCCTCATTGACAAGAACCGCATCCTGACGAACGCCGGCGCCCGTCCGGGCGACGCCCTCGTCCTGACGAAGCCCATCGGCACGGGCATCCTGGCCTTTGCCGTCCAGATTGGCCGCGCCCCCGAAGCGGCCGCCGGCGCCATCGCCGACTCCATGACGACGCTGAATCGGACGGCGGCGGAGCGGATGCTCGAGTTCGACGCGCACGCCTGCACCGACGTAACCGGGTTCGGCCTGATGGGGCACCTGGCGGAGATGGCGCGGGCGAGCGGTGTCGATGTCCGGATCGTCTGGGACGAGGTTCCCCTGTTTCCGGGTGTCCTGGAGTGCCTCGCCGAGGGCATCATCCCCGGCGGCATCGAGCGGAACCGCGAATCGTCCGCCTCCAGCGCCGACGCCGGCGACGGCGTGACCGAGGCGATGCTTGACGTCTGCTTCGATCCGCAGACGAGCGGCGGCCTGCTGGTTGCCGTTCCCGCCGCCAAGGCCGAGGCCTTCGTCGCGCGGCTGCACGAAGAAGGCGTGCCGGCCGCCGCCGTCATCGGTGAGGTGACAGGCAAAGGGACGGGCCGGGTCGCGGTGACGACGAGCGGCCGACGCACCATGCCGGCGGCCGCCGAAACGCAGACCACCGAAAAGGGGATCGCCATGTCCATCGAACCCGACGAACCGTGCTGCGCCGGGGGGCAGCCGGCCTCGGACGGCGCGCACGCCTCGGACGAGGCCTGCTGTGCCGAACCGCCGGCCGGCCAGGCGTGCTGCGCGCCGCATGCGACGCCGGCCGGCATCGAACAGGCTTTCAAGGCCTTCATGGGCAAGGCGGGCCAACCGGGCGCCCTCGACGCGGCGACGAAACAGGCGCTGAACATCGCCCTGTCGGTCCTGGCGAAGTGCGAACCGTGCGTCAGGATCCACATCAACAAGGCTCGCCAGATGGGCTTTTCGCAGGAGGAGATCGACGAGGCCGCCTGGATGGCCATTGCCTTCGGCGGCTCGCCGGCTATGATGTTCTACAAAGAGGCGGTCCGGAAGATGGCCGCCGAATAGGGCGGAGGCGACCGGTGCCTGGTGGTGCTCCTGGTCTTCAAAACCAGTGTGGGGCTTGAACAAGTCCCGGGTGGGTTCGATTCCCATTCGCCTCCGCCAGTCTCAACTTGCTCACGCATCATGAACGTAACGGAAAGGTCGGTCGGATGGCGTACGGCAAATGCGGTCGTAGGCGCCTCGCCCGCGGGCGAGCCACGGTGACGATTCTGCTGCTTCTGGCGGGCGCCGCCTGTCTGATCTACGGCCTCGCCTTTCACGCCGTGCCGGTCCTGCCCAAGCAGGATGCGCCCGAGAAGGAGGTCCCCGAGAAGCCGCCCGAGATTCTGCCCGAAGACGAGGTCGGGTTTACGGCGGATGAGTTGTTCG
>CAZIJC010000174.1:0-8789 GCA_964539385.1 uncultured Anaerolineales bacterium | reverse complement strand
CAACACAACTCCACGTATCACCAACACACAATGCACGCGTGAAATAGCCGGGCTAATACTACTACGCTGCTTCATGCGCGGCCCGTACGGGCCGCGCATGGGCGAAATCGCCGTTTTCGGCGCGGTGGGTGCGGAGACCCACCGCGCTCGAAAGCCCCTTTTCGCCGTTGCGCGGCGGGTCGGGAGACCCGCCGCGCGGGAAGTGGCGCTGTAGGATGCGAAAGAAATACCGGGGGCAGCGGACGCTCCAAGCGTCTCTGCCCCCGGCTCCATGCCTCTTCGCCCCTACACGAAGAGGCTGGCGGTCACCGCTGCGCACCCACAGCGTTTTGTCTTACAGTTGGTTGATTATCGTGCCGCTGACGGTCGTCTGGGCGTCCGTCAGGTTGGCGCGGAATTCGCCCGTTACGGCATTGAACCACCAGCCGGCGTCGGCGGCCGGTGCCGCGAACACCGTGGCCCCGTTCTGGACGACGGTCACCGTGTTGGTGTCGCCGATCGGGTTGGTGGGGACGCTCTGGAGATACGGCCCGTAGGGATGTGCCGCGTTGGGGGTGGCGCTGGTGGCGCCTGTGTTGTCGGAGTAGTTGCACAACTCGTCCTCAAACTCGGCGTGCCCCTCACCGGCGCCGTCGGCCGGGTAGTTTTCCAGGTGCTGCGTCTTGTAGAGGAGCAACTGACTCCGGATGGTCTGGAGGTTGGTCATTATGTTGCTGACCCGTGCCTCGGCCGACGCCTCCGTGAACTGCGGGATGACGATCGCCGCCAGAATGCCCAGAATGATCACGACAATGAGAATCTCAACCAGGGTAAAGCCCGTTTTTGCCGCACGTTTCATCTTAATCTCTCCTTGTGCCTTTGCCGCCCGCAGGGGGCTGATCAGGTTCCCTTACTCGCCCTTGTCACTATTGCTGTGCCCGGCCCTTCGTAACGCCGCCCGCAAACCCAAGGCGGTAGTCGTACGGTTGCCCTTGCCACGCGCTAATCGCTTCTCACCCCCTTCTTACGCGTGCTTCGCCGGGCAGCGGCACGACAGGCCGGACTGCCCACTCGGCGTCTGCCATCGACGCAGCGAGCGGTATGTCTATCGGCCGAACGGCCCCTTACCTTCACAAGATTTCCTATAATTTCCATCTTGCCCATTCTAACAGTCCAAGCCAAAAAAAGGCGACGGTTGTTGAAGACCGCCAGTTCCGCCCTGATGATGCACTATTGAAGGTAACGATGAACGGCCCGCCGTCAAGTGCGGTGGCGGTCCGTGCTGCCGGCGCAGGCCTGGGTTCGCGCCATAACTCCTTATGGCACGATAGTTTGCGCGCCGCACTGGCCATACGAAAGACCGAGGAGAATTGCTGCTCCAACCTCGGCGCGCGCCTCGGATTTAGGGCGGTTTTCTTACGTTCCGTCTTGGGAAACGACGCATGTGGTCATGGCCGTAAAGCGGCGGATAGCCCCTTCGGCAAGCCTCAGAACGAGTTGGTAGTCCGGGTCGAGGTCCAGCACCTCGCCGCTGAACGTGCCGTGGCGGTCGCTCAGGGTAATGCGTCGGCCAAGGGTTCGGCACCGCTGTGCCGCATGGCGGCGAAGTTCGCTGATGCCGTCGTCGGCCATGCGACCGAGCGCATGATCCAGCCTCTCGAGCAGCCGCTTGGCCAGCAGCGTGCGGTCCACGTCCTCTCCGAACATGGCCAGGCTGGCAGCGCTGCGGCGGAAGTCCGGCGGAAAGGCGTTCGGCTCCTGCGTGCAGTTGATGCCGACGCCGATGACGGCCGGCCCCGTCCCGTCGGCAGCCGGCCGCGCTTCCACCAGGATGCCGCCAACCTTCAGGTCATCGACCACCAGATCGTTTGGCCACCGGATTCCGACGCTCAGGCGACACTCGCGTTCGATCGCCTCGGCGACGGCGACGGCGGCTGCGCGAGTCAGGAGTCCCCCCCGAGTCGGCGTAAGCGGCACCCAGACGATCACCGAGCAAAGAATGGAGGTGTGCGGCGGGGCGATCCAGCGGTTGCCCCGTCGTCCGCGGCCGGCGGTCTGGTACTCGGCGAGGATGGCCAAGCCGTCAGCCGCGTCCTGCTCCCGATCCGCCGCCTCCCACGCGAGGTGGTTGGTGGATCGGGTCGTCTCCACACATCGGACGCGCCGCCCAATCCGCGAGACGACAAGGTCACACGCCACTTCCTCCGCAAACAGCCCCGGCGGCGCCTCGACGAGGCGAAGCCCCTGCATCGGATGAGATTCGATGACAAATCCCAGGCGGCCTAACTCATCGACCGCAGCAACGATGCGCTGCGGCGGCACGCCCAGTTCGGCGGACAGATCCTCCGGACGGACCGGCCGCGAACGTCGGCGACGAAGCGCTAAGCCGACCCGCGGATCCACGGACTTTCCTTTCCGAAGGACCGGGCTGCCATCCGTTACCCCGCGCGCCGGCCGGGACGGGGTCGTGACGCCGGGTGAACCTCGAGCGACACATCGAGGTTCGGCGCGCTGTGCGTCAGCGCCCCCACACTGATGCGATCCACGCCGGTAGCGGCGATGGCGCCGACGTTGCGCAGCGTGACGCCTCCGGAGGCCTCGAGCGCCGGTCCTTTGTCCCCAAACAAGCGGTCGCGCCGGCGCACCGCCTCGCGGAGTGCGGCCGGTTTCATGTTGTCCAGCAGGACGACGTCGGGCTCGGCCGCGAGGATCTCCTCGAGGTACTCAATGCTCTCGACCTCGACCTGGATGGGGATCTCGGGGGAGATCCGCTGGCGGGCCTCGCGGACGAGTTCGGCGATGGTCTCGCCGACGTGTTGCGGGGCCCGAACGGCCAGGTGGTTGTCTTTGATGAGGACGCCGTCGTGGAGGCCGGTGCGATGGTTGACGGCGCCACCCATTCGGACGGCGTACTTCTCCAGGTACCGCCAGCCGGGGGTGGTCTTTCGCGTGTCGAGGATGATGGCCCCCGTGCCGGCCGCAGCCTGGACGAACTTCGCGGTAAGCGTCGCGATGCCCGACAGGGCCTGGAGGAAATTCAGCAGGGTCCGCTCCACGGTCAGCAACGGTCGCACGGGGCCGTGGATGCGGCCGAGGACGTCGCCCGGCTTGACCCGCTCGCCGTCTTCGACGTTGGGTTGAAACTGAAGGCGGTTGTCCACACGGTTGAACATCGGCTGGATGCAGAACAGCCCGGCCGCCACGCCGTCGGCCTTGGCCACCAACTCGGCGTCGCCGACGGCCTCGTGATTGATGAGGACGTTGCTCGTGAGGTCGCCCGGGCCGATGTCCTCCTCAAGCGCGAGCGTGAGGAGCGGCTGAAGGCTCTCGAGGGCACGACCTTTCAGCCGGTCGAGGGGAATGGTATTAGGGGGTCGTTTGGGTTTCATGGAGCAGTTCCTGAATGCGGTCTCTGAGTTCGGCGGCACGTTCGAATTCGAGTTGTTCGGCCGCCCGGTGCATCTCGGTTTCGAGTTCGCGGACGAGTTCGGTCCGTGCGAAATCCTTTTCGCTGAGGTGTACGGCGCGGCGTGCGGCCCTGCGGCCCTCGACCTCGGCCTCGATGCCGGAGCGGATGGCCTTGCGGATGGTCTCCGGTTTGATGCCGTGTTCGGTGTTATAGGCGGTCTGCTTTTCTCGCCGACGCCGTGTCTCGTCGATGGCGCGCTCCATGCTGCCCGTCACGGTGTCGGCGTAGAAGATGACCTCGGCGCTGGCGTGGCGGGCGCAGCGGCCGATCGTCTGGAGAAGGCTGGTATCGGACCGCAGGAACCCCTCGCGGTCGGCGTCGAGGATGCAGACGAGGCTCACCTCCGGCAGGTCGAGTCCTTCGCGCAGGAGGTTCACGCCCACAACCACGTCGAACTTTCCGGCGCGCAGGTTGAGCAGAATCTCGCTGCGGTCGAAAACCTTGACCTCGCTGTGGAGGTACTCGCACTTGATGCCCTCGCGGCGGAAGTACTCCGACAGGTCCTCGGCCAGCCGCTTCGTGAGCGTGGTCACCAGGGCCCGCTGGCCGCACGCGGCGCGCCGGCGGACCTCGGCCAGGCAGTGGCGGACCTGATCGGTCGCCGGCTCAACGCGGATCTGCGGGTCCACGAGCCCTGTCGGGCGGATGAGGATCTCGGCAACCTCGCCGCTCGACTTTTCGATCTCCCAGTCGCCGGGCGTCGCGGAGATGAAGAACACCTGCCGCGCGAGCGATTCCCATTCCTCGAACGTCAGCGGCCGGTTGTCGAGCGCCGACGGCAGCCGGAACCCATGCTGGACGAGGGTTTCCTTGCGGCTGCGGTCACCGGCGTACATGGCCCGGATTTGCGGCACGGTCGCGTGGCTCTCATCGACGAACATCAGATAGTCGTCCGGGTAGTAGTCGAGCAGGCAGTAGGGGCGTTGGCCGGGCTTGCGGCCCGAGAGGTGTCGGCTGTAGTTCTCGATGCCGGCACAGTAGCCGACTTCGCGGAGCATCTCCAGATCGTACTTGGTGCGGGCCTCGAGGCGCTGAGCCTCCAGCAGTTTTCCTTCGCGGCGAAGTTCCGTCAGCCGCTCCGTGAGTTCCTGTTCAATGGCGGTACAGGCCGGCCCGATGCGTCCTTCTGGCATGACGTAGTGCTTGGCCGGATAGACGTACAACTGCTGCTCGGCGCCGAGGATCTCGCCCGTGGTGGGGTTCACGAGCGCGATCCGCTCCACCTGGTCGCCGAACAGTTCGATGCGGTAGGCGAACTGTTCGCACGCGGGCTGCACGTCCACGCAGTCGCCTCGCACGCGGAACCGGCCGCGCCCGAAGTCGATGTCGTTCCGCTCGTACTGAAGATCCACGAGCCGCCGCAGCAGGTCGTCCCTCTCAATCCGCTGACCTAACTCCAGGCCGATGACCATTGCCTCGTAATCCTCCGGGTCGCCCAGGCCGTAGATGCACGAGACGCTGGCCACAATGACGACGTCGCGGCGGCTCGCCAGCGCGCTGGTGGCCTGGAGTCGCAGGCGGTCGATATCGTCGTTAATCGAGGCGTCCTTCTCGATGTAGATGTCGCGCGCGGGAATGTAGGCCTCCGGCTGGTAGTAATCGTAATACGACACGAAGTAGGCCACCGCGCTCGCCGGAAAGAACTTCCTGAACTCGCTGAACAACTGCGCCGCCAGCGTCTTGTTGTGGCTGATGACGAGCGCCGGCCGCTGCAGCCGTTCGATGACGTTGGCCATCGCAAACGTCTTGCCGCTGCCCGTTACGCCCAGCAGCGTCTGGCAGCGTTTGCCGGCCTCCACGCCCTTGATGAGCGCATCGATGGCCTGGGGCTGGTCGCCCTTCGCCTCGAAGTCCGAAACCAGTTCAAAACGGTCCATGCGCGCTCCGTGCAGTTCCCGGAAGCAGGGCATTCTACCACAGCAGGCCGACGCCAGCAACCGCCCAGCAGCCAAGGGCTGCGACAGCGTGAGGCCCGGACGCGACCACCCGTCCACAAGGGCCTGACTGCCGTTGGTTCCCGACGGTTTTCTGCTTGACAGTCTGTAGAGTTCTTGGCATCATGGTATTGGTCTTGTCCTTTTGGAGGAGGGCTTGCCATGTCTCGCCTGTCTCTGCGTGCTGGGGTGGTCGTTCTGTGTCTGGCGGTCGTGTCCGGATGTGCCGACTGGGAAAGGCGCGAGCAGTTGCGCGATGTCGCCAAGGGATGGTGCGAGACTATTCGCGCCAGCCAGATCATGCCGGTGTATCCGCTGACAGAAGACCTCCAGCCCGGCGACGTCTTTCTCGTGCAGACGACCGTCAGGAACGAGGAGAAGCTCTGGCAGAACCGGGGCTTCCTGCCGCTCCCTCGGCGCCTGACCCGCCTCCATAGGCTGGACTACGCCGACTTCTACCAGACGGCGTACTGGGAAGACACGTACGTGCCGGGCCCCGAGGGCCACGCGCGGCCGTGGCCGGGACGCGTGACGTGGGACCCCAAGACAAAGCGGTTCACTGACGTGGAGGCCCCGCGAGCCGCCTTCCCAACCTACAAGGTGGACGTGCGGACCGGCAAGGGGATCCGGTTCGCCATGCCCATCAAGGGCGTGCCCTTCGCCATGAGCCTCATGGGGGCCGACCGCGCGACCGTGGCCGTGACCATCAGGGACGCGTACACCTACGGCCTCGACGAAGAGGAAGTCCTCAGGAAACTGCACACCTGGGCGAAGACCTCGGGGAAGGCTCTCCTGGCCGACTATTGGGAAGGAACCAAGAAGCCCTGGTACCGCAAGACCAAGGAACTCTATCTCCGCGTCATCACACGGGTCTATCTGACGGGCGGCCTAAACATCTCGGCGACCAAGACGGGCGTCTTCGGAGGCGCCGTCGACTTCGGGGACACCCCCCCCTTCAAACTGCCCGTCGTGAAGGACAAGGAAACGGCGGAGGACTACAAGGCGGTCCTGGATGCCATGAACGAGAGCATCGAGCCAGCGGCGGGCGGTGCGGCGAAAGCAGGCGATGCGGCGAAGGAAGGCGACGATACGAAGCCCCCGCACCTCGACATCGGCGCGTCGGTCCGCATCGCGTTTGTTAGCAAAGGGTCGGTCGGGCTGCGCCAGACCTTTGACCGGCCGCTTGCCATCGGCTACGTCGGCTTCGACGTCCTGGTCCTCAAAGACGGCCAGTTGGCAGTACCTACCGGAACGTTCAGTCGCATTACCGACCGCACGGCCGGGACCGAGTCTTCGTGGAACATGAAGTGGTTCTCGGCGGACGAGCAAGAGATGCTGAACGCCATCAGTGCCTTCAAGGGCGCCCTCCAGAACAAGAGCGCCATTGAGCAGGCGAAAGCCTTGGTAGCACTGGGAGAGGCCTTGCTCAATCTGGTCGCCACCGAGGCCGGCGAGCTGCCGACGCGTCCCCAGGCCCTGAAGAATCGCGAGAAGGGCATTCAGGAACGCGTTGACAAAGCGGAGGCTGAGCCCCCACCGACCAAGGACAAGGCACTTCGCCTCTGCAACGAGATCGGCACCGAGGCCTCCATGTACGCAGGAAACGACATGGGCCGCAGGCTGAAGGTCGCCAACCTGTACCGCGCTCAGCTCAAGGCCCTTTAGCGACCTCAGAAGGCGACGATGGGCCAATTAAGGAGACATGCCATGCCGCCATGTTACAGCGAGCACACCAATCCGACGATCCACGACCTGGGCACCGTGATCAAGGCCCACCTCCAACAGAACGACCTCGTGCAGATTCTCGTGCCGACGGTCGAGGAGGGTCACGGCTTCACGCTCCGCACCTGGGAGAAGCAGTGTACGGAGAAGTGGACCGCCCAGAGCCCCACCGAACTGGATCAGCGTCTCCGGGAACTCGAGACCACGATGGCGCCTGGCGAGGCGGTCCTCCTGTTCAAGGAGGCCGGCGACAACAACATCGGCATCCTCAAGATCAAAGGCGCCCTCGAGTAGGCCACGCCCGAGAAGGGCAGCCCGTAGGGCGCGGGCGGGTCCCCGAGAAGCGGCCACGTGCGGCGCGGAGACGGTCGGCGGAAACGACCTGCCTCGCGCGCCCTCACGGCGTGTCGGTCATCTCGACGGGTTCTCCGGCGCTGTCGGCCGGACCGGCAAACAGAAACGGTCGCAGTTTCGCCAGTTTCTTTTCGGCAATCCCGCGCACCGCCATGAGGTCCTGGAGGGTGTCGAACCGGCCGCCGCGATCCTGGCGCAGCGCCACGATCCGTTTTGCAAGCGACTCGCCCAGGCCCGGCACCAGCGCCAGCGTTACCCAGTCGGCCGCGTTGACGTTCACGCGGTAGGTGGGCGGCGCGGCCGGGATGACCTCAAGTGGCTGCTGGCCCAGGCGCAGGTACGAAATCGCCCGATACGCCACGCCTGCGACGACGACAATCGCCAGGATAACCAGCACGGCCTGCTCGCCGCGCGCGATCAGCGCCTGCTTCCTGGCCGGCGGCATACCCGCGGAACCACTCATGGCCGCATTATGGCGAAAGCCCCACGCCGCCACAAGAGACTGCGCCCTGCCCGAAGCGTGCGTGCTCGGCGCTGCCACTTCGCGCGGCGGGTCTCCGGACCCACCGCGCACACTCTTGGCAGGCATGACTGCCCGTACGTGTTTAGCCGGGTGGCACGGCCACGCGCAGCGTGACCGTGTGCTCCTCGGCGCGACGCGACCCACGGCTTCGCCGCTGCCGTGCCACCCTCTTGGTGGCGGGTGGGGCGCTAAACACGTACGACTGCCCGCCGCACGCCGCCCGAGCGCAACAGCAACGCGGCCCGTACGGGCCGCGCGATGATCGCCCAGGTGTGCCTTGCCGCCCGGCGCTGCGTGGGCGTCGCCCCTATCCGTCGGGCCAGACGACGTTCGAGTTGGCCTGGCCCTTGATGCCCTCCGGCCAGATCTCCTGCCGCACACCCATCAGCCGCTGGTAGGCAATCTTCGGATTCATGTCCTTGCGCAGGAGGCCGCCGTGCGGCCAGTAGTGGGGCTTGTGGTCGGAGAAGTCTCGCCACGAAATCGCCGCGATGAACGGCTTGGAGATAGCAATGCGGCAGAACTCGTCGATCCAGTCGGACTGGACGACCTCGTCCCAGGGCTTTCGCCAGATGCCGCCGGCGCCGCTCGTGTGCTGGGCGCCGCCGATCTCGGCATACGGGTCCGGGTCGCACGCCGACGGCACCCCGCACGCCGTCACGTGCACCGGCTTGCCGAGTGCGCCGAACCGGTCCAACTGGTTCGAGATGTGAAGCATGTCGCGCATACTGTAGCCCAGGCCGTGCGTACCGTACATGAACTCGACGCCGACCACGTCGAATGCCACGCCGGCATTCTGGCACATCTC